>CAZWVG010000119.1:0-16330 GCA_964637355.1 uncultured Gemmatimonadaceae bacterium
GTTCGCAATGCACCGCGAGGAGATCGCGCCGAACGTCCAGGGCTTCTTCGAGACGGGGATCAACGCGATCGTCAGCAGCAACATCGTCGCGGTGATCGGCAGTCGCGATGTCCTGGTGTTCGACAGCGGGCACCATCCTCTCGATACGCGCGCGATCATCGACAGCATCAAGTCGCTGACCGACAAGCCGGTGCGCTACCTCGTGGTATCGCACTGGCACGACGATCACTGGGTCGGCAACGCGGAGTTTGCGCGTGCGTGGCCGGGCGTCGAGGTGATCGCGCATCCGTTCACCGCGCGCCTCATGGAGACGCGAAAGGAGGCGTTCCGCGGGGAGCCGTGCCGTGCGGAGCTCGTCGACGGGGAAAAGCAGATGCGCGAGACGCTGTCGCGTGGGACGCGTCCCGACGGAACACCGCTCCCGGAGTCGACCCGGGCGCGGCTGCAACGATTCCTCGACGGGTTCGAGGCAGAGCGAGACCAGTGCGATCTGAAAGCGTTCCGCGGCGTCGACCGGGAAGTGGCCGACAGCCTAACGCTCGACCTCGGCGGTCGACAGGTGCAAATCCGTTTCCTCGGGCGCGGAAACACCGCGGGCGACCTTGTCGCGATACTCCCCGACGAGCAGATGATGATGACCGGCGATCTCGTCGTCTCGCCGTTCCCCTTCGCCACGCAGTCCTACGTCAGCGAGTGGTCGCGCGTGCTGCGAAAGGTGGAGCAGTTGAATCCCCGCACGATCGTTCCCGGACACGGCGCGGTGGAGCACGATCTCGCCTATGTGCGCCTGGTTGCCGAAACACTCGAGTCGATCGAGCGACAAGCGCGCGCTGCCTACCGCCCCGGCATGCCGGTCGATTCGCTGCGCGCTCACATCGACCTGTCGCCGCTCGCCGGACGCTTCACGCACGGCGATGCGTTCCTCGAGGCGAACTTCAATTACATGATGAAGAGCCTGGCGGTGCAGCGCATGTGGGAGGAATTGGAGGGTCACTTGAAGCCAGAAGGGATCTAGATTCGTCTTCTGGCGGGCGCCGGAGTGGCGTCCCCGGTTGGTATGAGCGTACGGTCGCGCTCGCTGACGCGAGTTTCCCTCGAGTGACCTGCACGGTGCCCCATGTCTGTTCGATTGCAGCTCGCCGCTTGGGCGACGAGCGGAGGACGTCTGTCGCGCGACGTCACCGCGATGTGTGCGCTGCTGGCCCTCGCTGCCTGCGGCAGTGACACGACGACCGAGCCCGTGACCACCTTCACTCCCGCGGACCAACTGGCCATTGCAGGACAAGTCGCGGTGCCGGCGGCCGTCGCCGTGGGGCTGCTGACACCCGATCTCTCGACCGCGACAGTGCACGGCCCGTCGGTGCTCGCGAGTACCGTCGCACGACTCGCGTCGCGCCCGGCAATTGGCATCGCGTCGAACGCCGCGGTCGCCGCGACGTTTCCAGTCGATCGCATCGTCAACTGCCCGGCCGGTGGGTCGGCGCATACAACCGGGACGCTGACGGGAAGCCTGGCCGCCGGCGGGAGCGGCGCCCTGACCTTCCTCCTGTTCACGAGCTTTGCCGCGTGCGGCGTAGCGTCGGATGGACGCACGTTGCTGCTGACGGCCGATCCCGGACTGGAAGTGAAGGGGAGTTACGTCGTCACGAACAGGGTACCGGTCGATCCGCAGACGCTGTCGATCACTGGAAGCGTGAGCGTGGCGGTGGCCGGGAGCCGCGCGGTGGCGATCCCGTGCGTCATCTTCCTCACGGTCACGACATCGGCGAGCACGCACGTCTCGAACGTGAGCGGCACCGTCTGCGGCGCGACGGTGAGCCGGCAACTCACGTGGTCTCCGTGAGCCTGGTCGACTGACGCGTACGGTCGACGCGCCGGAACGGCAATCCGTGCCCGCGTTGCAGGAGCCTATGTGTCACGCTCGGCCCCCGGCGCATCGAGGAAGCGCTGCATGAAGACGAGATCGAGCCACCGGCCGAACTTGTGGCCGACTTCGCGGAAATGCGCGACTTGCTCGAAGCCGAGTCGCTCGTGCATGCGAAGCGATCCCACGTTGGACGCGTCGACTCCCCCGATCATGACGTGCTTTCCGAGCGACGCGGCGATCGGGATGAGCGACTGTACGAGAAGACTCCCGATGCCGAGGCGTCGCGCGTCGGAGCGAACGTGCACGCTGTGCTCGACGGAGAAGCGGTACCCGGGCCAGGTGCCGCGAAAATCCCCGAAGGAGGCGACGCCGACGACGTCGCCAGCCGCAACGGCCACCAGCACCGGGTAGCCGGCGCCCTGTCGCACGTCGAACCACGCACGCCGCTCGGCGAGCGTCGTGGGGGCGAGCGCATACACGGCGGTGGATGTCGCGATCACCTCGTTGAAGATCGCGAGGATGGCCGGCAGGTCATCCTCGTTGGCGGGGCGCACGGCACAGGGAGGCATGGATGCAGGAGTCGTCGGGCGTTGGCGGTGCAGCGGGTTCTCCCTTCAAGACTCCGTGAGCGCGCTGACGCGTCACCGCGACGACGCGGTGCGTTCGACCCGAACGCGCGCGGGTGTCTACCGCCGTCGCGCAGCGAGCGATGACCGCAGGGGAAATGCGCGCATCTCTCTTGGGAGATAGGGAGTCGTTGCATATGCACGCGTGCTTGGACATTCCGGGTTCTGACGACTAGGATTTGAGTCCAATCGGCGGCTAGACGCGCGCAACACCTCGCGTATGCGCATTCGTGAGATGCGTGCGCAACGGTCGCCGACCGACGCCAATCCGAGCAGTCCAACTCCACCGTGCAGCGATTGCGTCGAGTCCGGCGCAGCTTGCGGCACGCACGTCCGACAGGGTCGAGGACCTACATGCGAGAGGAATACGCAGCAATCGAGGGCGTCATCAACGAGCAGCGCGACCGCATACTGCGCGATTGGCTCTCCGAGTTCACGTCCTCGTCCAAGCCGGCAGCGATCGGCGGCACGAACGTGATGACCGCTGAGGGGCGAGACCTCCTCGACGCCATTTCTGCCGCGCTGGGTGCCGGCGGGACGGCCGCAAGCTTCGACGCGCAGGTGTGGGACGATGCGCGTGCGGTACTGGATCGTGTGTCCGAAACGCGCGCCGTCCGCGGCGCCTCGGCGAAGGAGACGAGCCGGTACATCCTCGCGCTCAAGCGCCCGCTCTTCACCGCGCTGCAGGAACGGCTGGCCGGGGCGCCTAACGCACTCTTCCCTGCGATGTGGGAGGTGACGAGCCTCGTCGACCAGATCGCGCAACACACCGTCTCCACCTTCCAGCGCAGTCGCGAGGACGTCATTTCGCGCCAGCAGCAGGAATTGCTCGAACTCTCGACGCCGGTCGTGAAGCTGTGGGACAGTGTCCTCGCGGTGCCGATGATCGGGACGCTCGACAGCAATCGCACGCAGGTGGTGATGGAGTTCCTGCTGCAGCGGATCGTGGAGACCGGGTCGGAGCTCGCCATCATCGACATCACCGGCGTACCGACGGTCGACACGCTTGTCGCGCAGCACCTGATCAAGACGGTGACGGCGATCCGCCTGATGGGGGCCGATTGCATCATCAGCGGCGTGCGCCCGCAGATCGCCCAGACCATCGTACACCTCGGCATCGAACTCAAGGGGATCACGACCAAGGCGACGCTTGCCGATGCGCTGGCCCTCGCGCTCAAGCAGGTCGGGTATTCCGTCTCGCGCGTGCAGCAGTAGTCCGAGCACGCATGCGCAAAATTCCGATCCTCCAGATGGGGGACTGCCTCCTGGTGACGATCCAGGTGGACCTCGAGGACCAGACTGCACTGGCGCTCCAGGACGACCTCTCCTCGCGCATCGAGGCGACTGGCGCTCGCGGAGTGCTCATCGACATCTCCGCCGTGGAGATCGTCGACTCGTTCATCGGACGAATGCTGGCCAGCATCTCGGCGATCGCCCTCGTCCTCGATGCGCGCACCGTTGTCGTGGGGATGCAGCCGGCGGTCGCCATCACGCTCGTGGAGCTCGGGCTGTCGCTCCCCGGCGTGCGCACGGCGCTGAATGTGGAGCGTGGGATGGCCATGTTGCGGAGCCCCGCACATGTCGATGCCGACTGAAGCGGCGCGCAGCATCGCGCTGCACTCGGAGCAGGACATCGTGGCGTGCCGCCAGATGGTGCGAAAGCTCACGCAGGAGCTCCGTTTCTCCCTCGTCGACCAGACCAAGATGATCACGGCGGCGAGCGAGCTGTCGCGAAACACGCTCGTCTACGGCGGCGGCGGGGAGATGCAGTGGGAGGTGCTGTCGGCGGGGATGCGGACCGGATTGCGCCTGCACTTCGTGGACCATGGTCCCGGCATTCCCGATTTGACGCTCGCGCTGACCGACGGATGGACGTCGGGGAAGGGGCTGGGGATGGGCCTGTCCGGCTCTCGGCGATTGGTGAACGAGTTCGACATCCACACGGTGGTTGGGGAAGGAACGCGCGTCTCGATCACGCGCTGGAAGTGACGCCGTGAAACCCCACATCCGACTCGCCATCGACGACCAGAGCCAGGTCGGGGACGCCCGCCGTCTCGCGGTTCGTCTTGCCGCGGAACACGGCTGCGACGAAGTGGTGACCGGACGCGTGGCGATCGTGGTGACCGAGTTGGCCAACAACCTCGTCAGGCATGCGAAGCGTGGGGTACTCCTCCTCGCGTACGTCCACAGCGGCGGCAGGCGAGAGATCGAGGTGATCACAACCGATCACGGACCCGGAATGGCGGACGTGAATGCTTGTCTGCGCGACGGGTACTCGAGCGCCGGGACGGCCGGGAACGGGCTCGGTGCGGTGCGCCGCCTCTCCGAGCAGTTCTCGATCTTCTCGCGCCCTCCCGAGGGGACGGTGATTGCCGTCCGCATCTCCGCCGCCGCGCATCCGTCGGCATCGATCCCTTCTGCCTTCGAAGTTGGCAGCGTTTGCGTGTGCGCACCGGGGGAGGTCGTGAGCGGCGATGGCTGGGCGTTCACCGCACGCGGCAATAGCGCACAGATGATGGTCGTCGATGGGCTCGGGCATGGCCCCGGGGCAGCCGAAGCGGCAGCCGCGGCACTCGATTGCTTTGCGGCTGGAGTGTCCGAAGATCCCGCGGAGGCGGTGTCGTCGATTCACGACGCCGTGCGCGGGACGCGAGGCGCGGCGGTAGGGATCGCGACCGTCGATGCGGCGTTGTGCACGCTCATCTTCTCCGGTGTCGGCAACATCGTCGGGCGCATCATTTCCGGCGTGGGGGATCGCACGGTTCTCTCGCAGCACGGGACGGCGGGGCTGCAGATCCGCCGCCCGCAGAGCATGCGCTATACGTGGCCTGAACACTCGATCTGCCTCCTGCACTCCGACGGCCTCTCTTCGCGGTGGAACCTCGCGGATGCGGGCGGGCTGCTGCAGTGCCATCCCGCCGTGATCGCCGGGCGACTCCTCCGCGACGAGAATCGCGGGCGCGACGACGCCACCGTCATGGTCGTGCGACGGAGCGACGCATGATGCACGACGACGCGTTCCACGTTCCCTTCGTTCCCGACGCCAATGACGCGCGCCACACACGAGAGGCGCTCGAGGCGCAGGTGCGTGATCTCGAACTCGAACTGGAGGAGACAAATCGCGGGGTGCTGGCGCTCTACGCCGAACTCGACGCGCAGGCTCAACAACTGCGCAGCGCGAACGACCTCAAAAGTCGCTTTCTCTCCTACATGAGCCATGAGTTCCGGACGCCGATCGCCGCGATCCGGAGCCTCTCGCGATTGCTCCTCGACCGCGTGGATGGCCCGCTCACCGAGGAACAGGAACGGCAGGTGACGTTCATCCAGAGCACGGCGCTCGAGTTCTCGGAGATGGTGGACGATCTCCTCGACCTGGCCAAGGTGGAGGCGGGACGCATCGAGATCTCGCCGGAGTGGTTCGAGCTCGTCGATCTCTTCTCGGCGCTGCGCGGGATGTTCAAGCCCGTCGCGGTCAACGCCGACGTCGTCCTCCACTTCGACGAACCGCAGAACTGCCAGGCCCTGTACACCGACGACAAGAAGCTCGCGCAGATCCTGCGTAACTTCATTTCGAACGCGCTCAAGTTCACGCTCAAGGGTGAAGTGCGGGTGTCGGCCGTGCAGCAGGGCGATGAGGCGATCGTCTTCTCGGTGCGCGACACGGGGATCGGCATCGACAAACGTCACCACGCCGTGATCTTCGAGGACTTCTCGCAAGTCGACTCACCGATCCAGAAGCGGCTCCGCGGCACCGGCCTCGGGCTCTCGCTCTCCAAGCGGCTCGCCGACTTGCTCGGCGGGAGCGTGCACGTGGAGAGTGAACTGGGAGTGGGATCGACGTTCTCGGTCACGGTCCCCCTTCGCCTGCCAGCGCCGCAGGCGTCGGACGAGGGGGGCGAGCTTACGGCATGAGGGACACCACCCCGCACTTCCGTCCGATCGACCGCTCCGAACACGAGTTGCTCGTGGTCGACGACAACCCGGTGAGTCGATACACGACTGGGCGCGTGTTGCGGGCGGCGGGGTTCCGTATCCGCGAAGCAGCGACCGGTGCCGAAGGACTCGAGGCCGCCGACGGCTCGATCTCGGCGTTGGTGCTCGACGTGCACCTTCCCGACCTCGACGGATTCGAGGTCTGCCGTATCCTGCGATCGCGGCCGGAGTCGGCACGCACTCCGGTATTGCACCTGACGGCATCACGCCTCTCCGACGAGGACAAGGTGCGCGGCCTGGATGCCGGGGCCGACGCGTATCTCACGCACCCGGTCGAGCCGGCCGTCCTCGTCGCGACGGTGCATGCGCTCGTGCGCGCGCGCGTGGCCGAAGAGGCGATGCGCTCGAGTGAACGCAAGTTTCGCGCGATCTACTCGCGCGCCCCTGGTGGCATCTGCCTGCTCGATGAGGACGGGCGCTTCGTGGACGCGAATCCGGCGATGCTCGCATTGCTGCGTCGAACGGCAGACGCGGTGGTCGGTCACACGATCGACGAGTTCGCGGCGTCGCCGTTCGCCAAGGAACTCGCGCGCTCGTCACGCCCCGTCGAGTTCCTGTCGGCTACACCCGAACTGCCGCTGGTCGACCCGGAGGGCAATCTCATCCACCTGGCGTGGGCAATATCGTCGGACGTCGAGCCCGGGGTGAGCATCGCGCAGGTGTCCGACATCTCCCAGCGCTTGCAGCTGGAGCGCCAACGCCTGTCGCTCCTCGAGAGCGAGCGCGACGCGCGCAGCACGGCGGAGAGCATGAATCGCATGAAGGACGACCTGATCGCCGTCCTGTCGCACGAACTGCGCACCCCGCTCAACGCCATCATCGGTTGGACGCACGTCTTGCAGCTGCGCGGCGGGAACGAGGAGGTCACTCGCGGGCTCTCGGCGATCGAGCGCAACGCGCGCATTCAGGCCCGCATGATCTCGGACATCCTCGACATGTCGCGCCTCAACACCGGCAAGATGCCGCTGACGATCGCCGAGGTGGATCCCTCCGAGGTGGTCGCAAACGCGGTATCGTCGATGCAGGGGGCGTTCGAGGAAGGCCAGCTGCGCGTGACGACCGTGCTCCCCATCCACGGTCGACACATCGCCGCCGACGGCGCGCGGTTGCAGCAGGTGGTTTGGAACCTGTTGAGCAACGCGATCAAGTTTTCCCCCCCAGGTGGTGAGGTGCGCGTGGTGCTGCGCGACGTCGAGGACGGTGTGGTGCTGACCGTCTCGGACCAGGGAACGGGAATCGATCCGGCATTTCTCCCATACCTGTTCGACCGCTTCACGCAGAGCGACGTCGGGAGCACGCGGCAGCGGGGCGGACTTGGGCTGGGGTTGGCGATCGTGAAGCATCTCGTCGAGGCGCACGGCGGTTCCGTATCGGCCGAGAGCGAGGGCCTGGGGAAGGGGACTACATTCGAGGTGCAGCTCCCGGCGAGTGGCGTCGCGCAGTCGAGCGAGGAACCCGAAAGCACGATGGCATCGGGCGAGCACGCCGCGATCGCGCGCGGCGAGCGTCTGCTCGAGGGACTCAACCTCGTGGTGGTGGACGACGATCCCGATGCCTGTGCGATGCTCCAGATCATCCTGCGCGACCGCGGGGCGCAGGTACGTGCGGCGCTCACCTACGAAGGAGCGCTCGCGCTCCTGCGGCAGGCGCCAGCGGACCTGCTGGTGAGCGACATCGGGATGCCGGGAAAGGACGGATACGACCTCATTCGGGCCGTGCGCGAGGGCGAGGCGGGGACCGAGCACCACCTCCCGGCGATCGCGCTCACCTCGTTCGCGCGTGAGAAGGACCAGCAGCAGGCCATCGCGTCGGGCTTCGATGCGCACTGCGCCAAGCCGGTGCGTCCGATGCAGCTCATCCAGCAGATCGTGCGACTGGTGGCGCAGCACGCGAACGATGGCGAAGATGGAGCGGTCATCGCTCCCTAGTCCGCCGCCATCCCTTCGATGCTCACACCCGAACAATTCAACACACGCGGTGCAGGAAAGCTTCCCGGTTACCTCGGCATCGTCATCCTCGCGTCGAGCGAGTCGGAGATCCGCGCCGAATTGCGCATAGACGGGCACCACATGGCGCCGAACGGCTTCCTCCACGCGGGGACCGTGGTGACGCTCGCCGATACGACGGCGGGCTACGGCTGCATCGGAAGCCTCCCCGAAGGCGCGAATGGCTTCACCACCGTCGAGCTCAAGTCGAATCACCTGGGGACGGCGCGCGACGGGGTGATCGAGTCGGTCGCCCGTCCGGTCCACCGGGGGCGCACCACGCAGGTCTGGGACGCGACGGTGACGCATCGGGAGAGCGGGCGCACGCTCGCCCTCTTCCGCTGCACACAGATGATCCTCTACCCGCGCGCCGAGGGATAGACCGCGCTTGGCATGGGGAACGCCGCTGGCGCACCGGGATTTCCGTCGTAGAATCTGCGCAGCGCTGGTGCCTTCTCCTTCAGCGGAGCGAGTCACGATGCAGTCAACGACGGAATGCAGGGCAAGGTCCACGCGAAGCGTGGAGCGGGGTGGGTCCGTCGCGCGCCGCGCTCGCGTATGGCTCGCGCTCGCCTTGCTCGCGGGCGGGGGGGAGAGCATGCAGGCGCAGGGAGTGGTTGGCGACTTCGAGGGGCATCGCGACATCGGGCGCGTCTCGCGTGCGGGCGCCGTGCAGTACGACAGCAAACGCCAGTCGTACACGATCGCTGGATCGGGGACCAACATGTGGGGAGCGCACGACGACTTTCACTTCGTCTGGCGGCGCCTCACCGGGAACTTCATCCTCTCCACGCGCGCGCATTTCGTGGGTGCAGGCGTGGAGGCACACCGGAAGATCGGCTGGACCGTGCGCGCGTCGCTCGACGGCGACGCGGCGCACGTGACGGCGGCCGTCCACGGTGACGGCCTCGCGTCGCTGCAATTCCGCGCGACCACCGGTGCGGAGACCGACGAGCACAAGTCTCCGGTGGCGCACCCGGACGTCGTGCAGCTGGAGCGGCGCGACGGCGCCTACATCATGTCGGTCGCGACGTTCGGCGATACGCTCGTACCGACGACGCTGACCGACGTCTCCCTCCCCGACACCGTCTACGTCGGGCTCTTCGTCTGCGCGCATAACGACAGCGTGACGGAGCGGGCAACGTTCGACAACGTGCGCCTCACGATTCCCGCGGCGAAGGACTTTCGCCCGTATCGCGACTACATCGGAAGCCGTCTGGAGATCCTCGATGTCGCGAGCGGTGCGGCGACCGTCGTGCACACCGATCCGGGGTCGTTTCAGGCGCCCAACTGGACCCCCGATGGGCGCGCCCTGATGTACGCGCAGGACGGGCGCATCGTGCGTTTCGACATCGCGGCGGGCCGGACGTCGACGATCCCGACCGGCGAAGCGACGCGCAACAACAACGACCATGTGCTGTCGTTCGATGGGAAGTGGCTCGGGATCAGCCACCACACCGCGAGCGACAGCGGAGCCTCGAACGTCTACACGCTTCCTGCAGCCGGCGGAACGCCGACGCGCATCACGCAGCGCGGCCCGTCATACCTGCACGGGTGGTCGCCGGATGGACGATGGCTCGTGTTCACGGGGCAGCGCGGCGGGGTCTTCGACATCTACAAGGTGCCGTCGAGCGGGGGCGAAGAGGTCCGCCTCACGACCGCCGATGGACTGGATGACGGCCCGGAGTACTCCCCCGACGGCCAGTGGATCTACTTCAACTCGACGCGCACGGGGACGATGCAGCTCTGGCGCATGCGCCCCGATGGGAGCGGGCAGGAACAACTGACGCGCGACGGATTCAACAACTGGTTTCCACACGTGTCGCCCGACGGGAAGTGGATCGCCTACATCGCCTTCCCTCCCGACGTTGCGCCTGACGACCATCCGTTCTACAAGCACGTCACGGTGCGCGTGATGCCGGTGGGCGGCGGAGCGTCGCGCGTGATCGCCTACATATACGGCGGGCAGGGGACGATCAACGTCCCGTCGTGGTCGCCCGATTCCAAGCGCCTCGCCTTCGTGAGCAACTCGAGGATGTGAGTCGCTCCGCGCCTCCGCAGACGTGGAGGCGACGTCGGAGAACTGCAAACGGCGACGCGAGCGCAGAGTGCGCGATCGCGTCGCCGTTCGTGTGTGTGGTGCGCTGGTATTCGCTCCATCCAGCGCCCGAGACGCCTATTCGCTCTGGGCGCGCAGCGTGCGCTCGGCCTCGAGCCAGTCGGCGACCGGGTCGCCGCTCCCGTTGCGGCGGAGCGAAAGGAAGTAGGCGTGCTGACGAATGCTCGCTTCGGTCACGACGGTGCGGACGACGGCCTTCTCGGCGGGAGCCGGCGCTGCGGCGCGCGGGGCAGAGGCGCCGTTTTCAGCGGTGGAGACCGGAGCGGAAACCGCCTGGGTCGATTCCGCAGCCGACGCGTCGATCGCGCCCTTGGTGGACTTCGCGCTCGCCGACTTCACCGTCGCGGACTTGCTGCTCGCTCCCTTCGCCACTGGCTTCCTGGTTGAAGCCTTGGCAGGCGTTTCCTCAGCGGCGGCCGGCTTTGCGGCGGCCTTGGTCGCAGACTTCGCAGCGACCTTGGGCTCCTTCGGCGCGCTCGCGCGCTTCTTGGCGACGGGGGCGGGGGAGTCGGGCGATGCGGGAGGCGTGGTCGCAGCCAATGGGGCGGCGTCCGCGGCGGTGGGGCGCTTCTTGGGAGGCATATGTCGAAGAGATCGAGACGAAGTGACAGGGCGACGAATGGCGCGGCAGCTGGATGTGAGCGGCGCCTGCATGGTTCTCGCGGCCCTCGCCGACGCAGCGACGAGGCGGCGCGCGAGCGGAATCACAAAGCTAACGAGGTCATGCCACCCCTTCCAGTGCGCAGCCGCTGGCGGATCAGCTCGCTCGAGAGCGGCTCCCGCAGCGCTGGCATGTGACAGGCGATTCCCGTTACCAGGCCCGATACGCGGACGCGAGGCAACGTCGCACGTTCGGCTAAATCTGAAAAGATGTCATATCAGCTCGGTGACCGAGGTCACGCGCGCTCTCGTTCTCCCGCGCGGCACCGTCGCGCTCCGAACGCGTACCGCGAGACCGACCGGACGACGTCCCGCGCGACAGGTCCACGCACATCGCCGCCGGTCGCGCCGGACGCCGGCGTCGGCCGGAGGGCGTCGACTATTCGTGGGATGACCTCTAGGATAGGATGGTGCTTCGCGTGCCCCGTCACTTCCCGTTCCTCGTGTCCGATGCCCCATGTTGCGATCAATCCAGCCACCGGCGACACGATCGCCGAGTACGACGAGCTTTCCAACGCACAGCTGCGTGACGCGCTGGCCGCCACGTACCGTGCGGCGATGGAGTGGGAGCGCGTCCCGATGGAGGAGCGGGCGACGACGATGCGTGTGGCGGCGCGTATCCTGCGCGACCGCTCCGGATCGTTTGCCAAGCTGATGGCCCGGGAGATGGGGAAGCCGATCGCGCAAGGACGCGCCGAAGCGGAGAAGTGTGCGTGGGTGTGCGAGTACTATGCGGAGCACGCGGCGCGATTCCTGGCTTCGGAGGCGATCGCGACCGACGCGGCGCGCAGCTATGTCGCCTACCGCCCGCTTGGCGTCGTCTTCGCGATCATGCCGTGGAACTTCCCGTTCTGGCAGGTCTTTCGCTTCGCCGCGCCGGCGTTGATGGGAGGAAATGGCGCGCTGCTCAAGCACGCGCCTAACGTACCAGGGTGCGCGCTGGCGATCGAGCAGGTCTTTCGCGACGCCGGGTTCCCCGACGCCCTCTTTCGCACACTCATGATCTCGCTCCCCCAGGCGAGTGCTGTGATCCGCGATGCACGCGTGGCGGCGGTGACGCTCACGGGGAGCACGCGCGCCGGGCGCGCCGTGGCGCGCGAGGCCGGCGCGCGCCTCAAGAAGTGCGTCCTGGAACTGGGGGGGAGCGACCCCTACCTGATCCTTGCCGATGCGGACCTCGACCTCGCGGTGGAGACGTGCGCGACCAGCCGGCTGCTCAACTCGGGGCAGAGTTGCATCGCGGCGAAGCGGTTCATCGTCGTGGCGAAGGTGCGCGAGGAATTCGAGCGCCGCTTCGTGGAGCGCATGTCGCGCGTAGCGATGGGCGATCCCTGCGCCGACGGGATCGACCTGGGACCGCAGGCGCGCGCCGACCTGCGCGACGCATTGCACGACCAGGTGCAACGCAGTGTCGCCAAGGGCGCGCGCCTTCTCCTCGGCGGTACGCTCCCGACCGGCCCGGGCTTCTACTATCCGCCCACCGTGCTCACCGACGTGCGGAAGGGGATGGCGGCGTACAAGGAGGAGCTCTTCGGCCCTGTGGCGTCGATTCTTCCGGTGAAGGACGAGGCAGCGGCGATACGGGTGGCGAACGACACGGTCTACGGGCTTGGTGCCGCCGTGTTCACCAGCGATCTCGAGCGCGGCGAGCGTATCGCGCGGGAGGAGCTGCACGCGGGAGCCGCGTTCGTGAACGCCTTCGTGAAGTCCGATCCGCGCCTCCCGTTCGGCGGGATCCGCGAGAGCGGGTTCGGGCGCGAGCTCTCGCGCCACGGACTGCTCGAGTTCCAGAACGCGAAGACGATCTACATCGGCGCTGCGCCCTGACTCATTGCAGCTGACGCTGCGCCACGCGGGTCAGCTCCCAGAGCGAGTCGGGGACGGCGGCGCGGACCAACGCGGTGAGCGAATCGGAACGGCTGGACCACGGCGACGGTTGCCAAGGCTCGACGATCTTGTCCTGGTCGAAGACGCGGAGCGTAATCGTGCTCGACGCACCGCCGTCGGGGATCTCGCGGTCGGGGCGCGAGCCGGGAGCGTCACGAAGTCCCCTGGCCACGAACCACCACTGCTGGCGTGTCGTCCAGTCCACCGTGAAGTGTCCGGTCACCAGGCGCGCTGCCTCCTGGCCGTATCCGGGCCAGTAGTGGAGCGTGCCATGTCCGGCGCTATCGACGGCGATCTCGAAGTCATAGTGGTACGGAGGGGCAACCGATCCGTTGCCGCTGGCGACCGTGAGCGCGAAGTCGTCGGGCATCACTCCGTCGAGCGGGGGAAGGTGATCCTTGCCGCCGGGGGGGATTACGTGCGGTGGTGGTGCGCAGCATGCGCGTCCCCACCAGTTGTAGGCGAAGAGCGTGGCCGCGAAGGCGACGGTAAGGAGGGCGAGGAGGCGCCAGTGGCTCGCGCCGCGCGACTGGGAGAACGACATGGGAGTGGGTCCGAGGAGGGCTCACTCTCACACGCGCGGGCGGCGGACGAGGGGGCTCATCGCCCGCCCGCGCTGCGTCTCACTTATCGTCGCAGCTGCCCTTGGTCCAGGTCACGGCGAACGACTTGAGCGACGTTCCGATCACCAACCATGACACGCCGGCAATGGCGCCGCAGCGATTGGCATCCTTCGTCTGTGCACCCCCCGAATACTGCGGGAGGGTGTCGACCGTGGTGGGGCTCAGTGCAGTAAGCGCCATGAACGGCCCTTCTCCGACCACACGTCCCAGCGGACTCATACCGAGGACGTCGCCACCTTTCCAGTATGTGGTGATCCCGGCACTCGACGATTGCCACACGCCTGCCGCCGTTGTGGTCCCGTTGTTGTCGTCCCATCCGCCGATCCACCCGCGTTCGGAGATCCCGTTGGCGACTGCAGTGGAAGCCGACGGGAGGACCACACCGGGACTGCGTACGCTGCTCCAGTACAGCGCGCGCGTGGTCCCGGTACCAGTCGACGAGGCGTAGGCCGAGATCTGGCCGGCGGTGTTGATCCCAGTGGGATAGGCAAACGACAGTGAGCCGGGAGTGGTGAGCGCGCGTGGCCGGCGAGCGGCGTCCCAGAAGATGATCGAGACAACGCCACCAGGTCCCTGCGCGTTCCCGACGATCTCATAGCGATCGTTGATGCGATAGGCGAGCGCACCGTAGTAGCCTGCCGGTGCGCTGAGCGCGATCGGTGTTCCGGCCGGATCCCAGAGCGTCGGATTTCCCGGTGTCCCGCCCACGGCTGCGCCGTCGTTGTTCACGTCGAGCACCTTCCCCGACGCGCCCAGGATTGTCGCGGGCGCGGTCAGTCCGCGCCAGATGACCGGCACGACCACGCCGTTGGTTCCGTATCCCCAGCCACCGACCGTGCCGTAGTCATTGATCGCTTCGGCGCCGGAGCCCTTGAACTGCCGCGAGTCGAGGTTGGCGATCGTCCATGCGGGATTGACGGCGCGTAGCGGGGCACTGGGAGCGAGGATCTCCGGGATCGGGCGTTCGGCTGGCGCCGCGCAGGCGTTGGCGAAAACACAAACGATCAACAGAAGGTGGGCGCGGCTCGCGAGGTGAGGCGGGGGGAGGCGCATGGGGGTGCCGAAGGGGGGAGCGCCGGTGCGGCGGGGACGCGTGCGCGAGGCGCGACCGGCGTTGAGGGGCACTAACGACGGCAAGAATATTGTGCGCCCTCGGCGGGGGCGCGAGGGGAGTGTGTGACTGTTGGAGATCCAGCGATCGCGCGGAGGCGCCCGAACGCGCTTCGTTCGGGCGCCTCGCCACTCAGGCGATTCGGACTACCACGTGCCGGCCTGGTCGCACGTATCGGCGCGCCACAGCGCGGCGCGCTGGAATCCCTTGGCGTCGAAGACGTAGCCGACGACGTCGCCGCACGCATTGACGCCGTAGGCGCGCGAATCGGTATTGGCGGTGGGGGTCGGGAGCCACTGCACGGCGCCGTTGCGAAGGCGCGTGACCGCACGCGGGACGCGTCCGTTCGCGCCGTATGCCCAACCGACTATGCGTCCGCGCTCGCTGATGTCGCTCGCCGCGCCGGGGCTCCAGCCGGCGTCGGAGATGGTGTTGCGACGCCAGACGAGGGCGGTGGGGACGCCGTTGCGGAACGCGCTGAAGGCGGCGATGCCGTCGCGGGTGATGCCGCCAACGTTGCGAACGTAGAGACCGAACCCGATTGGCAGCTCCTCTCCACAAACCTCCCTCGAAAGAACTGCCTTTGTGCCGACTCGCCAGCGACCGACAACGCCAGCCACGCAGCCGAGGATGTCACCGTCATCGGAAATACCGAACGCGATGCTGTTCTGCTCGCGAGGGTCGATGTCGACGATCGGACCCTTGAGTGGCCAGAGGGCTGCATAACGAGGATACTGACCATCATCGACATATCCCACGAGTTCGCCTCGATTGTTCAGCGCTAGCGCTCCGCCGAGTCTACCGCCAAACCCTCCGCCGCTCAAACCAGTGGAGGCATTCCAGGTCCAGTTGGAGTTGTCGCCGAAGAATGACGTTGGAACTACTACGTCACCCGCGCTATTCACGTCGATTGCCGAACTGTAGATGTCCACGCACGCAGGGCCGGGAAGCGGATTTCCCCAGCCATACCACGCAGCGATGTCGGCGTTGATGTTATGCGCAATTGAATTGTTCCAAGCAATCGCCGCCGAGATATCGCGACATCCGTGTCCGCCGCCCACTTCGCCGTAACCGACAATAGTGCCGTTGTCATTGATCGCGAACGCGGTCGCGTAGTGTCCTTCGTATAGCGACGGCAGCAGTTCAAGCGTATATCCCGCCGCCTCACCGATCACTTCGACGTCAGCGGTAAGCGCAGCGACCGCTGGCCCGGTGGGCGCGAAGCCACGATCCACCACGCCACACGCCGCCACCCCTCCCGCCATCAGAAGCACCATCAGTCGTCGCAGCATCGCAATCCCTCCCTCCCCAAGGTGAACCTTCGCCGGAACCCCGCCACACGATCGCGACCCGGTCTGACAGTCGCCCCCTACCGCACCGCAAACGCCACATACGCATCCCCCGACGCCTCCCCCAGCTTCCCCCCGCCGCAGGCGATCACCACGTACTGCTTCCCCTT
>CAZWVG010000120.1:0-13907 GCA_964637355.1 uncultured Gemmatimonadaceae bacterium
TTCACCAGCGACCAGGATCCGGAGACCGCCGCCGACTCGATCAAGATGGAAGGGATGAAGGCGGCGGCGATCGACTCGCTGGTGAACAAGGCCGGCTACTCCCGCGACTCGGCGACCAAGACGATCACCGCGCGCTTTGCCGATCCGTCGGCGATGGCGCAGATGGTCGACTTCGAAGAGCTCTTCTCCCGACCGCCGCGCCCGGCGCGCGTGCCGAACAAGGCGGGGATGAATACCTTCGCGTGGAACATGCGCTACCCCGACGCGGTGCGCTTCGACGGCCTCATCATGTGGGCCGCAGGCGTCACCGGTCCGGTCGCCCCCCCGGGGACGTATCAGGTGAAGATGACCGTCGGCGGCGAGTCACAGAGTCGCACGTTCAAGCTCACCAAGGATCCGCGCAGCGACGCCACCGACGCCGACCTGCAGGCACAGTTCAAGCTCCTCATCGCCATTCGCGACAAGACCACCGAGGCCAACAACGCCGTGCGCCTCGTGCGCAACATGCGCGCGCAGGTCGGTGACCGGACGTCGAAGATCACCGGCGAGTCGGCCGCCGAGTTCAAGAAGCTCGCCGGCGAGATGATGGGCGACATGTCGGCCGGCGAGCAGGAGGTGTACCAGGTCAAGAACCAGAGCTCGCAGGATCCGCTCAACTTCCCCATCAAGCTCAACAACCAGATTGCCGCACTGGCTGGGACAGTAGGGAGCGGAGAGTATCGCCCGACCAAGCAGGCGCTCGAGGCCTACGCCACGCTGTCGAAGGCGCTCGACGAGGAGGTCGCCGCTATCAACAAGGGGATGAACAGCCGGCTGCCGCGGTTGAATGCAATACTCAAGGCGGCCGGGCTCCCCGAACTCAAGCCGTCGACGGAAGAGGTGAAGGCTCGACCGAATACGGTGTCTTGAGAAGACGAGTTTTCTGAAGACGAGAAGACGAGAAACTGCAGCTCTCGTCTTCTCGTCTTCTCGTCTTCAGAGAACTACCTACTCAGACTCGGTATCCGGATCTCATTCGGGCCGCCGCTCGGGCCCGAGGTGCCGCTCGCTTCGCCGCCGTGGATGATGGCGTAGGTGGCGGCGCCGATCGCGAGCGCGGAGAGGACGACTGCGGTGATCGTGGTGCGCTTGCGGTCGAGGCGGCGGACTTCGGCGGCGCGCAGGTCGCTCCGTAGCAGGGCGACCGGCTGGAAGAAGGTCACCGGGCGCGTCATGGCGTCACTCGAGCGCGAGCTCTCGACCGAGAGGACGAGCGAGTCGGAGTTGAGGCGCATGACGCTCCCGCTCACCGAGAAGTCGTCGAGGAGGCGCGCTTCGTTGTTTGTGCCGGCGCGCAGGCGCTCCACCGCGTCGCCCGACAGGCGCAACCGGACGTTCGTGGCCGGCGCGATCTCGTTGGGGGAGATCGGCTGGTAGTTGTAGCACCCCACGGTCGCGAATACGCCGAGCGCGAGGGCGAAGTCTCTCGAGGTTCGCATGGGGCGAAGATGGCGAACGAATGGATGATCGGCCATCCCTGTGACGTCTCGCCCCGCGACGAAATAGCAGCGAGACGTCAGGCGTTCGGCTCCGTGGTCGCCTCGAGCTGTCGGGTGTGGTGCTGGGTGTGGACCGTGAGCAGGCGGGCCGCCGTCGGCGTGTCGAGCGCTCCAAAGACGTGATGCGTCATGCGGATCGGCGAACCATCCCACGCGCGCACGATCGCGTCCTCCACGACCGTGGCCGAGGTGCGCAGGGCGGAGAGCGTCTGCTCTCGGTCGAACGGGCCGTCCCCGGGGCGAATCTCGCGCGGGGCGCGGGCGCCGCGCGGGAAGATCCCGCTCGAGAGGATGCGCGGGAGGACGCGCCACCTGAGCACGGGGCGCAGCCACCACGGCGCGCGCACCCGGATCCCGCTCCCTCCCGCCAGCTGCTGCGCGACGAGCGCGTACGTCATGCGCAGGTGCTCGGCGACTTGCGCGGGGGTCCACTTGCCGCCGGCGAGGGGGCGTTCCCATCCGTCGGGGGGGACGGTGCGCGCGGTGGTCAGGAACGCCTCGACGGCGTCGTGGTGGGCAGTGATGGCGGCGGTCGCGGAGTGGGGGCGTGGCGGCATGCGGACAGATTGGGACGGTTCGTTTACCAGCGAAGCGGTTCGTCCAAACGCGGAGCAACCGCCAACGCCGACAACTCGGAGTGCGGGGCCGCGTTCGACAAGCGACAAATCAAGCGTCGAATAAAGATGGCAGGGGAAGCCGACTCGGCTGGTGGAAGCTGTCGGTACCAAGACGTATAGTAGCTCGGTGAAAGAGTTGAACCTTGCCTGCGTGCGAGTCTGCGCGGCGTCGTCATCACTGGTCAACCGGGGAGGGGAGGATGGGATGGGCATCGTATCTCGAAGACATTTCCGAACGACTGACCGATGACCTCGCGCGGCTTGAGAAGCTCGTCGGTCCAAAGGGAGCCGCGCCGGTCAACGTGTGGGTCGAAGTGCGCACCGTGCTGACGAAGGCGTCGAACACGGTTCGCGACCTGCAGAATCATCTGGACCTGGCGACCGACCCAGATGTGGAGCTGTCCGCGCGGGTCATTGAACTGGAGCGCGAGAACCGCCGCCTCAGGCAGGAGCTCGACGGGAAGTCGAGCGGGAGTCGAGAGCTCGAGGTCAAAGTGACGACGCTGATGGGCCAACTCGCCGATGCGAAATCGCGCGCGAAGGAGAGCGAGAAGCGCAATCGCAAGCTGCAGGAGCAGCTCACACAGGCCCACACGTCGAATCCCGGCGGCGTCTACAACGCTTATTCGACGGCCGACCGCATTAAGAGGCATAAGCCGAATCCGTAGAGTCGGCGCATCGGTCGCTCAACAGCGCGAGAAGCGACTCGCGCCCGGGCGACCGATGTCGTCCGATACCTAACCAGAGAGAGACATCACCTTGAAGTGGATCGCCCCCGCCGAACGAGATACCGCATCGACTGCCCTGGAGAAGCGTCTCTGGGACGCCGCCGACCAGCTGCGCGCGAACTCGGGGCTCAAGCCGCAGGAGTACTCCGGCCCCATTCTAGGCTTAATCTTCCTGCGCTTCGCCGAAGTGCGCTTCGCCAAGCAGCGCGCGAAGCTGGAGAAGGCTGGCACTTCATCGCGGCGCGGGAGCCGAGTCGATGAGCCGGCGGCGTACCACGCCGAGGGGGTGCTCTACCTCGGCGCGCAATCGCGCTTCGACTACCTGCTGACGCTTCCCGAGTCGGCCGACGTCGGCGGGAAGATCAACGCCGCGATGCGCGACATCGAGAAGCACAACACGCAGCTTGCCGGCGTTCTCCCCAAGACCTACAACCTGTTCACCGGATCGCTCCTCAAGGAGCTGCTCAAGAAGGTGTCGGAGATTCCGGCCAGCGTCGACTTCGACGCCTTTGGGCGCATCTACGAGTACTTCCTCGGCGAGTTCGCCCGCACCGAGGGGCAGAAGGGAGGCGAGTTCTACACGCCGGCGAGCATCGTCAAGCTGCTCACCGAGATCATCGAGCCGTTCCACGGTCGCATCCTGGACCCGGCCTGCGGATCGGGGGGCATGTTCGTGCAGTCGGCGCGCTTCGTCGCCGAGCACCAGAAGAACCCCGCGGCCGAGCTGGCGATCTGCGGCGTGGAGAAGACCGACGAGACGGGGCGCCTGTGCCGCCTCAACCTCGCTGTGCATGGACTCGAGGGAGACATTCGGCACGGCGGGAACGTCAACAGCTATTACGACGACCCGCACAGCGCGACCGGCGCGTTCGACTTCGTGCTTGCCAATCCGCCATTCAACGTGAACGCGGTCGACAAGGAGCGGCTCAAGGACGTGGTAGGCCCCAAGCGTCGCTTTCCGTTCGGACTCCCCAAGCCCGACAACGCCAACTACCTCTGGATCCAGCTCTTCTACTCGGCTCTAAATGCCAAAGGGAGAGCCGGCTTCGTGATGGCCAACTCGGCGTCCGACGCGCGTGCGTCGGAACAGGAGATTCGGCAGAAGCTGCTGGAGGCGCACGGTGTGGACGTGATGGTGGCCGTGGGGCCGAACATGTTCTACACGGTCACGCTTCCGTGCACGCTCTGGTTCCTGGACAAGGGGAAGGCGAAGACGCCGCGTGCCGACAAGGTGCTCTTCATCGATGCACGGCACATCTACCGACAGGTCGATCGGGCACACCGTGACTGGACTTCAGGGCAGATCGGGTTCATTGCGAACCTGGTGCGGCTGTATCGCGCTGAGGCAATCGATCTCACGTTCGGCGGAGCTGAGGCTGAGGGAAAGCTCAAGGAGGTGTTCGGGAAGAAGCCTCGTTATGCGGACGTGCCTGGGCTCTGCAAGGCGGCGACGCTCGAGGAGATCGAGGCGCAGGGGTGGTCGCTCAATCCGGGGCGGTACGTTGGAGTGGCGCCGGGCGAGGAGGTGAGCGATGAGGACTTCAACGAACAGCTGGAGGCGCTGAACGAGGAGTTGGAGACGTTGAATGCGCAGGCGCGGGAGTTGGAGGAGGTTATCGCCCAAAACGTTGTTGAGATTCTCGGGCGATGACGATAGAGCTTCAGGACCTCTGCGAGTTGATCGTGGATTGCGAGCACAAGACGGCGCCGACGCAGGGCGAAGGATATCCCTCGATTCGCACGCCCAACATCGGACGCGGCTACTTCATTCTCGACGACGTAAAACGTGTGTCGCAGGAGACGTATCGCCTTTGGACGCGACGAGCGATTCCCCGGTCGGGCGATCTGATCATGGCTCGCGAGGCTCCGGTTGGAAACGTGGCCATGGTTCCACATGGCTTTTCGCCATGCTTGGGGCAGCGCACTCTCCTGATTAGGCCCGATGTCCGCCACGTCGTTCCGAAATTTCTGAGCTACTTCCTAAATGGACCTTACGTTCAGCAGCTGATACACGCAAAGACCAACGGGGCGACGGTCCCTCATCTAAACATGTCGGACGTTCGCGCATTGAGATTGCCTGAGCTTCCTTCTCTGACGGAGCAGGCACGCGTTGCGGATGTCCTCGCGGCATATGACGAACTGATCGAAAGCAATAGGCAGCGCATCAAGATCCTGGAGTCGATGGCCCGCGCGCTGTACCGCGAGTGGTTTGTGCTCTTCCGCTTTCCCGGACATGAGAATCACCCGTGCGTGCAGTCGGCGCTTGGCGAGATTCCGGAGGGGTGGGAAGTGGTAAGGCTCGGCGCGGTGGCAGACACCGTAAGGGGCCGTTCGTATCGGTCTGTAGACTTGGCAGACGAGGGCGGACTTCCCTTCTTGAACCTGAAATGCATCGATCGCGATGGCGGTTTTCGACGGTCGGGCCTAAAACGCTATGTAGGCGAATTCAAGGACGTGCATGTGGCGAGCAAGGGTGACATCGTCATTGCCGTTACCGATATGACACAAGAGCGGCGCATCGTTGCGCGGGCCGCGCTAGTGCCTACGCTGGACGACGAGTATGGGATCTTCTCTATGGACCTGGTTCGCATTGAGCCCAAAGAGAACATGCCGAAGACGTTTCTCTACTCGCTTCTCCGGTACTCCTCGTTCGCTGATGAAGTGAAGCAACACGCCAACGGAGCGAACGTACTACACCTTTCGCCGGATCGAATTCTTGATTTCCGATTCAGCTTGCCGCCCGCCGAGTTGACGCGTCGTTACTCGAACCTTGTCGTGCCGCTGCTGGAGAGAGTCGACATCCTAGTCAATCAGATCGAGAACCTCCGCCGCACCCGCGACCTCCTCCTTCCTCGCCTCCTCTCCGGCGCCATCGACCTGCAAGAAGCCACGCCATGAGCACCACCCTTTTCAAGGAAGTCGGCTACTCCCTCGCGAAGCTCATCGACGACATCGAGATGGGCGACATCGGACTCCCGGACATCCAGCGTCCGTTCGTCTGGAAGAACGCCAAGGTTCGCGACCTGTTCGACTCGATGTATCGCGGCTATCCGGTCGGCTACTTACTCTTCTGGGAAAATCAAGTCGGCGAGAAGACGAAGCGCATCGGTACCAACAAGCACCAGAAGGTGCCGAGCCTGCTCATCGTCGACGGCCAGCAGCGTCTCACGTCGCTGTACGCCGTGCTCAAGGGGATCCCAGTCATCCGCGAAGACTACGAATCCGAAGCGATCGAGATTGCCTTCCGGCCTACGGACGGCTCGTTTCAAGTCTGCGACGCTGCGATTCGGAAAGACCCCGAGTTCCTTCCCAACATCTCAGAACTCTTCGCACCGACGGCAAGCCAGTACTCCATCGTCGGTGAGTACATCACGCGCCTCGCCGCGCATCGCGACAAGAGTGGCCGCGAATTCACGCCGGCCGATAAGAAGGCGTGCGAACAGTCGATGCAGAAGCTGTTCAACTTGACCAGCTATCCGTTCACGACCTTGCAGCTCTCGGCCACGATCGACGAAGAGCAGGTGGCCGACGTCTTCGTACGCATCAACAGCGAGGGGAAGAAGCTCAACCAGTCGGACTTCATCCTCACCCTCATGTCCGTCTTCTGGGAAGATGGGCGGAAGGAACTCGAGGACTTCTGCCGAGCGGCGCGTCAGCCGTCGAACTCGGGGCCGAGTCCGTACAACCACTTCGTCGATCCGTCGCCGGACCAGCTCCTGCGCGTCTCGATCGGCATGGCGTTTCGGCGTGCGCGACTCAAGTCCGCGTACTCGGTGCTGCGCGGCAAGGACATGGAGACCGAAGTCTTCAGCGAAGAGCAACGCGAGCAGCAGTTCGACAAGCTGAAGGCAGCGCAAGCGCACGTCCTCAACCTCGTGCACTGGCACGACTTCCTCTACATCCTTCGGCAGAGCGGCTTCACGGGTGCGAACCTGATCAGTTCGCAGACAACGATCTACTACACGTACATCCTCTATCTCATCGGGAGGATCGATCTCAAGATCAAGCCGAATACGCTCGGACAGATCATCGGCCGCTGGTACTTCATGGCCTCGATCACCTCACGCTACACCGGTGGCTCTCCGGAAACGCTCATGGAGCGCGACCTCGCAGCGCTGCGATCGATGACCAAGAGCGAGGAGTTCGTGGCGTGGGTGGAGAAGGAGATCGCCGCCGAACTTACCGCTGACTATTGGTCGGTCACCCTTCCCAATCGCCTCGACACCTCTTCGGCGAACAGCCCCCTGCTGTACGCATATCTCGCCTCGCTCAACCTCCTCGACGCGCGCGCGCTGTTCTCCAAGAAGAAGGTGTACGATGCACTCGATCCGGCGATCAAGTCGAAGAAGGCGGTCGTCGAGCGGCATCACCTCTTCCCCAAAAGCTATCTCAGCGACCTCGGCATCTCGGGACCTCGCGAGACCAACCAGCTGGCCAACTACGCGCTCGTGGAGTGGAACGACAACATCGCGATTGCTGGAACACCGCCGTCGGAGTACGCGGAAAAGTACTGGAAGCGACTGTCACCGAAGGAACGGTCCAACCAGGAATACTGGCACGCGCTTCCGGACGGGTGGGAAGAGATGGAGTACCAGGAGTTCCTCGCCGCACGCAGAAAGCTGATCGCGCAATTAATCGCGGATGGCTATCAGAGACTGACGCATGGCGAGACCCTCGCGGTTGAACAGGACACCTTCGAAGCGCGGATCGACCGAGGGGAAGGGACGCACGCGGAGTTCAAGGAAACGCTGCGGGTGAACCTGCACACCGGACAGCCCGACGCGAAGATGGAGCACGCGGTCCTGAAGACGATCGCGGCATTCCTCAACTCGCACGGTGGAACGTTGTTCGTCGGCGTCAACGACGCGGGAGAGGCGGTTGGACTCGATCGCGACAACTTTCCCAACGAAGACAAGATGGCGCTCCATCTCGACAATCTCATCAAGGATCGACTTGGAGGACCCGTCTTCGCCTGCCTCAAGCCTTCGTTCGCGACGGTGAACGGGAAGCGAATCCTCGCTGTCGAATGTACCGCCAGCGGCAAGCCGGTCTTTCTCAAGAATGGTGGCGGTGAGGAGTTCTACATTCGCGCGGGAGCGTCATCGCCGGCGCTCCCAGCGAGTCACACGCACGAGTACATCCAGCAGCGATTCAAGTAGATGAACTCGCGCCGAGTGGAGCTGGCTGATCGAGGTCGATCGAACGCGACTCGCGCGTGATGACTCCTCACGCCTACACCGAAGACCAACTCGTCGAACAGCCCGCCATCGGGCTGTTCGCCAAGCTGGGATGGCAGACGGTGTCGGCGATGGAGGAAACGCTCGGCAAGGACGGGACCCTCGGGCGCGAGGCAAAGGGCGACGTGGTGCTGGTCGATCGCCTGCGCGGTGCACTCTCGCGCTTCAACCCGGCACTCCCGCCCGAAGCGTTCGAATCGGCGATCGACCAGATCACGCGCGATCGATCGGCGATGAGCCTCGAGGCCGCGAACCGAGAAGTGTACGAGCTGCTCAAGGATGGAATTCCCGTTTCAGTCCCGGACGAAGAGCACGGGGGCCAGAAAACTGAGAGACTTCGCGCGATCGACTGGGAGCACCCCGCCGAGAACGACTTTCTGCTGGTGAGTCAGCTCAGCGTCGTTGGCTCGCTCTACACCTGCCGCCCCGATCTCGTCGGATATGTCAATGGGCTTCCCTGGGTGGTGGTAGAGCTCAAGAAGCCCGGTGTACCGGCGCGAGCCGCCTTCGACGAGAACCTGACGCACTACAAGGCGGAGATACCGCAGCTCGTCTGGTACAACGCGATTCTCATCGCCAGCAACGGGACCGACAGCCGCGTGGGGTCGCTCACTGCGGACTGGGATCGCTTCTTCGAGTGGAAGCGCATCGAGCGGGAAGACGAACCTCGGCGCGTGTCGCTGGAGGTGATGCTGCGTGGCACGTGCGACCCTACCCGACTGCTCGACATCGTCGAAAGCTTCACGCTCTTCTCCGAGCACAAGGCCGGTCTGGTCAAGATCATCGCGCAGAACCACCAGGTGCTGGGCGTCAACAACGCGATTGCATCGATGCTGGAGGCCCGCAAGCGCGGACACGGGCGCGGCGGCGTGTTCTGGCAGACGCAGGGGAGCGGGAAGAGCTTCTCGATGATCTTCTTCGCGCAGAAGGTGCTGCGCACGAAGACCGGGAACTGGACGTTCGTCGTCGTCACCGATCGAGTCGAGCTGGACGACCAGATCGCCGGAACGTTCAAGGCGGTTGGCGCCGTATCGAAGAGCGAGAGCGACGAGTGCCACGCAACGTCTGGCGCGCACCTGCGCGAACTACTGCGCGGAAATCACCGCTACGTCTTTACGCTCATCCAGAAGTTCCAGTCGGCCGAAGTACTCAGCGAGCGCGCCGACGTGATCGTGATGACTGATGAGGCGCACCGGAGCCAATACGACACGCTCGCGCTCAATATGCGCTCGGCGCTTCCCGACGCGACGTTCCTGGCATTCACCGGAACTCCGCTCATCGCCGGTGAGGAGCGCACGCGAGAAGTCTTCGGCGACTACGTGTCGATCTACGACTTCCAGCAGTCCGTCGAAGATGGCGCGACGGTTCCGCTCTTCTATGAGAACCGCACGCCCGAATTGCAGCTGGTGAACCCCGATCTCAACGAGGCGATCTACTCGGTCATCGAGGAGGCGGGGCTCGAAGAGGATCAGGAGGCGAAGCTCGAACGAGTCCTGGGGCGGCAGTATCACCTGATCACGCGCGACGATCGACTGGACGCAGTCGCACACGACATCGTACGGCACTTCCTCGGGCGCGGCTTCCTCGGAAAGGCGATGGTCGTCTCGATCGACAAGGCGACCGCGCTCAGGATGTACGACAAGGTGAAGGCACACTGGGACGCTGAACTCGCGAATGTTCAGCGTGAACTCGGCGAACTGGCCTACGCGCCAAGAGCGAATTCGACGTTGGCGGAACGCGCAATGCGCGACGCGCGCAAAGCAGCGCTGACATCGCGACTGGAAGAGCTGACGACGACAGACATGGCGGTCGTCGTGTCGCCCGAGCAAAACGAGATCGAGCGGATGCGCGCGCTGGGCCTCGACATGGAGCCGCACCGCCGGCGCATGGTACAGTCGCAGCCCGGCCTCGATGAGAAGTTCAAGGATACGGAGGATCCGCTCCGCATCGTGTTCGTCTGTGCCATGTGGCTGACGGGATTCGATGCGCCGAGTTGCTCGACCGTGTACCTCGACAAGCCGATGCGCAATCACACGCTCATGCAGACGATCGCGCGCGCAAACCGCGTCTTCCCGGGGAAGCAGAGCGGCGTGATCGTCGACTACGCCAACGTCTTTGCGTCGCTGGAGCACGCGTTGTCGATCTACGGCGCGGGGAGGGGAGGCGCGTCACCGGTTCGGGACAAGGCGGAGCTAGTTGCGGGATTGAAGGAGGCAATTCAGGCAGCGACGAAGTTCTGCCTAGGGCACGGCGTCGATCTCGCATCGATCGAAGCGTTACCGACGGACGACATGGAGCGACTCAAGGCAGTCGAGGATGCCGTCGATGCGCTGATCGCGCCCGACGATGTGCGCCGCGCTCTCTCGATGCACGACCAACTGGTGCGTACTCTGTATCGCGCGGTGAAACCCGATCCGAGCGCCATTGCATTCGCCCAGCGCGTCGCCGGCATCGCGACGCTCGCCGAATCGATTCAGACTAGGCTGACGCCAAATCCGCCGGACATTTCGGCGGTGATGCAGCAGATCTCGACCTTACTCGACGCGTCGATCACCGGTCTCAAGATTCGCGAAGGTGGTCCTCCGCCCGTCGATCTTTCCCGCATCAACTTCGAAGCGTTAGCCAAACGCTTCGAGAACTCAACGCACAAGAACTCGGATCTCGAGACGCTCAAGGCGGCGATTCGCGCAAAGCTCGGCGTGCTCGTGCGTTTGAACCGCACGCGTGCCGACTTCGCGGAGAAGTTCGAAGCGCTCATTGAGAGCTACAACGCGGGAAGCCGGAATATCGAGCAGTTGTTCGAGGAGCTGCTTGCCCTCTCGCGAAACCTGGACAATGAGCAGGAGCGTCACGTTCGCGAGCATATGACAGAGGAGGAGCTGGTCATCTTCGACATCCTCACGCGGCCGGCGCCGGAGCTGAGCGCAGAGGAGCGCGATGAGGTGAAGAAGGTCGCGCGAGCTCTTCTCGTGCGCCTCAAAGAGCTGCTCGTGCTCAACTGGCGACAGAAGGCGGCGGCGCGCGCTGCGCTTACGCTGGCGATCGAAGACGCGCTCGACTCAGGGTTGCCGGCACCGTATTCGGCGGAGCTGTATCGGAAGAAGTGCTCGGCGGTGTTCGAGCATGTGTATGAGAGTTATCCGGAGCGGAACGTCGGCGTGTATTCGCAGGTGGCGTGAAGGTCGTAGCGTGCGAGCCACGGAGGCGATAGCGACCGTCTCTTTCCGCTGCGCGCTACAAGACCGCCCACCACGGCGCCGCGACGATGTCATCGCCCAGCATTCGTATCTCTGCGTCACCGCTCAGCAGCACCCCTCGCGGCGTTTGGGCGTGGCGCTCGCGAAAAGTCCTGAGGTGTCGCGCGTCCGAGAGGCCGACGCTTCGGCTCGACTTGATCTCGACCGGAAGGAGACGTCGATCCTCCTCTAGCACGAAGTCCACCTCCTGGCCTGAGGCCAGGCGCCAGTGGTAGAGCGCTCGCGTCGGCGCGCCGTCGCGCCAGACGAGCAGATCGTTCGCCACCAGCGTTTCGAGGTGGAATCCAGTTGGGCTGCTCTCGCGCGCCGCGGCTAGGGCGAGCGCCGAGTCGACGGAGAACATCTTCGGCGCCTTGATCACACGCTGGCTTGCGTTGCGAGAGTACGGTGGGACTAACTCGATCAGGTAGCTGCGCTGCAACACCTCGAGCCACCGACGCGCGGTGGTAACGGGGATTCCGAGGTCGCTCGCGATTCGTGCGACATTCAGCTCCTGTCCGGTCCATGCCGAGGTGAGGCGCACGAACTCTTCGAGTCGCGCGGGCGAGTCCACCGCGATGAGTTCTCGCGCGTCTCTCGTGGCAAATACCGTCACGTAGTCGTCGAGCAGTCGAAGTCGTAGCTCTCGTGGGGCCGCGAGTGCTCTTGGAAATCCGCCGGTAGTGGTAACATCTCGCCATTCCAACGCTCCGCTCGAAGAGGCTCGCCGGTTCAACTCGTCGAGCACATCGTTGTCGGACGCGTTGAAGAGAAAGCTCCAGCCGGCGTGCTCCTCGTCGAACCGTTGCTCGCTCAGTGTGAGTGGCCGCAGCGTTCTGTACGCCGCACGACCTTGTAGCGAGTCGCTGACGGCCCTTCCAATCCCAGGCTGGTTTGAGCCCGTTATCAAGTAGCGACCAAGTCGCTGCTCTCGGTCGACGATCGCCTTGATCGCCAACATGAGATCCGGAACTCGCTGCACTTCGTCGATGAGTGCGCCTCCATCGCCCAGATCGGCGAGGAATCCCTCTGGATCTTCCTGGGCTGCTTGGCGCACGTCACGGTCGTCGAGCGTTCTTCGTACGAAACCGAGTTCCTCAGCGAGCAGCTGGCTCAGGGTGCTTTTCCCGACCTGTCGAGCCCCCATGAGGGCGACTACCGGATAGGGCCCAAGATCCTCCTGGATGGTTCGGCGGAGCACCCTCGGAAAGTGTGTTGTTGCATCACTCATATGAAAACATTATACTGTCCGTTAACGGATAATATAATGTTGGAGTATGATATGGCAAACGCACATTCTCTGGACGATCTGATCGACTTCCTGGATCATGCCGGCGGGCGGGGGCTCCTTCCAGCAGCCACGGCACAGGCACTGGCGGTGGCGACGCGAAGCGTATTCGACGTACTGACCGATCAGGAAAGGAGGGACCTGAGCAAGGTTGACATCGATGCGGTCATCAAGCGCTTCACGAACAAGCGGGCCTCGGAGTTCAGCGCCTCAACCATCAAGGAGTACGGTCGACGCGTACGACGCGCGATCGAACTATTTCGGTCGTGGCAACAGGACTCGGCCAGCTTCCGCCCGAGGACTCGAGCGACTTCGGCCGCGCGCGCGAGAGGGAGGCGTGGGGCGGTAAACGAGACTCCCGTCACCGACGACATCGAGACCACCAACCTCACACACTCATTGCCAGGTGCGTATCAGACCGCGT
This sequence comes from uncultured Gemmatimonadaceae bacterium, assembly GCA_964637355.1. Taxonomy (GTDB): domain Bacteria; phylum Gemmatimonadota; class Gemmatimonadetes; order Gemmatimonadales; family Gemmatimonadaceae; genus SCN-70-22. Next base: position 13,069 of record CAZWVG010000120.1, read on the forward strand.
TCCCTGTTCGCCCCGGGACCGTCATCACGATCGCGAACATTCCGCACGACCTTACGAAATCCGAGGCCGAGCGCCTCGCGAACTTTGTTCGAATGCTCGCCGTCTGAGGAGCGCCTCGACGCAGGCTACTGCATCGTCTCCCCAACCCCCGCCCCGCGCGTAGATTGGCTCCCGACCTCCAAGGAGACACCACGGGTGCCGCAGAACAACCCCAAGTCGCAGACCGAGTACGACGCCATCATCGTAGGCTCCGGCGCGGGCGGCGGAATGGCCGCCTACCAGCTCGCCATCCAGGGGCTCAAGGTCCTCGTCCTCGAAGCCGGTCGCAACTACGACCCGACGACCGAGACCGCGATGTTCAACCTTCCGCGGCAGGCGCCGCTGCGCGGCGCGGGATACAAGGAGAAGCCATTCGGCTTCTATGACGCCACGGTCGACGGCGGGTGGGAAGTCCCCGGCGAACCCTACACAACCGCACCCGGGAGCGACTTCCTCTGGTGGCGCGCGCGCATGCTCGGCGGGCGCACGAATCACTGGGGGCGCATCTCGCTCCGCATGGGCGAATACGACTTCAAGCCGAAGACGCGCGACGGACTCGGCGCCGACTGGCCGATCTCCTACGCCGACCTCGCGCCGTACTACGAGAAGGCCGAGATGCTCGTCGGTGTCTACGGCGGCGACGATGACCTGGAGAATACGCCGCGCTCCAACCCGGGCGTGCTGATGCCGGCACCCAAACCGCGCGCAACGGAACTCCTTGCCAAGAAGGCCTGCGATCCGCTGGGGATCCCGGTGATCCCGGCGCACCTGGCGATCATGACGCAGAAGCAGGACGCCGA
>CAZWVG010000120.1:14007-16328 GCA_964637355.1 uncultured Gemmatimonadaceae bacterium
GGATCCCGGTGATCCCGGCGCACCTGGCGATCATGACGCAGAAGCAGGACGCCGACACCCTTCCCAAGAAGATCCACCCCGACAATCCGCTGGCGCAGAAGGTCCTCGCGCAGTCGATGCGCGAGCGGCAGGCCTGCCTCTGGGCGACGCCGTGCGGCAACGGGTGCTCCGTGAAGGCGAACTTCCAGTCGACGACGGTCCTCCTCCCGCCGGCGATGGCGACCGGCAACGTCGAGCTCATCACCGACGCGATGGTGCGCGAGGTGACGGTCGATGCGAGCGGGCGCGCCGACGGCGTCTCCTATATCGACAAGCGGACGCGCACCGACCAGCACGTGAAGGGGAAGGTGGTCGTCCTGGCGGCGAGCGCCGCCGAGACGGCACGCATCCTCCTCAACTCGCGCAGCGCGCAGTTTCCCAACGGGCTCTCGAACAGCAGCGGGCTTGTAGGGAAGTACCTGATGGACACGGTGGGCGCGGGGATCGGCGGCCAGATTCCGGCCCTCGAGAACTGTCCGCCGCACAACCACGACGGTGCCAGCGGGATGCACATGTACATGCCGTGGTGGCTGTACAAACCACAGCTTGCCGGCAAGCTCGGGTTCGCCCGCGGGTATCACATCGAGTTCGGCGGCGGGCGCGGGATGCCGGGGTCGGGGGCGTTCGGCGGGCTCGAGTCGCTGACCGACGGCGCGTACGGCAAGAAGTTCAAGGAAGCGGCACGCCGCTACTACGGCTCGTGGATGTACTTCGACGGGCGCGGCGAGATGATCCCCAACGAGGACAGCTACTGCGAGCTCGATCCCGACGTGACCGACCAGTGGGGGATTCCGGTGTTGCGCTTCCACTGGAAGTGGAGCGAGCACGAGACTCGGCAGGCGGCGCACATGGTCAAGACGTTCGCCGAGATCATCGAGACGATGGGGGGGAAGGTGAATGGGACGGTGGAGACGGATGGCTCGAAGATCATCGCCAAGGGCGGGCAGATCATCCACGAGGTGGGGACGTGCCGGATGGGGACCGACCCGAAGAAGTCGGTGCTCAACGCGAACTGCCAGTCGTGGGACGTGAAGAATCTCTTCGTCACCGACGGCGCCCCGTTCGTCTCGAACGCCGACAAGAACCCGACGCTCTCGATCCTCGCGCTCGCCTGGCGCACCTGCGATCACATCGTGGACCAACTCAAGACGAGGGCTATCTGATGCGCGACGACCGCGAGCAGAATCGCGACCACTTCCGCGATGACATGCGCGATCCGCAGACGTCCGGTGCTCCCGTTGCGCCTGACGGCGTCGATAGCGCCAGCACGTCGTCATTCGTCCCCTCGCACCCGCTCAAGCGGCGCGAACTGATCAAGACGATCGCGGCGACGGCAATCGCCCTCCCGATGACCGGCGCGCTCGCCGCCTGCTCCCCGGCGTCCGACAGCCGCAAGCTCCCGGTGGTCGATGCCAAGGGAGCGAGTGCGTCGGGCGTCGGCGGGAAGGGGCCGCGCGGAACGCTGAGCGACCCCGACCTGCTCAATCCCAAGATCACCTGGGAGATGCAGCTGACGACCGCCGAGCTGACGACGCTGGCCGCGCTGTGCGACATGATCATCCCGGCCGACGACAAGTCGCCCGCCGCGTCCCAGGTGGGTGTGCCGGCCTACATCAACGAGTACGTGAGTGCCCCGTTCGATCGGTACAAGCGCGCGCTGGTTCAGGTGCGCGGTGGGTTGATCTGGATCAATGTCGAGAGCGCGAAGCGCTTCGGTGGGAAGCGCTTCGAAGCGCTGACCAACGACCAGAAGACGGCGATCTGCGACGACATCTGCTACACCAAGACCGCCAAGCCCGAATTTCTGCAGGCGGCGCAGTTCTTCGATCGCGTCCGCGACATCACCGCCGAAGGGTTCTACACGACCGACGAGGGGATGAAGGACATCGGCTACGTGGGGAACGTGGCGCTCACCTCGTTCGATGGGCCGCCTCCCGAGGTGCTCAAGCACCTCGGACTCGCCTGAGGTGAACGTCATGCCGCGTTGGGGATTCATGACGCCGGTCGCGCGTGCGGCCGGCTGCGCGTTGACTGCAGCTGCAACGCTGGCGATCGTGCCGCAATCGGGCGCTGCGCAGGTCCCGGTCGCCGAGTATGCGGCGCGACGCGCGGCGCTGGCGGCGCGTATCGATAGCGGCGTGGTCCTCGCCTTCGGGCGGCGCGAGCCGGTGAATCACTGGCCGCCGTTCTACCAGAACCCGAGCTTCCGCTACCTCACCGGCTTCCTCGAGTCGAACGCCGCCTTCATCATGGTGAAGCGCGGCGGGCGCGTGACCTCGACG
>CAZWVG010000121.1:0-16252 GCA_964637355.1 uncultured Gemmatimonadaceae bacterium
GATCGCCCAGCCCGATCCCAGCGGGCAGTGGGCCGCGGCGGCGATGCAGATGGCGCTCGACGATGCGCGACTCTCACCAGCGAAGGTCGGCTACGTCAATGCGCACGGCACCTCGACGCCAGCGAACGATCGCACCGAGTCTACGGCGATCGCGAGGGTGTTCGGCGCGCCGCCGCCGGTCTCCTCGATCAAGTCGATGATCGGTCATACGCTCGGCGCCGCCGGTGCAATCGAGGCTGCGGCGACGGCGCTCGCCGTGAGGCACGGCGTCCTGCCACCGACGATCAACTACACGACGCCGGACCCCGACTGCCCGCTCGACGTGGTGCCTAACGAAGCGCGGGCGGTGCCGCTGGCAGCGGCGATCTCGAACTCGTTCGGCTTTGGGGGGCAGAACGGGGTGTTGGCGTTCACGCGCGTGTAGGGTTGTGCGCGACGGTCGACCGCGCCCTTGCGCGCGGGCGAGTCATGGCATTTCTGCCCGGCCGACGGTAGAATCTCCGGCTCGGGCCGCCACATCGGTGCGCTCGGCTTCCCCTTCTCGAGAGAATCGCATGTCCTCCTCGGCCGCTTCATTCGGCGCCACGACGCTCGGCTGCTCCCTCACCTGCAAGGACGTCGTTGAATCGATTCGCTGGTACCGCGACGCACTCGGCTTCCACGTCGCGCATCAGTTCGAGCACGAAGGAAAGGTCGTGGGGGCGGCGATCGTCGCCGGCGACATACGCATCGTCCTCAACCAGGACGACGGGAAGCTTGGTTGGGAGCGCGTGAAGGGGCAGGGCTTCTACCTGCAGATCAACGTCGCCACGCCCGCGGACGTCGATGCGACGGCGGAGCGGCTCAAGGGGGCCGGGTGCGCGCTGCTGAGCGAACCCGCGGACCGTCCCTGGGGGGCGCGGATGTTCCAGTTCAAGGATCCCGACGGCTTCAAGCTCGGGGTGTCGACGCCGCTGGCGTCGTAAGACGTTCAGCCGGAGCGTTCCACGCGCGCGATCTCGCGGTCGTGCAGTCGAGAGACGAGGAGCATGGCCGCGATCGCGCCGAGGAGGGCGTACCACATGTCGGACTGCGTGTCCCAGACGTAGCCCTGCGTCCCGAGGAACTCGTCTGCCCCCTGGCCGAGCGCCAGCGCGGCTCCCCACTCTACAAGTTCGTAGCAGGCGCTGATCGCCATCGCGACCGAGATGCAGAGGAAGGTCGTCATCTTGCGTCCGCGCACGTAGCCGCCGCGGATGAAGAGCTCGCGCGCGACGAGCGACGGGACGAAGCCTTGCGCAAAGTGGCCGATCTTGTCGTACGGGTTGCGGTCGGCGCCAAGCACATCCTGCAGCCAGAAGCCGAAGGGGACGCGCGCGTAGGTGTAGGCGCCGCCCACGAGGAGGATGACGGCGTGCAGGAAGATCAGGATGTAGAGCAGCCGCGTGAGTGGGAAGCGCCGGTACGTGAAGGCCATCACCGGGACGGCGATGAAGATGGGGGCGACCTCCAGCCACCAGGTGCTGCGTTCGTATGGCGCCCAGCCGGAGATGGCGAGGAGGAGGGCGAGGGCGATGCCTAACGTGATGACCAGGGTGCGGTCGGACATGGAGCGTCAGGTGGCTTGTGACGCCTTGAGTGCGGCGCTGTCGTAGCTCTCGCCGTAGATCGCCGGGACCTTGGCTCCCATCGGGCGCAGGTACGACGATAGCTGCCCGCGGTGGTGGATCGTATGGTGCAATCCGATCATGAGGAACATCACCGCCGGGCGCTTGAACATCCCGCGAAAGTCCATGGCGTGCACGAGCTGCTCCGGCGTCGCGCGTGAGAGGGCGTCGATGTTTGCCGCATGTTGTGTGGCGTACCAGTCGGCGACTTCCTGCGGCGACGCGCCTTCAGCGGGGGCGGCGCCGGTCATCGGAAACGTCCCCGTGAGAACGCCTTCTATGAATCGGTTGTCGGCGACAGCGATGTGGCGGACCAGCTCGATCGCGGTCTTGCCATGTGGCGCTGGGCAATAGGCACCCTGATCGGCGGGGACGGCGGCGAGGACGCTGCGCGTCGTACGACTTTCGCCGACGAGGGTGGGGATCCAGGCGTTGAGGAGGGTGACGCTTTGGTCGTGGGTAAGCGTGTCCATCGGCGCGTGAGGTGTCGCGTGGGCAATTGGAGAGTCTCGAACCGGAGCGAGAATCTACAGGTGTTGACGGTTCGCGCGATCAGTACGCCTTCGCCGTTCGTCTGGAGTCGGAACGATCACCTCGCAGGGTCGGCGCACGGACCTCGCGACGCGTCATGCTGGCCCCAACCTTGCTCCCCCATCCGCCGCGGGCGTAATTAGCCGAACCTCTCCCGCCTGCTTCGCACCGGATGACGGACGCCCTCCGCGACCAGCTACAATCCACGCTCGGATCGGCCTACACGCTGGAGCGAGAACTCGGCGGCGGTGGAATGAGCCGAGTGTTCGTGGCGCGCGAGGAGGCACTGGGGCGCCAGGTTGTTGTGAAGATCCTCGCGCCGCAGCTCTGGCAGGGGTTGTCGGCCGAGCGATTCACGCGCGAGATCCGCTTCGCGGCGTCGTTGCAGGAGCCGCATATCGTCCCGGTGCTCACCGCGGGGACGACGAGCGACGGCACCCCTTACTACACCATGCCGTATGTGCGCGGCGAGTCGCTGCGCGCACGGATGGCGCGCGATCGCGTTCCGTTCGTCGAGAGCGTCTCCATCCTGCGCGATCTCGCGCGTGCCTTGGCGTACGCGCACCGGCAGGGCGTGGCGCATCGCGACATCAAGCCCGAGAACGTCCTGCTGAGCGAAGGGACGGCGGTCGTCACCGACTTCGGAATCGCCAAAGCGGTCGTTGCCGCGCGCACGCAGGAGATGTCGATCACGGGTCCGCTCGCGGCTGATACGCTCACCGAGGCCGGACTCTCGCTCGGCACTCCTGCGTACATGGCGCCCGAGCAGGCGGCCGGAGAGGAGATCGACCACCGCGCTGACCTCTACTCGTGGGGAGTCATTGCCTACGAGTTGCTTGCCGGGCGGCACCCGTTCGACGGGAAGCGGACCGCGGCGCAGTGGATGGCCGCGCACCTCACCGAGCAGCCGTCAGCTGCACCGCTCGAGCAGGCAGACGTCCCACGCCCCATCGTCGACCTCGTGATGCAGGCGTTGGAGAAGGATTGCGACCAGCGTGTGCAGTCGGCGGGCGAGGTCCTCGCCGCCCTGGACTCGGCGTTGTCGCCGGCCGGCGGAACGCCGCAGCGCGCGCGTCCGGACGCGCCGGCGTCGATCGTCGTCGACCTTCCGACGCGCGGCGCACGACGCCGGTGGTGGACCGCCGGCGCCGTTGCAGCTGGAGTGCTGATCGCAGCCATGGCAGCGTACACTCGGCGCGCCGGTGAGGGAACGGACGGAGGCGCCATCGAGTCACTCGCCGTACTCCCGTTCCAGAACATCGGGACGGATTCGGCCGACGCCTATCTCGCGCTCGGCATCACCGACCAATTGGCCGTCACGTTAGGCAGGCTCCCCGTGGTTCGCATTGCGCCACGGGTCTCGTCGCAGGTGCTCGCGTCGCAGGGGAGGACGGCATCGGAGATTGCCGATCAGCTGAATGTGCGTGCCGTGCTCACGGGCACGGTCCGGCGCGGCGGCAATCGCTTGCGCGTGGCTGCCGAGTTGGTGGTCGCACGGACGAAGTCTCGCGTCTGGTCCGACGAGTTCGAAGAGCAGCAGGACGACGTGTTCGCCGTGGAGGACCGCGTCACGCGCGCGATCGTCGACGCGTTGCGCGGACGACTGGCCGCTGGGACCACGCTCGCCGAGCCGGTCGTCGCGCGCGGGACGAGCAGTCGCGAAGCGTATGATTTGTACATTCGCGGGCGCTACTTCTGGACGCAGCGGAGCGAGGTGGGAATCGGGAAGGCGATCGACTACTTCCACAAGGCGATCGCGCTCGACCCCACATACGTGGCGGCAATCAGCGGTTTGGCCGACGCGTACGGCGTGAGCGGCTTCTATTCGTACCTCCCTCCCGAGGAAGGGTACGGACAGGCCAAGGCGATGAGCGAGCGGGCGATGTCGCTCGACAGCACGCGCGCCGAAGCTCATGCGTCGCGCGGATACGTCGCACTGTATTACGACTGGGATTGGGCGCGCGCGGAGCAGGAATTCCGTCGTGCTATCGCGCTGGACAGCAGCTATGCCACGGCGCACCAGTGGTTAGGCAACTATCTCGTGGCAATGGGGCGTCGCGACGAGTCAGTCGCCGAGTTGGGGCGCGCCGAGCAGCTCGACCCGCTCAACCGCATCTCGGTCGGGGCGAAGTGCTGGGGGATGGTGCTCGATCGGTTGTATCGCGAGGCGGTTGCGCAGTGCGATCGCGCGCTCGATCTCGACTCGACGTTCGCGCTGGCGCGCTCGTGGAAGGGTGAGGCGTTGGCGCTCGTTGGCGACGCGGTGGGGGCGGAGCGGGAACATGCGCAGGCAATCCGCTTGTCGTCGCGGAGTGCGGTGACGGTTGCGGCGTTGGCGCGCTCGGAGGCGCGTGCGGGGAAGAAGGCGGAGGCGCGTGCGTTGCTCGAGGAGCTGCAATCGCCGAAGCAGCGGTACATACCCTCGTATGAGATCGCGGAAGTGTATGCGAATCTGGGGGAGGCGGCGCAGGCGCTGACATGGTTGGAGCGGGCGCATCGCGAGCGGTCGCACTCGGTCGCGTTTCTGAAGGTGGATCCCTGGTTGGACCCGGTGCGGGGCGAGCGGCGATTCAAGGTGTTGGTGGGGGAGGTGGGGTTGGAGTGAGGGGGTGTTGGGCGCGAACGGCTCCCCTCCTCATGCGCGGGACGGCTTGGCGCGACGGCGTCGCTCGAGGTGAGGGATCTAGTGCAGCCAAGGCCACTGCACCTGCGGGGCAATTCCGGATGCTACGCGGAGCGGCCCGACAAGTATTCGTGTCTCGACGCTGCGACCATCAATCTTCACGCGTGCCAACGAGTCGCGGAACGCGGGAGGGCTGATCCAGAGGACCTCATCGTTGACGGCAAAGCCGCAGCGGCCGTCGGGGAAGACTTGGATGAGCGCCCGAAACGGTCTCCCCGTGCGCAGCCAGGAGGGGGCGGGAAATCGGGGACCTGGCAGTGGCCCCTGCACGAATATGGAGTCCCCGTGATGCGCTCCATCTCCGCTCGGGAAGTACACCCGACAGTCCCCCGGAGTCATGTCGCCATTCACATGATTCCAGGCTGTGAGCCAAGTGGAGTCGGATGCCGCAAATAGTGTAAGGAGCTGTTCCTGCCACTGGCCGTGGCGGTTGATCGGCGTGGAGATATTCGCCTCAACCCACAGTCCTCGGCGCACGTCGAATGACGCGGCGGAGTATGCACCGCTGAAGTAGTAGCGATCGCCGTTGTTGAGGAAAGCGCGACCGAAGAGCGAATCGCTCACGATTTCCGGTCGGGGCGCACCGAAGCTCACCCAAACCGGAGACAGCGCCCGATCCCAGCGTTCGTCAAAAAGTCTGTGATCGCTTGCCTTGTCCGAAGTGAGCGTCACGGTGTCGCGTGTCCAACCGCCGGTCGTGACTTCGACGCGAAACGTTCCGGGGTGCGTGGCGACAACGACGCCGAGCGAATCCACACGCGCGGTCGAGTCCAGTGCTCGCCATCGAACAGCGCCCAGCTCGACGGATTTTCCGCGGGAGCTGAATCCCTCCGCTTCGAGCTGGTAGGGGACGTCGATCACTACGTCCCCGGGACCGCGTCGCACGGTGAGTCGAGAGACGCTCGACGGTGGGGCGCCGTCCTTGAGCCAGGTTAGGCTTACCTGCTCGACGAGCGAGTCCGGGACAGCGATCGCGTGAGCGCTTGCCGGTGCGTCGAGGGGAAACAGCGTCCAGCCTGCCGACGGATGGGATCTCCACATGCAGCGACACGCGATCCATCGGCCGTCCGGCGATAGTTGCAGGGCTTTCTGGGCGACGAACTCGGGATCGACGACACGATCGATCCAATCCGGAACGCTTCGGCGGATCAAGGCGAATTGCGTCGTATCGTTGGCTCGTTCGACGAGCAATTCGCGAGCGGTAATCCATCCGTGAAGCAGCTCGCGCGGCGTGGGTGAACTGGGTGCGCACTGGAGATGCGATCCGTCGACGTCGACGACGCAAACACCGCGGCCGCCCGCCCAGTACTCGCGAAGGAACGCGATGCGTGAGCCGTCTGGGCTCCACTGCGGACCAACATCACGGTCATCTCCTGTCGTGAGCTGGTGGATCTCGTGGGTGAGCGTGTCGTAGGTAGCGATGTCGTACTGCTCGATGCTGTTCCAGCGTGACGTGCTGAAGACGATGTGAGCGTCGTCTGGAGACCACGCGGGTGACAGGTCGTCTCCAGGCGAGTTCGTAATTCGACGCTCAACGCCGTTCTTCGCGACCTCGAAAATGTCCAGTCCGCCGGAATCAGCAGTCTCGCGGGTAGTGACCCAGGCGAGACCATCGGAGCGCAGCTGCACACGATCGCTCAGGTTGGCCGCTGGAAGTCTCGCGTATCGCTCACCGTCGAGAGGATTGGGAATCGCGCCAGGAGATGCGAGATCGGCTTCGCGAATTGGCTGTTCGAAGACCCATACGTCCTTTCGGTCGGAGGCAAGTCGCGACGCGAGCAGCGTCATGCGAGGAGTGCTGGCCGTTCCTACCGCCACCACGCGTGCGGTGATGGCAGCCGACGCAGTCACCAAGACAAACGCGAGCAAAGCCCATGCACCGACGCGGAGCTGATTGAAGTAGCGCAGGCGCCATGGGAGCGAGGTCTCCAAGGCACGCAGCAGCCGAGCGGCCGCATCCCGATGGCCGGCTCGACCTGCGCCGTCTTCGCTCGTCGCGGGCAAGACGAGCTCGTGCCCTAGCGCGCGGTTGGGTCTCCGGTCTCCGGAGGCGCGTGCGCGATGCGTGGCGTGGGCGAACACCCGCTCAAGCGTCGGACGGTCATCTCCGTCGACCAATAGTCTTGCCGCGCGTTGCAGCTGACGGAGATGATCGGCATACAGCGGTCGGTCGTCGCCGCCGTCACTCGTTGCCAGGAACAGGGCACGTCCGATGGCTGCCGCGGCCCGATGCGCAGCCGATTCGCTGGCGAGCCGCAAGACAGCATCGGCGTGGGCATCGTGTACGAGGTGCAGCTCATCGCCGGACCGCGTGACGAAGCCGCGTTGCGAGAGATTGGCGAGTTGGCGAGAGAGTTCGTCCTGGGACCAGCCGCTGGCAGCGAGCAAAGTCTCTTCGCTCAGCGGGGAGCCGGCGACCGCCAGGAGCAGGAGTACGTCGCGCGACTCGGGGGTGAGTCGCTCGATTCGCCGAAGCGTCGCACCCGGGTGCTCCAGCGCGTCCAGCAGCGCAGCGCTATCGCGCGTGCGCCACCGAGTGCTGTTGTGCCAGAGCAGCCGTTGCGACGCGAGCAACCGCAGTTGCTCGACGACTTGAAGGGGCGAACCTTCGCTCACGTCGTGGAGCAATCCGGGCAGTTCGCGTGCCCATGCTTCGCGAGGGAGCGCGGCCTCCGCCTCGAGCATCGCACGCACATCACGTTCATCAAGCGGGGTGAGCTTTCGGATGCTACCGCCGGTCGCAGCACAGAACGATTCGCGCGCGCGGCGCGACGCCGACAGCATCAAGAGTCGGGTCGGAGGACAACGCTGCCATGCCGCCGCGAGTACTCGGAGCGAGGCGTCGTCGCTCCAGTGCAAGTCATCGAGGAAGAGTGCGAGCGCATCATCGCTCGAGAGCACGTGCAGGAGTTCTGCGAGTGCGGATGCGATTGCGTCGTGGTGCGTCGCAATCTCACCACGCAAGCGTTTCGCGCTCGGGAAGTATTCGGTAAGACTCGGCGCGATCGTCACGAGTGCGGAGGCATGCGTGGCATCGACGCCCGACGCGCCGGGACGCGCAGCGAGGAGCGCGGCAAGCGCGCTGGCGAACTGATACGGGACTTCACTCGTACCCTGGTTCGCGCCGAGACGAAGCGTTCGCCGGAGCGCCGGTCCCTCTTGCCGCAATCGAAGCTCTTCGCGCGCGCTTTCAAGGAGCGCGGACTTCCCGAATCCCGACGGCGAGACGAAGTGGACGTGCGACTTGGATCCCGCCAGCGCGGACTCCCAGGCGTGCTCGATGTTGCCAAGATCGTCTTCTCTCCCGACCAACGGACGAGTGCGTCGCCCCCCACCATCGCTACGCTCAGCGCGAGTTCGTGGTGTTACGTGGAGTTCGGTGCGTGCTTTCCCCGAGCGCAGGAGGGCGCGGAGTGCGGCGGTCGGCTCAGTCTCATGGGCCGCCAGCAGTACACGGAGTCGGTCGGAGATGTCATCGTAAGAGTCCGTGGCACCGACTCGTGCCAGCGACTGAAAGACAGCGATCCACGCGCCCTCGTCTATCTCTTCGAGCTGTATCAGCTTCTCCGAGAGAGATACGACTTTGCCGATTGTTGACGAGTTGCACGCGTTGGCAAGGCGCACTGCAGAGTCGACGAAACTGCGACGCAGGACCGCGCGCTCACGCTCGATCCAATGACCAAATGCTGGTGGCGCATGCAGAAGTTCGAATTGCGGGAGAAAGGGGCCCGCATACAAAGTCGTCGCGGTGTCGTCGTCACCAAGACGCGACGCGAGGTGAAAGGCCTCTCGATCGACGTGCAGGTCGGCCGACAGTCGAAGCGGTTCGGCGCGAGGGGGGCCAAATATTTCGCGCCCAAGTTTGTCTCGCAGCTCGTCGAGCGCATTGCGAAATGCGTCATTCGCACGAGCGTCCACCTTTCGCTTCGCCCTGCCGACGGGGTGACGCGGCGACTTCACCGAGAGCCCCGGGCTGCCATCCGTGTCGCTGGTGGACATCGGGGGCTCGCCTGGGCCTCCCCACAACAGCGCAACGACCTCTTTGCGCGACGCCGACCGTCCGTTCTGGCTCGCTAGGAATGCCACGAGAGCGAGCTGCTTCGTCGCTCCCGCCATTATCTCATCGCGCAACGACGGGCCGCGCGAGAGCGACGCCTTACCAAGCGTGCGCAGCGAAAGCCGTCCTGACTCAGCGGTCGCAGCTCGATCAGCGTCCATGCGCGTTTCGTGAGCCAATCGCAGGGAGTGGATATCGGCTTTCGCGTCAGAGTGTTGCATGTCGCGCGCGAGCGTACAAGTAACCGCGCACAGGCGTTGACCGCCAGAATCGTCGCAGACAGTCATTGGTCACGCTGTACGCCGCGGTCGCCCCTCGCGACGAAGCACGCCGCTTCATGAAATTCGCCGAAGGGGCGCTGCGACAGACCCGTGCGTAGAGCTCGGCCATCGTGCCTTCTCGGAAGGTACACCTACGCCCCGTCTCGCGACCGCCCAACCACCCGAAGAAGACGTTCCATGTCCGAGTCTACGCACGGGTTGCATGTCAGCAGGTGGTCGCAGTACCGAGGCGCGAAAGTTCAAGCGACCAGATGGCAGACGGATCGTTATCCCAGGGGAACCAATCGTAGTGATACAGCGTGATCTCTCCGGTCGTGTGCGTAAACCGTACGCGCGGTGTCGTCGGGTTGAGAGCGAAGCGTTGTCCGCCGGCACTCGTGCCGTCCCACACTGTGGCGTTGCCGGGGAGGCCGAGTCCGCTGAGCACCTTCACCTGATAGCAGCCTGGCGATACGGCGACGTGGATCGGGCCAGGGGCGATGTTCACGCAGAAGTACGGATTGGGGTCTCCAAAGCAACCCCCGGCGTTGCTGTAGTAGCTCACATCGAACGTCCCCAGTACCACTCGACTGACCTGGGTCGACGGCACTTCGACCGAGGCCGCGGGCTCGATTCGAGGAGCCAAAGCTGAGTCTCCGCTACACGCCGCCGCTGAGAGTGCGACGATGGCGGCGAATGCGAATCTCATCCGAGCGATACCAGTGCATGCGCGTTTCATACGGCACCTCCACAAAGTGGGAATTGACTCGGCCGGCATCGGGAAACCGGGAGAAGGCCAACTGCCCTCTCGATTCCTCACACCGCACAGTCGTCGAGCGATGCAGGCCATGTGGCGAGACCATATGCCGCTGTCGTGAGATCGATGTGAGACCAAGGCGACGCGAGCGTCAGCGGAGTGAGATACGCAGCTCGCTCCTTCTCACATACGCGCGCGCTCTATCGGCGGCGAGCAAGTGAAACGAGCCGCCCCCTCCCGGGAGCGGCTCGCCTTGTTTTCCCACCAAACTGCCGGAAGTACTAGCTCTCCGGATCCAAGATCTTCTTGATCTGCGCCCGCGCATCCTCGAGATGCGCCCGCGTCGTCCGGTCGCTCGTCTTCCCGATCGCCGACGACAACTGCCCATCCAGCGACCGCAGCTCGGCGCGGAACACGGCCTTGATATCACTCGTCGCCCGCGCCCCCGCAAACTGCGCCGCGAAGCCCGGCGGGAGTCCGGCCGGGAGCTGCACCGGCTTGGGATTGATCTTTCCGTCGAGCGCGTTGAGGTAGCTCCGTTGCAGCTCGCGGCGATACGCGTCGATCTTCACGCTCCCGCCCGAGAGCTCGCTCCAGATCCCGTTCCGCACGTCCGCAGCCATCTCGGCGAGCGAGTACGCACCGCCCGTCTGCCCCAGCGCGTCGTACTCGATCAACCGCTCCAAGCGACGATCGTTCAACAGCTGGTTGAGTACGCGCGTCTGCGCCTGGTTGATGCGCCGGATGGCCCCCTCGACCTCGATCTTTTCGAGAATGTCGTTCTGCAGGAAATAGGTAGGGGTGGCGAAGGCGTTGTCGTTGAGGAATTTCACGGCCGCCTTCTGCGTGGCGCGCGACTTGGGGACGTATCGCGGCCCGGCCTGCCCGGCGTACTTCTCCTGGGCATCCGCACCGCCGACGACGTCGGCGACGTGATTGAGCTCGTTGGTCCACTGCCCGATCAAACGCCCGTACATCATGTCGAGGTCGTCGTAGCTCTCACCATCGTGCACGGTGGCTGGCACGAGCAACGGGACGATCTGCTTGATGGACATCATCCCCCACCCGGTGGCCTTCACGGCATCGCCGTCACCGACGGCCTCGGTGTGATCACCCGGGTCTGCACCGCGCGAGTCGCTCATGTTGAACCGCAGCCAGGGCGTGGCGTCCTGCTGGCGCGACCACGAGTCGAGCGTCTTCCACTCCTCGTCAGGCGTCTTGGCGTTGGGGATCGGGGCGTAGCCCCAGTGGGTGGTGTACTTGTCCCACGGCCCGATGCGCGGGATGAGGTCCTCGAGCGGGATGTTGTCGCTCGGTTGGGCGGCGTAATTGAAGCGCGAGTAGTCCATGATCGACGGCGAGTGCCCCATCTTCGCGACCCAGGTGCGCGAGCGCACGGAGTCGACGGGATAAAGCGAGCTCCCCTTCTGGTCGTGCTGGTAGCCTAACGTGTGCCCGACTTCGTGGGCGACGACGAACTCGACGAGGCGCCCCATGAGCGAATCGGGGTACGGCCACATGCGTGCCCGCGGATCGAGGTGCCCCACCTGGGTGAAGTACCACGACCGCTGCAGGTTCATGATGTTGTGGTACATGTAGATGTCGGACTCGAGGATCTCTCCGGTCCGCGGATCGTTCACGTTAGGCCCGGTCGCGTTCTCGATGGTCGACGGGAACCAGCGCACGACGGAGTAGCGCGCATCCTCCGGCGCCCAGTCGGGGTCGTTCTTCGGCGCATCGGCGGCGACGATGCCGCGAATGAAGCCCGCCTCCTCGAAGGCCGGCTGCCACGACTCGATCCCCTTCTTCACATACGGCTTGAGCCAGTCGGGGGTGGCCGGATCGACGTAGTAGGTGATCGGCTTGACGGGCTCCGACTTCGCCGCGTTAGGGTCTTTCTTCTCGAGGCGCCAGCGGATGATGTAGTCGCGCTCCTGTGCCCGCTGTTCCGGGCGCCCGTAGTCCAGCGTGCTGAGCGAGAAGAAGCCGATGCGCTTGTCGGCCAGGCGCGGCATCATCGGCTTCTCGGGGAGCTTGACCATGGACCAGTGCAGGACAACCGACGCAGTGCCGTTCGCGGCCTGCTGGAACGGGTTGCCGCCACCGCCAGCCCCAGCGCCACCCGGGGGCGGGTTGATGGTCAGCACGGCCTCCACTTCGACGTTGGTCGGGAACGAGAGGACCTTCTCGATGAACGAACGGGTCGGATCGATGTTGCCGCGGAACTGGTTCCCGGGGCCGATCTCGGTCGGAGGCGCGGTGTACAGTCGCGTCACGTCGATGACGGCGGCGCTGTCGGGGCCGTACGCATCGACGTTGAACGCGGCAAGGATCAGGTCAAAATTGGAATTGCGGACGGCCTGGTAGATCGCGGTCGCCGAATCCGCCACAGTCGCGTACGAGACGTTGCGCAGGAGAATCTTGTTCTCGCGGCGCTCCCAGCGCACGACGCGACGCTGGCCGATCTGCTGGCCGCCGTAGCCCGCATTCACCGGAACGCGCGCGGCACGCGTCACAAGCAACATCTCCTTGTCGAGCGCTTCGCGCGGAATCTCGAAGAGGATGCGCGTCCCGATGCGATGCGTCTTGAACAGCCCGCCGCGGGTCGTCGCGTTGGGGGTCACCACGCGATTGTACGGACGCGGAACCGGATCACCGCCAGGTGCAGCGCCACCAGCGCCCGGGCCGCGTGTGGTGTCGCCACCGGCAGCAGCTCCGGGAGCTCCCTGCCCGGGGCGCGCATTTGCCCCCGCAGGAGCACCGGGACGCGTGACGGGAGCAGGAGCGGTCGTGGGGGGCGTGGACTTGCATGCAGCAAGCACTCCGCCGGCCGCCAAGAGGGCGACGGTGGATCGCAAGAACGACGAATGCGGCATGGGGGGTGTCGTAGGAGGGGAGACAACCGGCGCTCGCCCGATGACGGGCCGGTGCGCAGAGCACGCCGACCCGATGACGGTCCGGTGAAGACAGTGCGCGAGAATCTACGCCTCATCCCAGCACACCGCTGCGAATCGCCCTGCCGAGTTCCCTCGCTCCTCCTCGACCAGAGGTCATCGCACAAATAGGCGACGCCCTCCGGCCGCCGCAGAGCTTCGGGGCGACCGGCGGCTACTTGTGAGATGACGTCTACCCGGGCAGGACGTACACCGCCACGAGGTCGCCGAAGTCGTCCTGCTGCGTGGGGACGCCGGGAGGGGTGGTCCATGCGCCGCCGTCGGCGCGCAAGCGGAGCCGCACGATCGGGCCCGCCGCAACAAATGCCCCGCTAAAGCTCCCGTCCCTCTCGGCGACGAGCGACGTCGCGGTCCACCCGGTGAGATCCCCCTCGACCTGCACGGCGCGCGCGCCGGGAAGTCGCACGAGCACGCGCACCAGGCGCGCCCCGGCTCGATCTTCCGACAGTATCGAGTCGACATGCAGTACGACGCTTGGGAGGCGCGAAGCGTCGGCATCGTCGACGCGACGCGGCGGCGCGACGACGACCGCGGAACGCGTCGGCGAGGCGATGCGGAAGCCAAGTCGCCAGCGGGCGTCGTGCAACGACATCGAACCCGTGACGAGCGATGGATCGCGCGAACTCCACTCCCCGACGACCGCGACGCGCGACGTCATCCGCCGCTCGCCGCCAACGACGAACAGCGTCCGCCGATGCGACGACAGCGAATCGCCCGGACGACTCGTCGCCGCCAGTCGTCGCACGACGGTCGCGTCCAGTCGATACGCGCCGCGCTGGAGCGACATTCCCCCTTGCACAGTGGACACGCCAAGCACGCGCCACACGTTCTGCGGCTCGAAGACGGTGCGCGTCGCGAGCGTGTCCGGACGCGGCGTCTGGGTGTCGGGGACGATGGGGACCTCGCGCGGGACGAGCGTGCTCTCGAGCGACGAGAAGCGCAGGTGCCCCAGGGCGAGATGACCGGTGACGCCCCACGCCCCAACCCGCCGCTGCAGGTCGGTGCCGGCGCGCATCGCCATGTCGCGGCCACGTCCCGGCGGAATCGTCGATGCCCCGAGGTCCGGCGAGACGGGAAGTTCGCGCTTGGTGCGCGCGATGGGAGAGCGGATCTCGCCGTGCACCCAGAGCCGCGCCCCGAGGGTGGGAAAGGGTTGCAACTGACGGGCGAGCGACATCGCCGCAGACCACTGCGTGCCGTCCTCGTCGAGGCGAAGCGCCGAGGCCGGCGCGATGCTCCATGAACGTCCGAGTTGGATCGCCCATTCCCCCTCTCCCAGGAGCGCGCGCGGTGAATCGCCCGTCGGGGCGCTGAGCGAGGTGAAGGCGAGCGACGCGCCCGCCGTCGTGGAGCGGGGCGCGTCGGGGGTGAGGGAGATGCGCTCAGTCGGGAGCGTGTCCGGAGGAATGGGACGGCGCCGAGGCTCGCCTGTGCTCGGTGCTTTGTCTCCGACGGGGGCGGCGAAGCGATCGACCAGCGACTGCAATCGCTGCGCTGACGCCGGGGCGCCGTCACGGGCCACCGCCCCCTGGAGCGAGAGGAGCGCCTTGTCGCCCGTGCGCGAGGCGAGTCGCGTGATTGCATCGGCGGCGTCGTTGGACGACACACCGCGCCAGAGCAGGTCGGTGAGGACGATGATCGCGGTCGTCGCACTCCCCTCGGCGCGTACGGTGCGCAAGCGATGGAGGGCCGCCCGGGAAGCGCCGGCGTGGAGTGCCGAGGCACCAGCATCGAGTTCGTCCGCCGAGGCGCGTGCGCCCAACGCGACGCGTGCGGCGCGCATCGAATCGGCGTGCGCGCGCACCAGCGCGACGACTCGCGCCCCGTCCACGTGTCGCGCTGCCCCCTGAAGGATGCGATTCCGAAGCGGGGGCTCGGGGAGGCCATCGCCGTAGCTCTCGGCGAGCAGCTTGCGCAGCTCGGCGTTAGTCGCGGCGTCGAAGGCGCTGTCGGGGAGCGCTTGCCCGCGCGCGATGCCCGAGGCGAGCGAGAGCGCCACGGACGCGGCGAACAGACAGGCGAGGAACGACGGGGAGCGCTTCATGTGTCTCCCATGACGGCGATGACGTTGGCCGGGCCGAGCGCGCCTTCCACGGTGCGCGGGGCCAGCGGATCGATCACCCAGCGTGTGCCGTCGATGACGTATGAGTACGTGTGACGCCCGGGGGCGAGCGGAATCCGCACGCGCCAGGTCCCGTCGGCGGGGTCGCGTACCATGGGGAGCGTCGACGCGTCCCATCCGTTGAAGTCGCCAGCGAGCGAGACGTTGCGAATGGTGGCATCCGGCAGACGCAACGCAAAGCCGACGTCGCGCGTCGGTCCAGACTTTGGCGCGATGTTCGGGTCGCGGTGGCCGCGCGCAAGGAGCGCGATCCCGCCAGCTGCAAATGCGACCAGCGCGGCGGCGCGGGCCCACGAGGAGCGCGACGCGCGTCCCATGACGTGAAGCGCGCGAGCGCGTGCAGTCGCTGGGCGGTCGTCCTGCAGCGCCAGGCGGGGCGCGACCGGTGAAGGAGGTGCGTGCGCCCCCCTTCGGTGCGAAGGGAAGACCGGCCCCCCGTCGCCGCTGTGCGCGGCATCGTCGTTGGCTTCACTCTTGGCCGTCAGCGGAGCGAGCACGTCGCGAGCAAGCTCGCCCTGACGTGCCGACGCGATCGCCTCGGCGATGGCGTCGAGGTGGCGCGTGCGGTCCGCGGAGCTGCGTGTACTCGCGCGATACCAGCGGGCGAGCGTCGGCGAGGCTCCGCCGATGCTGGCGGCATCTCCCAGCGCACCATCGTCGCGTTTGGCAGCGCGATCGTGCGCGGTGGCATAGTCGTCGTTCGATGAACTCATGGCGTGACAGAAGGTCCGAGGAGCGCACGCAGCCGCTCGCAGCCGCGCTTGACGCGCATCTTGAGCGCAGACTCGCTCGCACCCGTGAGGCGCGCCATGTCGGCGTAGCCGAGCCCTTCGCCGAAGCGGAGGAGTACCGCCTCGCGGTGGAGGGGATCCAGCGTCTCGAGGGCCGCAGCGAGTTCGTCGTCGGGGAGCGACGCGGGCGGGACCGAACCTAACGAACCATCGGTCCCGATGGCCGGGAGCCCGAGGAAGCGTCGCGCACGCCGACTGCGGGCGATGGCAAGGTTGCGACACTGGTTCACGAGGATCGTGAAGAGCCAGGCGCGGAATCGCTGGTGTTCGCGGTATTGCGGCAGCGCGAGCATGGCGCGCATGAACGTCTCCTGCACGGCGTCTTCGGCGTCGGCCTTGTCGCCCAACAGGCGATAGGCGTAGCGCCAGCAATCGTCGTAGTAGCGCTCGACGAGCGCATCCTGGCCGGCGCGATCGCCGGCCAGCGCGCGCGCGATGAGCTCCGAGTCGG
>CAZWVG010000122.1:0-16190 GCA_964637355.1 uncultured Gemmatimonadaceae bacterium
GGCGGCGAAGCCGTTGCAGGCAGCCGCCGCGTCGGCGGCGACCTTCGCCGTCGGGGCGATCGTTCCGCTCATCGTCACGCTCCTCGTCCCCACGGCAATCACCACGATCGCGGTCGCCATCGCCTCGATCGTCACCCTTGCCGGACTGGGTGCGGCCGCGGCGCACACGGGCGGAGCGCCGTTAGGCAAGGGGATCGTGCGCGTGACGGTGTGGGGGGCACTGGCGATGGCCGTCACTGCCGCCGCCGGGCTGATGTTCGGCGCGGGAGGGTAGCGCGCCCGCCAGTTGCAAGCTCGACCGCTACACGAGCGGCGTGGGGACATCGTGCACCGGTGCCACCACGTCGGTCTCGCGAAGCGTACGGGCGAGCAACGCGGAGAGGACACACGCCAACCCGACGGCGGCCATTCCGCCACGGAGGCTCGTCGCCTGGGCCACGAAGCCGATGATCGGCGGCCCGGCAAGCAGTCCGAAGTAGCCTAACGTCGCAACGCCGGCAATCCCGTCGCCCGCCGACGTCCCGGGAACGCGTCCCGCAGCGAAGATCACCGAGGGAAACGCCGTCGCGAGCCCGGCGCCGACCGCGCCGAAGCCGATCGCGATCGCCATCGTCGACGGCGCGACGAGCGCCAGCACGATGCCGGCGGCAGCGAGCAGCGCGCCCACTCCAACCATCCGGTGCGCCCCGAACCACGCGGTGAGCCGGTCGCCCACCACCCGCCCGAGTGCCATCATGACCGAGAAGGCGGCGTACCCCGAGGCGACGAGCGCCGGGCCGGCACCAGCGACGTCGCGCAGGTAGACGGCGCTCCAGTCTCCCATCGCCCCTTCGGCAAAGAGCACGGTGAAGGCAAGCGCTCCCAGCACCATCACGCGAAGCGCCGGGCGATGCGCCACCGCGTGCGCGACGTCCACGCGCACCACACGGTCCTCGGCGGGGTCGAGCATGACGCGCCGCGCGACCAGGACCACCGCGGCCATCGCCGCGCCGATTGCCGCCAGGTGCACCGCTGCCGATACCCCCCATCCCGCCACCGCCCCGCCTAACGCCGCGCCGGCCAGCCCGCCGCCGCTGAACAACGCGTGGAACGAGGCGAGGATGGGCCGGTCGATGCGGCGCGCGACGAGGGAGGCGTGCGCGTTGATCGCGACGTTGAGCGACCCGTTCGCCGCGCCGTTGACGAAGAGCGCCCCGATCAACAGCGGGAGCGATCGCGCGAGTGCGGGGAGGGCAAGCGTCGCCGCGTACGCCAGCGCCATCGCGACCACGACCGGGCGGCTCCCGCGCGCACTCACCAGCTTCCCGGCGATTGGCATCGCGACCAGCGCACCGGCGGCGGCAGCGAGCAGTGCCACGCCGAGTGCGCCACTCGAGAGCGAGAGCGCATGCTGCACGTCGGGGATGCGCACCACCCAGCTCGCGACCGAGATCCCGTTCAGGAAGAAGACGGCGGCAACGGCCATGCGCGCGCGCGTCGGCGCCGAGCGGTGGTCGACCTGTGGCAGCGCGGAGAGGGGCGCGACGGCGCTCAGGGGCGCAACACCCCTAACGAGCGACGCACGGCGATTTCATCGAGGAAAAGCCACGAGGGCTGTCCCGCGCCCGGATGCCCAGTGGGGAGCGGGCCGGCGTTGCGCGCGACAACCTTGAGATAGCGGGCGCTCGGGATGCCCTGCGAAACCTCGCGCACCGCGACCGCATCCGGCGCATCGGGGACGATCACCTGGGCAACCGTCGGTGCGGTCCACTGCACGCCATCGTTCGACGTCGAGAGTTCGACCTGGCGTGGGAGGAGAATCCACGACCGGGGATTGTGCAGAAAGCGCAGCACGACCTGCATCGCCGGCGGCCGCTCGCCGAGATCGATGACCGCCTCGACGTCGGGCCCCCACCACCCGGCCCAGAGTCCGTCGTCGTGCTGGAGTCCGCCGAAAAGTCCATCGGTGAGGGTGAAGCTCCCCGTGCCGGGATAGCGCGAATCGGGCGCGGGGGTGATCGTCGCGCGCTTTCCGACGGCGAGGTGATGATCGATACGGAAGACGAGCGGCTCGCCGAGCGTTTCGCGACCAATGAAGCGTTGCAACCGGACCGACGAAAACTCCGCGAGTGACGCGCCGTCCTGCACCATCGGCGACGCTGCGGACGGCGGCGTTCCGTTGCGCGACAGGCGCACCGAGTATCCGGCGAGCGTTCCCGTCAGGCGCAACACGGGCGCGTGTTCCACGCTATCGTACGCCACGCGCACCGTCGGGAGCGCGGTGTCGGTTTCGCCGACCACGCGCCCCGCCGCCGCGAGTCGCGCACGCTGGTCGCCGTCGATTCGCGCCGTGAGGGCGGCAAGGTCGGAGGGCGCCGCGCCCCACACCCTGTCGGAAAAGGCGAGGAGCCGCGGGAGCGCCATGAGGTCCAGGTTCGCCCCCGACGTGATGTGCTCGCTCCAGAAGGTCGCCTCGCTCCCCAGAAGCCGCGTGCGCTGCGCCTCTTCAAGTCCCGGCGGCATCGGGTCGAACGCGTTGACCTGCGCCAGCGTGAGTTCCTGCGGCGGACGATTGAGATAGACCCACTCATTCGGCGATGCAATCACCCGATGTCCCGCCGCGACCGCCGCGCGCGTGCGCGAGCTGTCGCGCCACGACTGCACGACGCTCGACGCATCGAGCCCGCCGTCGAGCGCCTCGTCCCACGCAATCAGCGTGCGACCGTGCGACGCCAGGTACCTACCGATGCGACGCAGCATCCACCCCTGCAACGCCTCCTCGTCGCGCAGCCCTTCGCGACGCATCAGCGCCTGACACTCGGCACAGTTGCGCCACCGGTCCTTCGGCACTTCGTCGCCCCCTACGTGCACGTACCGCGAAGGGAAGAGCGCCATCACCGTGTCGAGCACCGTCTGCATCGTCCGCGACAGGAACGGCGAGGACGGACAGAGGATGTCGGCGAAGACGCCCCACGTGGTCGCGACACTGAGCGGGTCCTTCGTGCACCCCAACTCGGGATAGGCGGCGAGCATCGCCCGTGCGTGACCCGGCATCTCGATTTCAGGGACGACCATCACGCCGCGAAGGCGCGCGTACTCCACCACCGCTCGGATGTCGCGCGCCGAGTAGAACCCTCCCGTGCGCTCGCCGGTCGCCTCGGTCCGCCAGGCGCCCACACTCGTCAGGCGAGGGAGACCGGGGATCTCGATGCGCCACCCCTGGTCGTCCGTCAGGTGCCAGTGCAGGACGTTGAGCTTGTAGCGCGACAGGAGGTCGATGTGCCGCTCGACGTCGGCGACCGGAAGAAAATGGCGCGACACGTCGAGCAGCGAACCGCGCCAGGAGAAGCGCGGCGCATCGCCGATCGCTACCGCCGGAATCATCCACGAACTCGGGCGCGGCGTGCCGGACGTGCTGGCGCGCGCTTCGAACGTCGGCGGAAGCAGTTGTCGGAGCGTCTGGATTCCCCACACGACTCCTGCCGGGGAAGGGGCGCGAATGTGCACACCGCCTGCTGACGCTTGGAGCGAGTACGACTCGGCGGAGATCGGCACGACCAAGCTGCTCGGGCCCCGGCGGGGGAACATGTCGAGCGTGATTGACCCCGCCGGCGCACCGGACACCGCTCCCACCTCGACCTCGGCGCGGAAGCCACTCCCTGTGCGGAGTACCTCGGCGAGCCACTCACCGAGTTCCTTGAGCCGCGTGCTACCGGCCGGCACCACGATCCGCACCGGGTCTCGCAGGACGAACGGCGCTTCGTCCGGGAGCAGGCGCTCGCTCGCCGGGCGAGGGATGACCGTGGTGACGTTCCCCTGAGAGGTCGCGCTCTGTGCCGCGAGGTGCGACCCGCCGCCCAGCAGTCCGACCGCGCAGACGAGACGCGCGCCCCCGACCAGGGAGCGAATGCGCGGAATGCGGAGTAGGAGCGGGGGGGGCATCGGCGAGGATAATCTATCCCGAACGGCGCGGACCGCCGCCTGTGGGCGGGCACGCCAGGGGAGACGTGCGCGTTCTCCCTGCGTACGCCGGCCATCGCCTTGCCCCGCGCAGGGGGCCGGGCGCGTACCACCGCTCCAGACTTCCCGATAGCTTTTCCAGTCGCCCGGCGCCCACTCCCGCGCCCGGGCGGTTTCTCGCCTCCACGGTCGGTCATGCGGATTCGCCTCTCTCCCCTGCTCCTCCTCGCCGCCGCAGCCTGTGCGTCGGGATCCACGCCGGCTCCAGCGCCGACGCCCGCGCCGGTGACCGCGGCGCCAACGCCCGCACCTAACGCGAGTGCGCCCGCCGCCGCCCCCGCGGCGCCGATTACCGAGGCGCCCGACGACTGGCAGCTCCGTGACATGGGCGCCGACCACGTCCCAGGGATCAGCGCGCGCCGCGCCGAGAAGGAACTCCTCGCCAACCGTCGTCCCGGGCGCACGGTCGTCGTCGCGGTCATCGATGGCGGCGTCGACACCGCGCACGTCGACCTCAAGGCAAACCTCTGGATGAACAGCAAGGAGGTCGCCGGCAACGGAAAGGACGACGACAACAACGGATACGTCGACGACACGCGGGGCTGGAACTTCCTCGGTGGCGCCAACGGCGAGAACGTCGACTGGGACACGCTCGAGCTCACGCGTCAACAGCTCCGCTGCACCAAGCTCGGCGCCTCGATCGCCGACGCAGCGCTCAAGTCGCAATGCGCCGACGTCGCGAAGGAGTACGCCGAGAAGAAGCAGGAAGCCGAACAGCAGTCGATGCAGATCAACATGATGGGGGGGATGTACACGCGGACCGTGAACATCCTGCGCACCGTGATCCCGACCGACTCGCTTACCGTGGCGCGCGTGACTGCCGTGCGGCCGGCTAACGATAGCGTGCGTGCCGCGCGCGAGCTCTTCCTGCGCATGGCGGCGAGCGGGATCGACGAGCAGGCGCTGACCGACGCCAGGGAAGACGTGACCGGGCGCCTCAAGTACGGCTTCAACGTCGACTTCAACCCGCGCACGGTAATTGGCGACGATCCGAACAATCCGACCGAGCGCCGCTACGGCAATCGCGACGTGACCGGCCCCGACGCCAAGCACGGCTCACACGTGGCCGGGATCATCGGCGCGGTGCGTGGGAACGGGATCGGAATCGACGGGATCGCCGGCTCGGTGCGCATCATGGCGGTGCGGGCGGTGCCTAACGGCGACGAGCACGACAAGGACATCGCCAACGCGATCCGCTACGCCGTCGACAACGGGGCGCAGATCATCAACATGTCGTTCGGCAAGGGATACTCGCCGGACAAGAAGGTCGTCGACGACGCGGTGAAGTACGCCGATTCCAAGGGCGTGCTGATGATCCACGCGGCCGGCAACGACGGGCAGGACCTCGCCGAGGGGAAGAATTTCCCCACGCCCGTGTACCTGGACGGCGCGCGCGCCGCCAACTGGATCGAGGTCGGGGCGTCCTCGTGGAAGGGGGGCTCGGCGCTGGCGGCCCAGTTCTCCAACTATGGGAAGGCGCAGGTCGACGTCTTCGCCCCCGGCGTGGACATCCTCTCCACGGTACCGGGGGGCGGCTACGCGAAGGAGAGCGGGACGAGCATGGCAGCGCCTGTCGTCTCGGGACTCGCCGCGGTGCTCATGAGCTACTTCCCCACGCTGAGCGCCGCCGACGTCAAGCAGATCATCATGGAGTCCGCCACTCGTTATGCGGACACGATGGTCATGCGCCCGGGAAGTGACGGGGAGAAGGTCGCCTTCGGCTCGCTCTCGGTCACCGGTGGCGTGGTGAACCTGTACGACGCGATCAAGGCGGCGATCGCGCGCACCGGCGCCATCCAGTAGGGCTCGCGAGGCGTCGCGTCCTGATGACGCGGCGCCGCGGTCGCCCTCCCGATGTTAGCGTGGCCGCGCGCGGCGGCTGCCCCCTAGCTCACCCCTGCATCTCCTGCACGAGGCGCGCACGCGCCTCGGCGATCACGGCGCGAGTCTTGTCACGGAGCGCGGCGATGTCGTCGAGCGTGAGCCCGGTCGTCTCGATCGGGGGGAGAACCTTCACGCGTGCGGTGGCGCGCTGGAAGCGGAACGTCCCTTTCGCCATGCACGCGCGTGTCCCCGCCACCACCAGCGGGAGGATCGGGACGCCGCTCTCGAGTGCAAGTCGGAATGCGCCATCCTTGAACGGAAGCATTTCGCCGTCGCGCGATCGCGTCCCTTCGGGGAAGATCATCACGCTCACCCGCTTCTTGAGCCGGTCGCGCGCCTGATTCATCGCCTGGATCGTGCTGGTGCGCTCGCCGCGACGGATCTCGATGTCGCCGGCCATGCGCATCATCCATCCCATGCACGGGATCTTGAACATCGTCTCCTTCGACAGCCACTTCATCTCCCACGGAAGGTGCGAGATGAGGAAGATGTCGGCGTACGACTCGTGGTTCGAGACGGCGACGTACGGGCGACGCGGATCGCGAATGAAGTCGCCGGTCGTCTCGAAGCGCCAGAGCGGGTTGAGCTTGACCGACGTCACCCCAATGAGGCGAAACAGGCGGCCGGCGGCATAGCGCCCCTTGTCGAACGGAGCGGTGACGCAGAAGGTCAGGAAGACGAACGGCGTGCCGATGATGACCAGCAACACCGTCTCGACCCACACCCAGGCATTGAGCAGTTGTGCCATGAAGCGGGCACCAGGAAGCGGAACGAAAGGGATGGCCGCGGCGGCACCGGGAGCAGGGAGACACTCACGGAACGCGGCAAAGCGCCCCAAAAGCTAATCGGACGTCGCGCCCCCGACGAGCACGCAAACAGGTGGGGACGCCATCATTCGTACGTAAACGATATACGTCACCCATCCCCGAAGGCTCCACAATTCCCCATCTCGCCGCGCGCGCCCCAACACCTCCGCGTTCCTCCGCGCGTCTCCGCGTTCTCCGCGTTCCTCCGCGCGTCTCCGCGTTCTCCGCGTTCTCCGCGTTCCCCGCGTTCCCCGCTCTTGCCGGCTCGTTCGAATACGCCGAAGCGGAAACGCCGAACCGCGACGGCGCCCCCCGGCACCGTCGCGGCTCACTCTCCCCACTGCTTCGCCGCGTATCAGTGCGCGACGCCAAGGTACGGGAAGGTCGCCTGGAAGGGGACGTCGTTCGCCGAGACGTTGTCGGTGGTGAGCCCCGGGGTGACGTTGTTCGTGTTGCCTAACAAGTCGCCGAAGATCGCGCCGAGGCCGATGTCGACCACGTCGTCGTTGAGCGTGCGACCGCCGTAGCCGCCGAAGACCCAGGAAAGCCAGAAGACCGGTTTCCCGTCGCGCTTGGGATAGATCACGAGCTTGTCGGGGAGGAGCGCCCCGGCGATCGCCGACGCATACGCCGCATCTCGCCCGGCCACACCGGTCACGAAGCCCGCGACATCGTTGGTGAATTGCGACACGTCGGTGCTCGGGTTCCCCATGTTGTAGAGCCCATGGCGCGCCTTGACGACGGTGACTTCGCTGACGAGCGGGTTGGCGAGCCGGTCGAGCTGTGCGTAGACATGGCGCCCGTTCGCATTGACGTCGTTCGCACTGATCGACGGATCGACCGTACGCGACAGTCCGGTGGTGTTCGAGTCCGAACAGGCGGCCGCCAGCGCCAGCACGGCCACGCCCAGCACCCGGAGAATGGAAGTACGCATGTGAAAGTCTGCCTCGGGTAGGTGTGGTTGCCTAACGGCTGGTGGTGGCCCAGATGCCGATCGCCGGATCCGCACCGGCATTCGCCGGGAGGAGCATGTCCTCCGGGAGCTCGATCACGATCCCCAGCGCGTTGAAGCCGCGCAGGAAATCCTTGCCGGGATTGCGGAAGGAGCTCGCCGGATCGGGGAACTTCGACAGCGGCCCGGTCGACGGGCGACGGTCGGGGACGATGCGGAAGAACTGCTTGAGATCGATGAAGAACGGATCGTCAAACAACCCGGCGTAAAGCTGCAGACCGTTTGCCGAACCGAGCGCGGTGTTCGTCGAGCCGCGGAGCGTCGGCTCCTGCTTCACCAGTGTAGTGAAGCTCCCGACCTGCGCCGGAGCGACGGGTCCGAAGAGCTCGACCTGCTGGTTGTGCCCAGTGCCGCGGAAGCGGAGCTGGAAGACGAGGTCCTCGATGTTGTCGCCGTTGTTGTCGACCTTGATCTGGTAGAGAAGTCCAGGATCGAAGCCGATCGTCGGGGACTGCGCCGGGGTGATGGGGGACGCCGTGGTGACGGCGAGTGCGATGCGGTCGGCCGACGCGCCGGGGAACGCATACACATCGTTGATGTCCGGAAGCTGCGCGACTTCGACTTCCGGGGTGTCCTGGTGGTCGGAGGCACGCAGCACTCCGGCAACGCCGATTGCACCTGCGGTTGCGAGGGCCAGCGCGAGCGCCACTCGGCGCGTCGCGAAGGACGTGAGGCGGGACATGACATTCTCCTGTTGGAGTCGTGTGCCGTGTCTACGCCACCTCCCGCAGATCGGATTGCCCCGAATTTCTTGACCTGCATTCCGTGCGCAGGGAACGCACCTGGGCTGCAACGACGATTGCGACCGATCGTCGCGAGGGTGTCACGCGAGCGAGATCACTCCGCGCGCATTGCCGTCACCGGATCGATACGCGATGCGCGTCGCGCCGGAAGCCAACTTGCGAAGATCGCAACTATAAGGAAGAGGAGCGACACCGCCGCAAACGTGAACGCGTCATTCGGGGTGATGCCGAAGAGCATCGAGCGCAGGAGTTGCGTCGCCCCGATCGCCAGCACGAGCCCGGCGGCGCCGCCGATCAGCGTCAGGCGCAACCCACGCCGCACGAAGATCGACACGACCGCACGACGCGGCGCACCGAGCGCCATCCGGATCCCGATCTCGCGCGTACGCTGGCGCACGGTGAACAGCAGGACGCCGTGCAACCCCACCGCCGCCAGCACCAACGCCAATCCCCCGAAGATGGCAAGCACGACCGCGCCGTTGCGCTGTCCGTTCGTCGACTGGTCGCGCACTGCATCCATCGTCATCTGGCGATGCACCGGGATCGCGGGATCGAGAGAGCGCACGATCTCTCGGACCGGTCCGGCGAATGTGGCGGCGCTCCCGGCCCGCGCGCGTACGAGGAGCGTCATGATGTTCGATGGATCGCGCTGCTGCCGGAACGGGACGTACATCGCGTCGACGGCCGGCGCCTGCAGCGACTGGACCGTCGCGTTGCGGACCACTCCCACGACCGTTCGCCATTCCGCGTCCGGCGAGTCGATCGGACCGCGCGTGAGGATGCGCGCCCCGATCGCCGGTACTCCCTTGAAGTGGTGCTCGGCAAACTCTTGAGAGACGATCGCCACGGGAGCCGACGACGCCACGTCTTCGTCGGAGAAGTCGCGCCCCATCACCAGTGGCTGCGCGATCGTGCGGAAGTAGCCCGGAAGAATCTTTGACGACGAAACGCGCGCGCTCTCCGAAATCGCCGCCCCTTCGGCCGCTTGCGTACGAATCTCGCGCGTGGACCACTCGGCGAGCGGGAGGAGGTCGGTGATCGAGGCACTCTCCACCCCCGGGAGCGCCCTCGTGCGCTCCAGGAGTGCGTCGGCGAACGTCGCCGCGCGAAGACTGTCGTACTGCTGCAACCCCGGATCGACCGAGACGGCGAGCACGCGCGACGACGCGTCGAAGCCCACGTCGATGCGCTGCGCCTTGTCGAGCGCACGCAGGAAGAGCCCCGACATGGTGAGGAGGAGGAGTGAGAAGGCCACCTGCGCCATCACCAATCCGCCTTGCAATCGCGAGCGTCGAACGTCGCCGCCACTCCCCGCCTTGCGCAGCACCTCGCTCGTCCCGCCGCGTGTGGCGTGCAGCGCCGGAGCGAGTCCGAACGTGATCCCCGAGACGAGGGCAAGGAGAGCGCTCACGAGAAAGACGCGCCAATCGACCGAGACATCGAGCGGGATCGGCAGCGCGCCGCTCGCGAAGAGGAGATCGGTACCCCACATCGCCAGGAGCAAACCGGCAGCGCTGGCGAGGAGCGCGAGCAGCACTGACTCCGTCACCAGCTGTCGCACCACCCGCCCGCGCGACGCCCCGATGGAAAGCCGCGTCGCGATCTCCCGCTGCCTGCCTAACGCGCGGGCCAGCATCAGGTTGCTCACGTTCGCGCAGCAGATCAGCAGGACGAGGAAGGTGACGGTGAGCGCCAGCGTCGCGAGCGGGAGGATCTGCGTCATGCCACCTGCCGGAACGCCGGCCGACGCGTCGTAGGCGCGCATCGTCCACCCGGCGCCTCGGCTGCTGTCGTCGGCGGCAATGACTGCCGAAAGCCGCCCGAGCGCGAGATCGAGCTGCGGGCGGTCGTAGGCACCGCGGAGCCGCCCGATCGCCCGGATGTTGTCCGACGTTGGATCTTCGACCATCTCGCGCCACGCCGG
Organism: uncultured Gemmatimonadaceae bacterium; assembly: GCA_964637355.1. Classification (GTDB taxonomy): domain Bacteria; phylum Gemmatimonadota; class Gemmatimonadetes; order Gemmatimonadales; family Gemmatimonadaceae; genus SCN-70-22. The sequence continues at coordinate 10,369 of CAZWVG010000122.1, forward strand.
AAGGAGCGTGGTGAGCATCGATGCCGGGACCCAGACCGCGAGATGATTCTCGTCGATGTCGGCGCCGTTGAAGAGTGGTGCGGTCACGCCCACGACCGTGAGCCGATGCGCATTGACCGTGATCGCGCGACCGACGATCGCGGAGTCGCCGCCGAACCAGGTGCGCCACGCGTAGTCGCTCAACACAACGACCGGATGCGCTCCGGTCCCCGCATCTTCGTCCTTGGTGAAGCCTCGCCCGAGCGCAAAGGGGGTGCGCAGCACCGAGAAGTATTCGCCCGAGACCGCCTCTCCCTCTGCACTCATTGGCTCACCCGTCGTACCGATAGCGACGGGAAAACCTCGCGTCGTGGCCAGCCCCTCGAGGAGCGGAACTTCCTGGCGCACCCGCTCGGCGACCGCATACGAGATCCCCGCCGGGCGCGAACGCTCGCGCCTCGTGGAGGACACCCAAACGAGCGACGACGACTCGCCGACTCCCGGTCGCGGGCGGCGGAGGATCGAATCGGCCAGCGTGTAGAGCGCCGAGTTGGCACCGATCCCGAAGGCGAGCGTGGCCACGGCGATCAGCGTGAAGCCAGGCGCGCGCATCATCTGGCGAAAGGCGTAGCGCAGGTCGGCGAGGATCAGTTCCATGGCGTCGGCGGGCGTGAGGTCGCGCAGAGAGGGGCAAGAGGCATACCGAGCGAGTCGCAGCGCCTAACTATGGGCGGAGCGGTGACTTGGAGACGCTGCTCCCTCCGACGCGAAGGCTACGCGCCGTTCGCGCGTGGGACGGAGTGTCCGGAAACGGACGGGGAGCACCCCTTCCCGTATCGTATGGCAGGGCCCTAGTCGCACGCCCGATGGCGAAGGCGGTCGCGAAAATCCGATAGTCGCGCTGCGTCGTACCTCTGGCATGATGCATCGCTCAGTCGTCGCCGCGCTCCTCGTCACCGCCTCTGCCATGTGCGCTCATGGCATCGCGGCGCAGAGCGATTCGGTCGCACGCGCACGCCCCGACTCGTCGCGGGCAAGCGCGCGCGACTCCGCTCGCGCACACCCGCTCGAGGCGATGCGCGTCGTCGGGCGCGTCGACGACCTCCGCGGTGTTGCGTCGACCGCCTCGCAGGGGCGCGTGGGGTGGGCGGACCTTCGCGTGCGCCCCCTCCTACGCGAGGGCGAGCTCCTCGAGACCGTCCCCGGCGTCATCGTCACGCAGCACTCGGGTGACGGCAAGGCGAATCAGCTCTTCGTACGGGGATTCAACCTCGATCACGGCACCGACTTCCAGACGCGCCTCGAGGGGATGCCGCTCAACATGGCCTCGCACGCCCATGGGCAGGGGTACACGGACCTCAACATCCTCATTCCGGAGTTTGTCGACCACGTCGACTACCGCCTGGGAAACTATCACGCCTCGATCGGTGACTTCGGGAGCGCCGGCGGTGCCGAGTTCCGCCTCAAGGAGCGACTCGAGCGCCCGTTCGCCTCGGTGGGGAACGGCGCCTATGGTTACCAGCGCATCGTCGCCGGCCAGTCCGTGTCGGCGGGGAACGGCTCCCTCCTGCTGGGCGGGGAGGTCCGGCGCTACAATGGTCCCTGGCTCGTCGACGAACGACTGCGGAAGTACAGTGGCATTGCGCGATACTCGGCGCAGCGCGGGACATCACGCTTCTCGCTCCTCGGCCTCGCCTATCACAACACGTGGGATGCATCGGATCAGATCCCGCTGCGCGCCGTATCCGACGGATCGCTCGACCGATTCGCCCAGGTCGACTCGACGTTAGGCGGTGTCTCCACGCGCTACTCGCTCTCTGCCGACTGGACCCGGCTCGGCGGTTCCTCGGTGCAGTCGCTGCAGCTCTTCGGCATCCGCTCTGCGCTCGACCTGTACTCGAACTTCACGTACTTCCTCGAGGACGCGTCGCGAGGCGATCAGTTCAACCAGCGCGAGCACCGGACCATCCTCGGTGCGAACGCGACGCACAAGCAGCAGGTCGTGGCGATGGGGAGCGAACACACGATCACGCTCGGGCTGCAGCATCGGACCGACGTGATCGATGGCGTGGGACTCTTCCGGACGCGCGCCCGCGTGCGAACGGGGACCATTCGCCAGGACGACGTGGTCGAGGGGAGCAGCGGACTCTATCTCGAGGCCGAGTCGCGCTGGCATCCACGATTTCGCTCGGTGCTGGGGCTGCGCGGCGACGTCCTCACGTTCGATGTCACGAGTGGGCTCGCCGCTAATTCGGGACAGCGAACCGCCGGCATCGTGAGTCCCAAGCTCTCGTTGGCTTTCGTCCCGACGGCGTCGTCGGAGCTGTACGTGAGCGGCGGATACGGCTTTCACAGCAACGACGCACGCGGCACGACGATCACGGTCGACCCGGTCACCGGTGCCCCGGCCGCACGCGTGGATCCGCTGGTGCGCTCGCGCGGTGCGGAGATCGGGCTTCGCCTCTCTCCGCGTTCGACGTGGCGATCCACCGTCGCGCTGTGGGCTCTGACGCTCGACAGCGAGCTGCTCTTCGTTGGCGATGGCGGGACGACCGAGCCGACCGACGGGAGCCGGCGCAGCGGGATCACGTTCGCGAACTACTACCGCCCCATTCCATCGCTGGCGCTCGACGCCGACGTCTCGTTCGCCAAGGCGCGCCTGCGCGGCGTCTCCGCGGGAGAGGACCGGATTCCTGGCGCGTTGGAACGCGTCGTCGCCGCGGGCGCAACATGGACGTCACCGAGCGAGCGCTTCACCTCGTCGATTCGGCTTCGGCACTTTGGCGCGTATCCGCTCGTCGAGAGCGATCGCGTGCGCGCCCGCCCGACGACGTTGGCCAACGCCGCGGCGAGTGCGCGTGTTGGCGGCGTGCGCGTGCAGCTCTCCATTCTCAATCTGCTCGGGACGAGAGCGAGCGACATTCAGTACTACTACGCATCGCGACTCGCCGGCGAGCCGGCGGCCGGTGTGGAAGACGTGCACTTCCATCCGGTGGAGCCGCGCCAATTGCGGGTCGCGCTCGTGCGCGGACTGTAACACGTCCGATCGATCGAGCCGCTCCCGCCGACGTTCGGCGCCCGCGGCTCTCCTTCGGTGGCACGGTCTGACGATTGCGCCGTAGAGGGCGGCACCGCATCGTTGCGGACCCCATACCGCCCCTTCCCACCCGATGCGCACCGTCACTCGCTCCCCCGCTCGCACCATCGCACGTTCGTCCGCTCGCACGCTCACCCGCTCGCTTTCGCTCGCCCTCGTTGCGCTGCTGGTGACCGTCGGTGTGCTGGCCGCGCACGACATGTTCCTGCGCCCGGCATCGCACTTCGCACAGCCTAACAGTAGCGTGCTGGTGCGCCTCCTCAACGGAACCTTCAGCTCCAGCGCAAACTCGATCACCCGCGACCGTCTCATCGACGTCGCGATCATCTCACCGACCGGGCGCGTGAAGCTCGACACCGCGCTCTGGAGCGTGGCAGGCGACACCAGCACCTTCCTGCTCAGGACCGGCGCGCCCGGCACCTACGTCCTCGGCGCGTCGACGAAACCGCGCGTCCTCGCCCTCCCGGCGAAGGACTTCAACGCCTACCTCGCCGATGACGGCATCCCCGACGAACTCGCCGCGCGCAAACGCGAGGGACGTCTCGACGAAGGATCGCGCGAGCGCTACCACAAGCACGTGAAGGCGCTCGTACAAGTGGGCGACGCGCCTGACAGCAGCTACTCGGCGGTGCTGGGCTACCCGGCCGAGATCATCCCCATGCAGAATCCGTATCTGCTCAGGGTCGGGGGGACGCTCGAGCTGCGCCTGCTCGTCGGCGGGAAGCCGATCGGCGGGCAGTTCGTGCAGTTCGGGGGACGCACGCCGAGCGAGGGAAGAGTGCCGCAACGCAGCGCCCGGTCGGCGGCGAATGGGATCGTTCGCATCCCGCTCGATCGCGTGGGGACGTACTACGTGAAGTTCATCGACATGCGACGCCTCGCCAACGACCCCGAGGCAAACTATGAATCGCGCTGGGCGACACTGACCTTCGCCGTTCGTTAGGTGGAGGAAAGCAACGGGGCGCCCTATCGAGGCGCCCCGCTTTGCATGCGCTCGGTCGGCGATTCGAAGCCTTCCGGCAACCGTGGGTTAGCTCTTCTTGCGGCGCTTGCGCGCGACGGCGATGCCGGCGACCACCGCCGCCGCCGCCACGCCCGCGGCGATCTTCCGTGTCTTCCTGCGCCTGGCGGCCTCCTTCCCCGTCACTCGGTCGACCACCTGCTTGGCGACCTTTCCCGCCTCCGATCCGGCTGCTCGTGCGGTCTTGACGGCGACCTTGGCGACCTTCACGGCTTCGGCGGCGGTGACTGCCGCCACCGCTGCCGTGCGCACCGTCTGGCGCGCGGATTTTCTGATGTTGGCCATGTGTGCTCCGGTATGAGTGTCGGGCGACACGTCGCGCGAGCGCGTACGCCGCTTTCGCGGCGCCGCCGCTGACTTACGCGCCTGACGCTGCCGGCCTCGATTGGACATGTACCATCATACACTCCCAACCGGCGCAATGCAGGGTCGACGACACACGCACGCACCGCGTCACCCGGCATCTCCCTCGTGCTGGGTAGGTGGCGCTATCACCCAGTGAGAAGGGTGTCAGCGACCGGTTACTGCACGATTGCTTTCTTCCGCAGGGACTCGATCTCGTCGATCTCGCGCGGCGCCGTCGTTATGCGCTTGAGCTTGCCGCCGGAGATGATGTAGTCGTCCTCGATGCGCACGCCAACATTGCGATACTTGAGCGCCGACGCCTGTGCGTGGGCGATCAGTGCACGGTTGCGCGGCGTGTCGGGGAGCCCCTTGAAGACTCCCTCGCGTACGTAGATCCCCGGCTCGATCGTGAAGGCGTCGCCCTCCTGGAACTGGTTAGGCGACACGTTGCTGAACTGCGACGGATCGTGCACGTCGAGGCCGATGCCGTGGGTGAAGCCATGGTAGACGTAGAGATACCACTGGGGGCAGCTGCCGTCGGGGTTGGCCCAGGTTCCGGGGCACAACCCCGGCGGCGCATCGAACGATGCGGTGGGCGACTCGATGAGCTTGAGCTTCGTGAGCCCGGCCTTGAGCACCACGTACGCGGAGTCGGTCGGCGTGTTGCGCGGCATCCCGGGGCGCATCTGGCGTTCCGACGCCTTCTGCGCGTCGAGGACGATCTGGTAGACCTCCCGCGCTTCGGGTGTGTAGGTCGCGTCGACCGGGAGCGTGCGCGTGAGATCCGCCGAGTAGCCGTCGTAGTACGCCGCGACGTCCATCAGGACGACTTCCCCCGCCTTCGCCTCGCGGAACGACGCCGGCCAGTGGAGCACCGTGGAGTTACCGCCGGCGCCGACGATCGACGTGTACCCCGGTCCATCGGCGCCGAGCTTGCGATACGTAGCCTCCATGATCGCCTGGATCTCACTCTCCTTCATCCCGGGGCGAATGGTGCGCATCACCTCTTCGTGCGCGCGCGACGAGATCTCCGCTGCCTTCTCGATGAGCGCGAGCTCTGCTGGGCTCTTCTTTGCACGCAGCTGCTCGACCGTCTTCGTCGCGTCGGCAACCTTCACGCTCGGATGGGCGGCGCGAAACTCGGCGATGAAATTGCGACCGAAGGAAAGCGTGTCGCTCGACTCGAACTCCGCCGCCTGTGCATCGGAGATCCAGTGGAACGGAAGCCCGGATTTCGCCAGCGAGTCGGTGACGTGCCCGAAGTCGTCGGTGAAGCGCGCGTTGAGCCCGAGATCGCTGGCGACCTCCTGCGGCGACTTCCGGTCGCCGTAGTACAGCGCCACGCGCGGGTTTGTCTTCTCGACGAAGAGCGTCGAGGTC
>CAZWVG010000123.1:0-16053 GCA_964637355.1 uncultured Gemmatimonadaceae bacterium
ACTCGGGGGAGACGTACTGGTTGTCGTTCCCCTTGGTGAGCTGGGTCGTGTCCTTCCCGTCGAGCGACATGATCCAGAGGTTTTCGCCGCCGCTCCGGTCGGAGACGAAGACGACGCGCTTCCCGTCGGGGGAGAGGCGCGGCTGGGCATCGTACGCCATCCCGCTCGTCAGGCGCGTGGCGCGCCCGCCGGCGATCGGGAGGGTGTACAGGTCGCCTAACAAGTCGAAGACGATCTGCTGGCCGTCGGGAGAGACGTCGAGCGAGATCCACGTCCCCTTGGTGGTGGTGAACGTGTGGGTGCGTGCGGTCTTGAGCGGGAGCGTGACGGCGGCGGCATCGCCTCCGGGCGCGTTCCCTTGTGCGGAAAGGACGAGGGGTCCCGCGCTCAGCGCGAGCACGGCGAGTGACAGTACGGAACGATGCTTCATCAGGGATCCCCGCAGAGTCGCAGGTGGGGGGTTCGGACGGGCGCGAATGCCCGGCGCGCGACACAAGCATACGGAGAATTCCGTACGTTGTGCCAGACGGGAATTGCGATGGGCGCTGGCACCCCGCGGTCGCGTCGGCGCCACAGGTGGACGCATAGGCTCTCCGCCGATAGAATTGCCCGCGGCAGGACTCGCCGGTTCCCTGCGCGCCCGGACGCGCCCACCGCTGTGCGCATCGGGGGGGAGCGACGGCTGCGCGCCGCACACGTCTCCATCACCCGAGGCTACCGACGATGAAGCGTGCACGCCCCCGGATCTTCCCCCTCATCATTGCCGCGGGCGCGTTCTGGATCATCCTCGGCCGACAGCGGGCGCAGTCGAACCGGGTCGACGCGAGCGAAGAAGCGCCCGACACGGGGCGTTACGTCGCGACGGTTCAGCAGGGACTCGGCGCCTCGGTGGCGATCCTGCTCGACCAGTCGGGTTCAATGAAGGACAGCCCCGCGAGCGACAAGGGAGAGCGAAAGTACCTCATCGCCCGCCGCGCGCTGGCCGACGTGCTGGCGCAGACGGACTCGTTCGTCACGCGACAGCCCGGCTTTCCGGTCAACGTGGGGCTCTACACCTTTGACAGCGACGTCGAGACGATCCTCCCGATCGCTCCCTTCGACCGCGCCGCGCTCGATCGCGCGCTGGACAACCTGCGCATGCCGCGCGGGAGCACGGCAATCGGCGACGCGATGGCCGTCGCCACCACCGACCTGTACAACGCGGGCACGATCCGGAAGTATCTCCTCGTCGTGACCGACGGAGAAAACACGAAGGGGCGCTCTCCGGAAACGGTCGCGCGAGAGATTACACGGCGGAGCGAAGGGGCGGTCAAGGTCTTCCTCGTCGCCTTCGATGTTGACGCCGACAAGTTCGCGTTCGTCAACGACGTGCGGGGAACGGTGATCGAGGCGCGCAACGCCACCGCGCTCCGCGCCGGGCTCGACACGCTGTACCGTGGCCGTATCCTCGCCGAGGCGGTCGATGCCGGTGAAACGCTTCCGCTCCTTCCAGCGCACGACAGTACCGCACCCGCCGGAGCCGCTACGGCTCCCACACCCCGTCCCCGGTAACCTGCAACCATCATGGGCAAGATCTTCACGGCCATCAGCGCCTTCTTCAACAAGATCGCCAACGCGCTCTGGGAAGCGGACCCGCACGCGATCTTGCAGCTGGAGGTGGACCGGGCCACGGAACAGATCCAGGTCGCCCGCACGGGGCTCGAGCGCTATCGTGGCCTCGTGGAGCGGGTGAGCATGCAGGTGGCTGCCGAGAAGCAGAACGTGCAGCGCCTCGAAGGGCAGATCCGCTCGCACCTGCAGGCCGGCAATCGCGAGGTGGCGGGGCAGCTCGCCATCCAGCTGCAACAAGTAAAGGGGGACCTCGCCAACAACGAGCAGCAACTGGCGATGCACTCGGAGGCGTACAACAACAACCTCCTCAAGCTCCAGCAGGGGCAAAAGGACATCGCCACGCTCCGGCAGAAGGCGTCGCGCCTCAAGGCCGAGCTGCAGATGGCGAAGGCCGAGGCCGAGATCGCGCGCGTCGCCGAGGCGGTGTCGGAGTCGGCCATGCCGAACTTCAGCACGAAGATCGGGCAGGCCACGGAGCTGATGCAGGAGCAGATCGCCAAGCATCGTGGCGAGGCGCGCGTCGCGGCCGACATGTCGTCGCGCGGGGTCGAGGACATCAAGGCGCAGCAGGCGGCCGAAGCGGCGATGGGAGAGAACCTCCTCCGACAGTTCGAGGTGGAACTCGGCCTGGTGAACGCCGAGTCGGCGCCGCAGTCGGCGCCGCAGAAGACGCTAGGCCCTACACAGACGCAGTAGGGAGCGCGGCGGCGCCGCCTGCCGGCGCCGCATGGCTCCCCGTTTACACCACTTCGCTATTCACGTCGTACTTCGATCGCAGAGAGGATTCACACGATGGCCAACAATGGTGGCGGACCGAAGCCCGCGTTCTATGTCGTCATGTTCCTCCTCATCGCCGGCGTCATCGGCTATGGGGTGGTACGCTTCAAGGACCGCGTGGGAGGCGGCGACTCCAGCACCATCAGCGCCGACGACCTGAAACAGGGGGGCGTCGAGGCACCTGACGACGCGTCGCTGACGACGTTCAAGGAGTACGACAAGCTCAAGTTCCAGCAGGCCGGGCGACTCCCCGCGGTGCAGGGGATCTCCAACTACGAGCCGCTGGTCGACAACACGGTCGTCTTCGCCCTCAACGTGTGGGCGGGGTGGGCACCGATCATCCTCGCCAACAACGGCTTCGAGCCCGGAAAGGTGTGGACCGGCGCCGACGGCAAGACGTTCAAGGTCAAGCTGACACTGATCGACGACCCGATCGCCATGCGCGACGCGTACGCGGCTGGGCGCGTGCACGTGGGGTGGGCGACGGTCGACATGCTCCCGCTGTTTCTCGAGCAGCTCAAGCGCGACTCGCGCACGATGCCGCGCGTGTACCAGCAGATCGACTACTCGAACGGCGGCGACGGGATCGTCTGCCGCAACACGATCAAGTCGGTGCGCGACATCAAGGGGAAGATGGTGGTGCTCGCGCAGAACTCGCCGTCGCACTACTTCGCGCTCAACACGCTGATCTCGGGCGGGTTGCAGCCGGGCGACGTGGAGTGGCGCTTCACCGCGGATGCGTTCCAGGCCGCCGCGGCATTCAACGCCGACAAGAAGATCGCCTGCGCCGTGTCGTGGGCACCGGACATCTACAACCTCGCCGATGCCGCGGGGAACAAGATGCTGGTGAATACGCAGACGGCCAACAAGCTGATTGCCGACACCTGGTTCCTCCGCGCCGACGTGGCGAAGGATCACCCCTACATCGCCGAAGGGCTGATGCGCGGGATCTTCGACGCGATGGAGCAGCTCAAGTCGCAGGAGGGAAAGGCGGCCGTCGCGAAGCTGATGGCGCGCGGCTACTCGCTCCCCGAGGCCGACGCGCTCGGCATGCTCGGCGACGCGCACAGCACCAACGTCGCGGAGAATCGTGACTTCTTCCTCAACGCCAACAACCCGGCGAACTTCCAGCGCACCTTCGAGACGGCGTACTTCCTCTATCGGAAGATCGGGGCGCTCTCCGGTGACGCCGTCGCCTTCGACGACATCTTCGACGGGACGCCGCTGGTCAAACTGGCGAAGGAAGCCAAGTACGCCTCGCAGAAGAACGAGTACGCCATCCAGTTCGTCCCGACCACGGCGCTCTCGGTGCAGGCGGAGAGCAACGAGATCCTCACCAAGGCGGTGGTGATCCAGTTCTTCCCCAACTCCGACTCCATCTTCAAGAAGGTCACGCGAACGGAGAACGGAAAGACGGTCGACGAGCTGTACGACCCGAACGTGAACAACGTGGTGGAAGAAGTGGGGCGACTGGCCGGACAGTACGGCGCCGCGCGCATCGTGATCGAAGGACACACCGACGCGTCGATGAAGTCCTCGGGCGTGGTGACCGCCGCCGACGTGCAGGAGCTCTCGCTGCGGCGTGCGAACGCGGTGAAGGAGGCGATCGTGCGCAAGTTCAACACACTCGACCCCAACCAGTTCGCCACCGCGGGACTCGGGTGGGACCGCCCGGCCGATCCCAACGACCCGAACAACAACGCCCGCAATCGGCGTGTAGAGATCAAGGTGTATCCGCTCGAGCAGAAGTAGGCATGGGCCCCACCCCGCTCTTCGCACTCCGAAGCAATCCGTCGCTCCCGCTGCGCCAGGTCGCGGGGGCGGCGTCGCTCGCGGTGGTCCTCCTCCTCTGGTTCGCGCTCACGAGCGGGGCAACCCCGGAGGCCCGCACCATCTCGCCGTCGGTCTTCCCGAGCCCGGGCGAGGTGCTCAAGGGCTTTCCGTCGCTTGTCACCGAACGCAATCTCGTCGGCGGGATCGCGGCGTCGCTCAACCGCGTCTTCCTCGGCTTCGGGCTCGCGTTGCTGATTGCCGTGCCGTTCGGGATCATCGCCGGTTCGTTCCGCATCGTCGGGGCGGCGGCGCAACCGATCTCGCTCTTCGCCCGCACCATCCCGGTGGCGGCGCTCCTCCCGCTCACGTTGCAGATGTTCGGGATCGGCGAGCTGCAAAAGATCATGTTCATCTTCCTGGCGACGGCCCCGTTCGTCTTTCACGACACCGCGCGGGCGATCGTCGGGGTCGAGGACCGCTACGTCGACACCGCGCGCACGTTAGGCGCGTCGTCAGCCGACGTGATGACCAAGGTGTTGATCCCGCTCGCCCTCCCCGACATCTACGCGATGGTGCGGACGATGTTCGGCGTGGCCTTCGGCTACATCATGCTCGCCGAGGTGGTCGATGCGCGCGCTGGTCTGGGCTACATCATGCTGCAGAGCCAGCGCCGCGGGATGCCCGAGCACCTGGTCGGGACGCTCTTCGTGATCTCGGGTCTCGCCTTCGGCATCGACGCGCTCTTCCGTTTCTTCGAGCGCGGCTTCTTCCCGTACCGCCGCGCCAATGACTGAGCCCAACGCGGGCGCGCCGGCAGGTGCAAAGCCGACACCGGTCGTGGAGTTCAAGCAGGTGAGCAAGACGTACGACACCGGCTACACCGCGATCAAGGACGTGACCTTCTGCGTCGACGATGTCCCAGACCGGATGGAGATCGTCGGGATCCTCGGGCCGTCGGGGTGCGGGAAGTCGACCGTGCTGCGGCTGATCGCCGGCCTCACGCCGCAGCACCCGGCGACGACGGGGAGCGTGGAGGTGATGGGGAAGCCGGTGGCCGCGCCCGGCGCCGATCGGGGCTTCGTCTTCCAGGACTACACCTCGTTCGACCATCGCACGGTCGAGCAGAACATCGCCTTCGGGCTCGAATGCCGCGGCATGGCATCGGCGGAGCGCACGGAACTCGCGCGCGAGTGGATCCAAAAGGTCGGTCTCGATGTCACGCGCGATGCACAGAAGTATCCGCACGAGCTGTCGGGCGGGATGCGGCAGCGCGTGGCGCTCGCCCGAACCTTGATCCTCCGGCCGCGCGTGATCCTCATGGACGAGCCCTTCGGCGCACTCGACCCGCGGACTCGTTATGCGATGCAGGACCAGCTCGTCTCGCTCTCCCGCGAGGTGCAAGCGACGGTCTTCCTCGTCACTCATTCGATCGAGGAGGCGGTCTTCGTCGGGGACCGCATCTTCATCTTCTCCAACGCCCCGGGGACGATCCTCAAGCAGATGGAAGTCCCCGCCCCCGACCGTCCGGCGCACGTGATGCAGCGCGAACCATCGTTTCTCGACATTGCCTTCTCGGTGCGCGATATCATCGAGGGGCTCGAGATGTCCAATCGCCCCGAGACGTGAACGCGCGCGCGCACCATGGCTGAATCCGGGATCGGCTCCTTCAGGAAGTACATGCGGCGCGCCTTTCGGCAGCGCTGGAACCTCGGGCTGCTCGGCGTCGCCGTCGCCTTCTCGCTCATTTCGCCGTGGCCCGATGCGCTCTTTCCCATCGTCGCCGGCCTCGAGGGGCTCTACCTCCTCGGGATGGTGAGCAACGAGCGCTTCCGCGACGCGGTCGACGCGCAGGATGCAGCAGCCTCGCGCGACGCGAGCGCGGTGACCGCCGAAGACCTCTTCACGCAGCTGCGCAACCGACTCGGCCTCGTCGACCGGCAGCGCTTCGAGAAGGTCGTCGCGCGCTGCGAGGAGATGCGGCGGCTGGCGAGCACCGTGCGCGCCGGCCGCGGCGGCGACGACGCTACGCGCGACGAAGCGCTCAACAAGCTCCTCTTCTTCTACCTGCGCCTCCTCGTCGGGCGGAGATCGCTCGAGCAGTTCCTCGCCAGCAGCAATCGCTACGAGTTGGAAGCGCAGCGGCGCGAGCTGGCCGCGCGCCTCGCCGACGCAGAAAAGAAGGCGGCGGAGCCGGGCGGGGACCAGCGCATCGTCTCGTCGCTGCGCGATACGCTCAAGGACCTCGATTCGCGCATCGCCAACGTGATCAAGGGAGAGAAGGACGCCGAGTTCGTCGAGCTCGAGCTCACGCGCATCGAGGGAAAGGTGCACGCACTCGCCGAGAGCGCGATCACCAGCCAGGACCCGGGCGACCTGAGCGCGCAGGTCACCGCCTTCACCGAGACGTTGCAGCTGTCGCAGGACGTGGCGTCGCAGATGATCTCGCTCGACGACCTCGAGCTGGCGACCGCCGCCGCCCCCACCATCCTCGGAAACGCCCGTGCCACCACGCAGCGCCTGCGCTGACCGCGCATGACCGCCCCCGACTCCACCCTCGGCGCTGCACCGCCAGCCGCAAATGGCGGCGCGCAACCGGCGGCCGTGACGCCGGCGTGGTATCCCAGGTGGGCGCGCGAGCTCGCGAATGCCTACTTCGCCGGGAGCGCCTCGCTCTTCGTCCTCCACGGCAACACGTTCGACGATGTGCAGCTCGAGGACGGTGCCTCGCCCCCCTACGGCCCCGTCTCGACGTTTCTCGCCGAGCAGCTGTTCGGGAGCTGGGACCTGGTGCTGCACTACGACGTCGGGCGCGGCATTCGCCCGTTTGCCGGACGGGATCCGCAGCGCCTGCGCGAGATGGCGCCGCGCACGACCGAGATCTTCGGGACGAACCTCGACAAGTCGCGCGTGGTTGAGCCGCAGGCCGTCTTCGCGGCGCTCGACCGCTACCTGATCCAGCAACTCAATTCCCCTGCCGACGTCAGGCGACGCGTGGCGCTGATCGTCGATCACGCCTCCTTCGTCTTTCCTGCCGCAGAGACGGGGTCGCTCACCCTCTCGGCGAGTTCGGCGGCGGTGACGGCGCTCAATTGGGCGGCGGCGGCCAGCGTGCGGCGCATCGACTTCGCCTGCGTCCTCATCGAGGAGCGCCGTGCGAACCTCCAGGCGCGAATCGCCGAGAATCCTCATGTGGTGACGCTCGAGGTGCCACTCCCCTCGCTCGAGGAGCGCACGCGCTACATCGAGCGGCTGTCGGGAACGCGACGGGAGATCTTCGAGGACGGACTCACCGCCGGTGACTACGCACGCGAAACAGCGGGACTCGCCCTCAACGACATCGCTCCGCCGCTCCGCGCCGCGCTCGACGGGCAGTCGCGCCTCGACCAGAAGGCGTTCAAGAAGCTCAAGAAGCAGCTCATCGAGCGGCAGTGCCACGGCCTCCTGGAGTTCGTGGAACCGACCTTCACGCTCGACGACGTGGTGGGACTCGACGCGGCCAAGCGCACGCTCCGTGAGGATGCCAAACTCCTGCAAGCAGGGCGGCGCGCGCTGGCGCCGATGGGATATCTCATCTGCGGCCCGGTCGGGACGGGGAAGACGTTCCTGGTGATGGCGGCGGCCGGCGAGATGGGCATGCCGTGCGTCACCCTCAAGAACTTCCGCTCCAAGTACGTCGGCGAGACGGAAGCGAATCTCGAGCACGTGCTCGCGGTTCTGCGGGCGATGGGCCCCGTGATGGTGATCATCGACGAGGCCGACGCGATGCTCGGCGATCGTGAATCGGAAGGAGACGGCGGCGTCTCGAGCCGCGTCTTCGGGATGATTGCCCACCAGATGGGGAACACCGCCTATCGCGGGCAGATCGTCTGGGTCCTGATGACCGCGCGCCCGGACCTTCTCCCCATCGATCTCAAGCGCCAGGGGCGCGCCGAGGTGCACATCCCGCTCTTCTACCCCGACAGTGCCGCAGAACTGCGGTCGATGCTGGCCGTGATGGCGCGCAAGATCAAGGTCCCGCTCGAGGAGGGAGCGACGAGCGAGGACCTGGCGATCCCGCACGTAGGCCAACTGTCAGGAGCAGACATCGAGGGAGTGATCACCCGCGCCGCTCGTCAGGCAGGGATTGCGGGGGAAGCGGCTATCTCGCGCGCACGACTGGAAGCCGCGCTCGCCGACTTCATCCCGTCAGCACAGTCGATGGAGAAGCGCTTGCAGATCGCGGCCGCAATCCTGGAATGCACCGACACGGCCTTTCTCCCCCCTGCGCTCCGCACCGCCGACCGCGCCGCGCTCCAGCAGGAGATGGCGCTGATCAAGGCTCAACTGAGATGACAGAAGACGAGAAGACGAGAAGACGAGGGGGAATTCGGACTCTCGTCTTCTCGTCTTCTCGTCTTCTACCACCTATATGAAAGAGCCAACATCGTCTGCAGGTTGCGCTGGAAGTCGCCCGTCTCGCGGTAGGTAGAGGCGAGGAGATAGAGCGAGCGGCCGATGCCGATGTCGGCGTCGGCGCCCCACCAGGTGGTGCTGCTGTTGGCGACGTCCGCCGCGGCGCGGGTGTCGGTCCGCTGTCCGGCGTTGAACGAGATGCGCAGGCTCCCAGCGGGCTGCATTTCGATCGACGCTGCGCCCAACGTGCCGGAGGCGAGGAGGCCGGTGTAGCTCGTGGTGCGGAGCTGTGCGCCGAGTTGCAGTGGGGTGATTCTCGTGACTTGCACGGAGCCGGTGTAGGAGTCGGCGGAGCCGGCGACCCCCCCTTTGCTCGTGCGCGCGTCGGCGTTGAGGCGAAGGTGTCCAAAGACATACAGCGACGCTCCGCCCCACGCCCCCTGGCGGAACGAGTCGTCGAAGGCGACCTCGGGGTTGATGAAGTCGCTGTACAGGCGCACGCTGCGGCGGTTGTCGTACCCCGCGTTGAGCGAGAGCGCATCGTTGGGCGAGACGCGCAGCATCGCGAAGGTCGACGTCGGCGTGGCGCCGCCTCCCTCGACCGTCGACTTCCACCCGCGGTTCACGTCGACTTCCTGCGCCGTGTAGATCGAGACGTAACGACTGTTGAGCGTCCCCTGCAGGTAGGCGAACTCGCGATCGATCTGGCCGCGGTTGTACGACCCGATCCCGCCGAACGTCATCGCCCACGAGGCGCCGGCATTCGGCGTGTTGTGCACCTGGAAGTAGGCTCCGTGCTCGCGCACGTCACCGGAGTAGCCGAAGGAGCGCGGATCGGGCTGACTCCCCGAGAGCGCCCCGACGCTCCAGCGCGGATGATCCACGTCGACCGACAATCCGTCGAAGAGCCCGATCGTGGAGAGGGCGGTCGAGAACTGGCGCCCGAGCGCCACGCGGGCGCCGGAGTTGACCGGATTCCAGAGCAGCGCCGTCTGGTACGCGCGCGTCGAGCTGGTGAGCGTCGTCCCCGAGGTGCGGGCGAAGCTCTGCCGATAGGCACGCACGTCGACGGTGAGCCCGAATGGCGATCCGTTGATGTGGTGGCCGTCGAGTCGCAGGTCGAAGGCGGGCTGCGTGATGGTGCTCGTCACATCGCCGCCCCCTTGCTGCATCGTGAGATATCGCACGCCGATGCGTCCGCGGATCGGTGACGACGCGCGGCGCGTTGTGCGGGGTATGTCTGCCCCCGTCTTGCGATCCTCGGCGGCCTTCACCTCGGCGAGCACCTCCTGCACCGGCCGGAAGCGCGCCGAATCACCGATGACGATCTGGGCGGTCTGCGTGACAACAGTGCACGACGAGCGCGACGACGAGACGTAGGCGACGGTCAACTCGGCGATCACGCTGGCGCCGCGCACCACCTCGAGACGCGACCCTTCGCGCAATCCCCCCTTGGTCCCGACATCGATGTAGACCTGCGGTCCGCTGATGTAGGTGATGTGCGCCCACCCCGGTGTTTGCGGCGTTGCGCTCGGCGCAGGCGGGGTGGCGGGTCTGGTGCTTGGCGGTTGCGACGCGACGGCGGTCGATGGCGGCGGCGGAGCCGGCGTGGGCTGGCTGGCAAACGAGTGGGTTGCAGCTGGCGGGGCTACCGCCGCCGCCTTCGTAGCGCGTGACGGCGCGGCTGGAGCCGTTGCCGCTTGCGAAGCAGGAGCCGACGCCACTTGCGACGCGGGAGTCGGCGCAACTGGTGGTGCGGGAGGCGACGACGATTGCGGCGCAGGAGGCGCACCGACTTTCGATGTGGGAACTGACGCGGCTTGCGCGACTGGGCTTGGCGTCCCTTGCGATGCGAGCGGCTGCGCGGTCTGCGTCGTCGGCTTCGCCTGAGGTTGCGATGGCGGCGTCGCGGGAGGTTGCGATGGAACCGGCGCCGCTGCCACCACGGCCGACTTCACGTCGCCCGCCGACTGGACTGGAGTACCGACAGGCGACGCTGCTGCCTCGCGTTTGGGGGCGGGAGCAGCCGCACGCGCCAGGGTGCGCGCCGGCGCGACGATCTTCGTCGCCGCGATGCGCGACGCTGCGGCGATCGACGAGGTCGGGGGGCGCACCGTCAGCGGGCGCACCACGGGCGGGATGTGCCGAATGCTGGAGACGTTGGACGCCGAGCGCGGCGCGAGCAGCACGCGATCGGTGCGCCGAGGTTGCGAGAAGATCGTCGGCGCGGGCGCTCGCTTCGCACTGTCGGGCGGCGAGGCTTGTGCGCGCACGAGCACGGGGGTGAGTCCCGCGAAGACTACGGCGAGCGCCAGCGCGCGAGCCATGGACATCAGTTGGACGTCCCTCGGGGGTGACACTGGTAGCATGCCGCGCTGTTGTAGGAGTAGCCGCGCTGCCCTCGGTGATCGGCGTCGACCTTTGTCTTGTTGTTGTGCTGGTGGCAGAGGATGCACTCGAACTGCTTGTAGTTGCTGGAGTTCACGTGGCAGTCGGCGCACGAGGTCCACGCCTGCCGGTGCTTCCCGGAGTAGATCGGGAAGTACGGGCCATCATGATTGAAGACCGCGCCCAGCCACTGCGTCGTCGTGTGACACGCCGCGCAATCGGTCGGGAAGCCCGAGGTGGAGTGCTTCGGGTTGGTGGTGTTGTTGTAGTCGGTCAGGTGGCACGAGACGCAGGTGGTCGGTTTCCCGTTGTAGACCTTGTCGGCGTGACAGCTGATGCACGACTTGCCGATGTGCGCCCCGGTGAGCGGGAACGACGTCTGGGTGTTGTGATTGTACGTCCCGCCTGGCCACTGGGTCGTGGTGTGACAGCTGGCGCACAGCGTCGAGAAGCCGGCCTGGATGTGGTGCGGATTGGTCGACGCGTTGTACTCCGGCGTGTGGCACGAGGCGCACGCCGTCGGCAATCCCTTGTAGACGCCGCTCGAGTGGCAATCGAGACAGCTCGCGGCGAGGTGCGCGCCGGTGAGCGGGAAGTTGGTGGCGCTGTGATTGAACACCGCCCCCAGCCACTTCGTCGTGGTGTGGCAGGTCTGGCAATCCGTGGGGAAGCCCGCGGTCGAGTGCTTCGGACTGGTTGTGTTGTTGTAGTCCGTCAGGTGGCACGAGACGCAGGTGGTCGGCTTACCCTTGTAGACCTTGTCGGCGTGACAGCTGATGCACGTCTTCCCGATGTGCGCCCCGGTCAACGGGAACGACGTCTGGGTATTGTGATTGTACGTCCCGCCGGGCCACTGCGACGTGGTGTGACAGCTGGCGCAGAGCGTCGAGAAGCCGGCCTGGATGTGGTGCGGATTCGTCGAGGCGTTGTACTCCGGCGTGTGGCACGAGGCGCACGCCGTGGGGAGTCCCTTGTACACGCCGCTCGAGTGACAGTCGAGGCACGTCGCCGTCAGGTGCGCACCGGTGAGCGGGAAGTTGGTGGCGCTGTGATTGAACACCGCCCCCAGCCACTGCGTGGTGGTGTGGCAGGTCTGGCAATCGGTCGGGAAGCCCGAGGTGGAGTGCTTCGGCTTGGTCGTGTTGTTGTAGTCCGTGAGGTGACACGAGACGCAGGTCGTCGGTTTCCCGTTGTAGACCTTGTCGGCGTGGCAGCTGATGCACGTCTTCCCCACGTGCGCCCCGGTCAACGGGAACGACGTCTGGGTGTTGTGATTGTACGGCGCGCCGGGCCACTTGGTGGTCGTGTGGCAGCTCGCGCAAAGCTTGGAGAACCCGGCCTGGATGTGGTGTGGATTCGTCGACGCGTTGTACTCGGGCGTGTGGCACGACGCGCACGCCGTCGGCAATCCCTTGTAGACGCCGCTCGCGTGACAGTCGAGACAGGTCGCCGTGAGGTGCGCACCGGTCAGCGGGAACGCCGTCGTGCTATGGTTGAAGCTGGCCCCGAGCCACTGCGTCGAGGTGTGGCAGGTCTCGCACGTCGTCGGGAAGCCCGAGGTGGAGTGCTTGGGCTTGGTGGTGTTGTTGTAATCCGTCAGGTGGCACGAGACGCAGGTTGTCGGTTTCCCGTTGTAGACCTTGTCGGCGTGACAGCTGATGCACGCCTTGCCGACGTGCGCACCGGTGAGCGGGAAGGACGTCAGGGTATTGTGGTTGTACGGCGCACCGGGCCACTGCGTCGTGGTATGACACGACGCGCAGAGCTTCGAGAAGCCCGCCTGGATGTGATGCGGATTCGTCGAGGCGTTGTACTCCGGCGTGTGGCACGAGGCGCACGCCGTCGGCAGCCCCTTGTACACGCCGCTCGAGTGGCAGTCGACGCACGTCGCCGTCTTGTGCGCACCGGTGAGCGGGAAGGCTGTCGCGTTGTGATTGAAGACCGCCCCGTTCCACTGGGTGGTGGTGTGGCACGTCTCGCACGTCGTGGGGAAGCCCGAACTCACGTGATTCGGGCTCTTCGCGCCGTTGTAGTCGGTCTGGTGACAGGTGATGCAGGTGGTCGGCTTCCCCTTGTAGACCTTGTCGGCGTGACAGGCGATGCACTCCTTGCCGACGTGTGCGCCGGTGAGCGGGAACGACGTCTGGTTATGGTCGTACGGCGCCAGGTTCCACCCGTTGGTGCTGTGGCAGCTGGCGCACACGGTCGAGAAGCCGGCCTGGATGTGGTGTGGATTCGTCGACGCGTTGTAGCCGGGGGTGTGACACGACACGCAGGTGGTCGGGAGTCCCTTGTACACGCCGCTCGCGTGACAGCCGAGGCACGCCGTGCTCTGGTGCGCACCGGTGAGCGGGAACTGCGTGTCCACGTTGTGGTCGAAGTTCGTCTTCCCGAGCCAGCTCAGCGTGTTGTGGCACCCCTCGCACGTGGTCGGGATCCCGCCGACCTTGTGGTTCGGCTGCGTCGTGGCGTTGTAGTTGGCGAGGTGGCACGACACGCACGTCGTCGGCTTTCCGGCATACACGCCGTCGGAATGGCAGTCTTTGCAGCTGGCGGTGATGTGGGCGCCGACGAGCGGGAACTTGGTGGCGTTATGGTCGAACTTCGCCCCTTTCCACGCCGCCGTCGTGTGACAGCTCGCGCACACCGTCGGAAAGCCAGCCTGGGCGTGCGGCGGATTGGTGCTCGCCGTGTAGTCGGTCTGGTGGCACGACACGCACGTGGTCGGCGTCCCCTTGTACACCCCCGTGCTGTGACATCCGGTGCAGCTGGCGGCGATGTGCGCGCCGGTCAGCGGGTAGCTCGTCTTGTTGTGGTCGAAGACGGCCCCCTGCCAGCGCGCGGTCGTATGACACGTCTCGCACGTCCCCGGGAAGCCGAGCGTGGCGTGCGGCGGATTCTTCGTCGCGGTGAAGTCGGACTGGTGACAGGAAAGGCAGGCGGTGGGTTTCCCCTTGTAGACGCCATCGCTGTGGCAGTCGGCGCAGGTGGTCGTGAGGTGCGCGCCGGTCAGCGGGAACCGCGTCGCCGCGTGATCGAACACACCACCGGTCCACGCGACCGTCGAGTGGCACGACGCGCACGTCGTCGGGAATCCGGCCGAGGCGTGCGGCGGCTTCTTCGTCGCCGTGAAGTCCGACTGGTGACACGACACGCACTCGAGCGACTTCCCGGTATAGATGCCGTCGCCGTGACACGCGGCGCACTCGCGTCCCGCATGTCCATTGGTGAGCGGGAAGCGCGTCTTGGAGTGATCGAAGACGGCCCCGGTCCACTGCGTCGTCGTGTGGCAGGTGGAGCAGGTCGTCGAGAAGCCGGCCTTGACGTGCGGGGGATTCGTCGTCGCGTTGTACCGCGCCTGGTGGCAGGACGCGCACTCCATCGCTTTCCCCTTGTAGACCCGGTCGCCGTGGCAATCGAGACATGTCGCCGTGCGGTGGGCCCCGGTCAGCGGGAAGCGCGTGGTGTTGTGATCGTACGGCGCCCCGCCCCACGCCGCCGCCGACTTGTGGCACGACTCGCAGAGCGTGGGGAAGCCCGCCGCCGCGTGTGGGGGCTGCGTCGTCGCGTCGTAGGCGGTCTGGTGGCACGATGCGCACCCCATCGGCTTCCCGACGTAGACGCCATCCGCGTGGCACCCCTGGCACGTCACCGTCGCATGCCGTTCGGTGAGCGGGAAGCGCGTCTTCGAGTGGTCGAAGGTCGCCCCCTTCCACTGCGTCATGGTGTGACAGGTGAGGCACTCGGTGCTGAAGCGCGCCGCGCCGTGCGATGGTGACAGCGTCTGGGAGAAGTCCTTCTGGTGACACCCGATGCACGTCGTGACCTTCCCGCGGAAGATCTTGTCGCCGTGGCACCCGTTGCAGCTGACGTTGGTGTGCGCGCCGGCGAGCGGGAAGCGCGTCGTCGCGTGGTCAAACTTCGCCCCCGTCCACGCGGCGGTCGTGTGACAGTCGGCGCACAACGTGGGGAAGCCCTGCGCGTGCGGCGGATTCGTCGTACGCTGGAAGTCTCCCGTGTGGCAGCTCGCACACGCCATGCTCTTCCCGACGAACACCTTGTCGGCGTGGCACGACTCGCAGGTGCGTCCGGCGTGGCCGAGGGTAAGCGGGAAACGTGTCCTGGAGTGGTCGAAGTTGGCGGTCGACCAGGTCGCGAGCGTGTGGCACGTCGTGCAATTCTGCGAGAAGCCGGCAGCGACGTGGTCTGGCGCCTTGGCGTTGCGGAACGTCTCCGCGTGGCAGCCGATGCAGGTGGTCGCGCGATTGACGAACTCCAACTGTCCGTTGCGTGCCGGGGTGTGGCAGCTCTCGCAGGCGACGGTCGCGTGCCCTCCCTGCAGCGGGAATCGCCCGGTCTGGTGCAACCGCGCCATGGCCGCGCGATCGGTGAAGGTGCGCGCGGTGTGGCAGCGCGCGCACTGCGTCCCGAGTTCCCCCTTGTGCACGTCCTGGTGGCACGACGCGCAGCTGGTGACCGCCTGGGAAAAGTCGAGCGTCTTGTGGCACGAGGCGCACGTCGTTCGCGCGTGCGCCCCGTCGAGCGGGAAGGTCTGCGGCGCGTGCTTGAACTCGCGCGCGATCACCGCGGGGCGCCATCCGTCGGCACGGTGACACGCGCTACATGTATTCCCGTTGACCGACGCCCCGTGCGGATTGTCGGCGCGCTGCGCGCGGGCGATCGCCGGTGCGAAGGCCACCATCGCCATCAGGGCGAAGAGGGCGAGAACGAGGCGACGCATCAGTGCGCCTCGCGCTTGTCGCGCGCGGTGTGGCAGCTCTCGCATGCGGTCGACAGCGGGCGGTAGAGCACTCGCGTCGCCACTCCACCTGCACCAACGCGTTTGTGACACGAGGCGCAGGGGACGTTGGCGTGCGCGCCGGCGAGGGTGAAGCGCGCGCGCTCGTGATCGAACTTGGCGGCCGGGGCGAACTCGTCGACCGAGTGGCAGCTGGCGCAATCCTTCCCGTTCGGACGCGAGTCGAACTGGTCGCCGTGCGGAGATTCGTGGCACGTCGCGCACCCGCGCGGCGTGGGACGCGTGAACGGGAGCGCAGGGATGCTCCCTCCGCCCAAGAGCAGCGTGGCCGCGCCGCGCGACGAGGAGTCGCG
>CAZWVG010000124.1:0-15989 GCA_964637355.1 uncultured Gemmatimonadaceae bacterium
AATGGACCATTCGCGACGGCTACGCGTATCATGGTCCGACCTTGCTCCAGGAAGTTAGGGAGATCGTGCGCAAGGCGCGCGCGAAAGCCACGACACCTTGAGCCATTCCCGCAGACATTACGTGAGCTACATCACCATGCGTCGCTTCGTCACGACGATTGCCGTCCTCGGCGCCCTCGCGGTCCCTGCCTCGCACGCGCGGGCGCAGGGACAGGTCGGGGCGATCCTCGGCGCCACCTTCTCCACCCTGCGCGGTATCGATGGGCTGAGCAATCGCACCGGGCTGGTGGGCGGTATCTCCATTGTTCTTCCCAACGATGGAATCTTCGCCTTCCAGCCCGAGGCGCTCTGGGTCAACAAGGGAGCAAAGGCCTCGACCGGCGACCCCGAGGGACTCAAGCTGAGCTACTTCGAGATCCCGCTCCTGTATCGCATCAAGCTCAGTCGCGAGCTGGGGCTCCGCCCGCACATCTACCTGGGGCCGTACCTCGGGATCCAGATCGACTGCAGCGTGCGTGGGACCTCCACCAGTTGCGACGACATTCCTGGTGTCAGCACCAAGACGGTAGACCTTGGCGGGATGGCCGGCGGTGGGCTCGACTACGATTTCGGGCCGCTCGTCCTGAGCGGTGGCGCGCGCTACTCGTTCGGTGTCTCGAGCGTCGCCGATTTCCAACTCGGCAACGTGAAGGAATCGGCGAAGAACGGCGTCTTCTCACTCTACGTCGGCACGGCGATCCGACTCGGCGGTCGTTAGGCAGGGAGCGTAACATGTGCCGCAACATCAAGGTGCTCGCGAACTTCGAACCGCCGGCCACCAGCGACGAGGTGCGCGCCTCGGCGCTCCAGTTCGTGCGCAAGCTGAGCGGAACCACGCGCCCGTCGCGGGTGAACGAGGCTGCGTTCAACCAGGCGGTCGACGAGGTCGCACTGATCGCGCAGCGCCTGATCGACACCCTCCAGACCAACGCGCCTCCCCGCTCGCGAGAGGAGGAGGCGCGCAAGGCCAAGGCCCGCGGGGAGAGGCGTCGCTACTCGGGCAGAGACGCGGCATCGGCCTGATCCGAAACCGTTAGGCGCGACGCGTCGTGCCCTGAGCAGGCGCCCGTCCGGAACCGGCGGGCGCCTGTTTCACTTCGTGCTTAGGTGTCCCAGCGGTACTTGAACGTCCCGGTGACCTGGATCGGTGGCCCCGACGCCGGCGTCACGGTCCCGGTGAACGTCGCCGCCAGCGCAAAGCAGTTCACGGGCGAACCCGCGGGGCACGGAACGAAGAGCGTCCCCTGGTAGCCCATCAGCTGCGACAGGTCGACCGAGAGCGTCGCCCCCGATCCCCCCTCGGTCAGGACCATCGTCCCCTTCGCCATCACCACGCCGCTGGCGTTGGCGCGGATGCTCCCCTCACCGGTGGCCACCTCGAAGAAGTTCATCCCGGTGGTGAGGTTGCGGTTGTAGTACACCTCGCCGCGGAACGTGTAGGTCTGCTGCGCCGCGAGCGCCGGCGACGAGGTGCTGAACGTGCCGAGCGCCGTGCCGAGCACGCGCGGCGGCGGCGGGTTCCCCGATGCCGTCAGCAGCGACGCGTCGTTAGGGGTCAAGGGAGCCAGGGCACCGTCGCTCGCGCACGCCGCGAGCCAGCACGCCGACAGGACCACCGCGATCGATCTGACTTTCATGACGCTCCTCCCTGTTCAAGTACGACCTTCCCCATCGCGGGGCCTACCGGCAGGAGACTCTCCCCGGCCGGCGTCCATCCTTCAACTTCCGGCTGTCGCCGCTTGTACCTTCGCGCGCAGCGCCGTTGCCGCCTCGCGCGCCTCGTTCACGATCTCGCCGAGCGTCGCGTCGGCGCGCGACCACGCGCTCGCGACCAGGGCGAAATTCTGCAGCGCCTTCTCGTCGCGTTGCATCTGGCGGGCAACGCGCGCCCGCTCCAGCGCCAGCGGAATCTCGGTCGGCGTGAGCAGCCGGTTCGGCCGCTCGTCCAGCAGCAGCGCCGCCCGCTCGAGCTCTCCAAGCCGTGCCATCAACCGCGCAGTCTCCACCCGCTCCTGGTAACAGTCCACACACAACGAGTCGGGGAGCGCCCGCAGGATCGTCAGCGCTCCCGCCGAATCGCCTTGCGCCAACGCCAGGTATCCACGCGCCGCCCGCGCCGCGTAGCTCCCGATCCTCGACCGCTGGACGTCCTTCTCCTTCGACTCCGCCTCCGCCATCCCGGCGATGCGGTCGATCGTCAGCGCATCGCCCTCGCGCACCCACCACGGGAGCGTCCACCACGGGAACGGGCGCGAGTGATCGCCCGAATACTCCTCGAGCCAGCGGCGGAATCGCGTCGTCGCCGAGTCGCGCGGGAACGCCTCCACCAGCGCGTAGTCCACCGCCAGCGAGGCGCGCACGTCGCCTAACGCATTCCACAGCTCCCCCGCCTCGCGCGTGTGCCCGCGATACGCCAGCTGCAACGATAACCGCACCCGGGGATCGGGAAAGAGCGCGTCGCGATGTTCGCGCTTGAGCAACGCGCGAGCGATCCGGACCGCGGTCTCCTCGGAATCCGGCCAGCGCCGCAGGAGGAGCCACGCCCCCGCCAGCTGCGACGCGTCGGCCGAGTCGAGCAGGAAGTCGAGCGCCGCCGATTGCTGCGTCGCATAGTCGGCGATGCGGAGCGCCGTCCCGATGGTCGAGACATCCTCGCGCTTGGCATTGAGCGCGAGATACCACTCGGCGTACGTCCGCGCCGTGTCGGGCATGTCCAGCGAGAAGGCCAGCTCGATCACGTGCTGGTACGCCGGGGCGAAGCCGCGATTGAGGCGGATCGCCCGCGAGAAGTCGCTCAATTCCTGCCGGTCCCCGATCCCCACGCCCGGGCCGTAGCCGTAGTGATAGCCCGCGTCGCCGCGCGCGAACCAGACCTCGGGATCCGACGGATAGAGCCGCACCGCGGTGTTAAGCAGCGCGAACAGCCGGCGCGCCTGCGGCAGCCAGCGCGGGTCGGCGTAGTCGTCGGGGAGCGTGGAGCTCAGCGAATCCGCCGCGATCAGCAGGGAGTCGTGGCGCCCGAGGTTGCGGTTGAGCGCCCCGGCAGTCCGCAGGTAGGCGCGCGAGAGCGAGTCGTCGCTGTGCTTGAGCCACGCCACCGACTGCCCCGCACGCCGCAACGCCAGCGCGAACGACGAGTCGATCGCGATCGCCCGCTCGTAGTGCGCCAGCGCCGAGTCCCACTGCGACAGGCGGTAGAACCCCTCCCCCTTGGCGAACTCCTTGACCGCCGGCGGCGAGCGCGAGCCGAGCCCGGCGTTAGGCGTGGCCGTCACCGGGCGCACCTTGCGCAACACGTCGAGAATGCCTAACGCCAGCGCCGACGCCAGCCGGTCGGGGCGCGCCTCCTCCCCCGCCACGAAGACCGAGTCGATCGTCTTCCCGCTCGCCACGTCGAGGAGCTGCGCCCGCGCCACCAGTGAGTCGCCCCCGGCAATCACCACCTCGCCGTACACCGCGAGCCCCGCATCGTGATCGCGCGCCTCGGCGCGCGCACTCTCCGCATCCCCCCGCCCCTTCCAGTCGCGCAACACCGACGCCGCGTCGACCGTCGTGAGCGGCCCCACGCCGTCGAGCGAACGCGTCACCACGTTGAGCAACGTCTGCGACCAGAGGTCGGCGCCATCCCACGACGTGAATCGCCCGCCGTCGGGAAGGTTGAACGGGACGACGAGGATGCGGTCGCGGTTCGTCTCGTCGGCGACCGGGCGCCGAGTCCAGAGCGCCACGCCGGCGACCGCAGCGAGCAGGACACCTGCCGCCGCGAGCATCATCGGGCGGCGACTGCGCACCGGGCGCGCCGGCTCCGGCTGCCGGATTACCGCGCCACTCTGCAGGAGCGCGATCGCCGTCTCGAACGTATCCCGCAGCTCCGCCGCACTTTGCTGCCGCTTGTCGGGAGACTTTTCCAGCGCCTTGGCGATCGCATCGCTCACCGCGCGCGGCACCTGCGGCGCCACCTCCGAGAGCGGCTTGGGAATCTCCTGCAGGTGCGCCTTGGCCAGGTCGAGCCCTGACACTGCGGCAAAGGGCGCGCTCCCGGTCAGGACTTCGTACGCGAGCACGCCGAGCGAGTAGATATCGACGCGCGCATCGGGAACCGCGGTCCCGAAGAGCTGCTCCGGCGCCATGTACCCAAGCGTCCCGAGCGACACGCCGGTCGCCGTCACCGCCTCGCCCCCCGACATCGGCGAAATCGCCCCGCGCGCAATCCCGAAGTCGGCGACGAGCGCATGCTCCGCCGACAGGAGGATGTTCTCCGGCTTGATGTCACGGTGAATGACGCCGCGCTCGTTGGCGTACGCGATCGCATCGGCGATCTCGCGCAGCAGGCGCAACGCCGCGACGACCGAGTAACGCTCGCCGCGCTCGAGTCGCCGCCTCAGCGACTCCCCCTCCACGTACGGCATGATGTAGTACAGCAGCCCTTCGCGGGTGCCGGCGCCGAGGACCGGGAGGATGTTCGGGTGCTGCAGATGCGCGGTGACGTCGACTTCACGCTTGAAACGTGCGGTCGCCTGCGGACTCACCATGTCGGGCGGTAGCACCTTGATCACCACCGGCCGGCCGAAGGCCGAGGTGTCGGTGGCAAGCACCAGACGGCTCATGCCCCCAGCAGGGAGTTCGCGCTGGATGACATACGCGTCCCCCAGAGCGGTCTGAAGCGCTGCTACGATATCGTCCACGGCGTGAGGCGGCGGGGCGGTGCGGGCGATGCACCTTGGAAGGATCTCAAGGATACGCCCCGGGAGGGTGCCGCGAAAGAACGCCAGCCCCGAGCATACTGCGCCCGCGACGGCGCCTCGTGCGCTGCTCGCGGTCTCTGCAGGACGGGGATAGCTTCGCGGCCATGAAATCCCCCCCTCCCCCTGCGCAGTCGGCGCCCACGCGATGGTCTCACTACCAGACCGTCGTGCTCCTCTGCTTCGCCGCGGTGTTCATCTCGTATCTCGACCGGACCAACATCTCGGTCGCGTCGATCGCGATGCAGGAGGAGTTCGCGTGGACGGAGACCACCAAGGGGATCGTTCTCTCGTCGTTCTTCGCCGGCTACCTCGTCCTTCAGGTTGCCAGCGGAACGCTCGCGAATCGTTATGGCGGAAAGCTCGTGCTCGGCGTCGCGGTCGTGTGGTGGTCGCTGTTCACCGTGCTCACCCCTCCCGCGGCGATGATGTCGCTCCCGATGCTCATCGGCGCGCGCATCGCGCTGGGGCTCGGGGAGGCCGCGGTCTTTCCCGCGTCGATCAACATGGTGGGACGATGGGTCCCCGTGGCCAAACGATCGCGAGCAGTCGCGCTCTTCTCGAGCGGGCTGATGATCGGCACCGTCTTCTCGCTCCCGATCACCGGGTGGTTGATTCGCGCGTACGGCTGGCCGGTCCCGTTCTACGCCTTTGGCGCGCTCGGAATCGTCTGGGGCGCCGCCTGGTACTTCCTGGTGAAGGGGGGACGCGGAACCGAGGAGGAGACGGTCGAGGCGCAGCACGCGAAGCAGCATCGCACGATCCCCTGGGCGCGCCTCCTGGGCAGTTCTGCGGTGTGGGCGATTATCGTCAACCATTTCTGCAACAACTGGGCACTCTACGTCCTCCTCGCCTGGCTCCCCTCCTACTTCAAGACGACGTTCGAGGTTTCGCTCGCCAATGCAGGATTGCTGTCGGCGGCACCATGGCTCACGAGCTTCGTGATGGCCAACGTCGCCGGCTCGATCGCCGACCGGCTGCTGCGGAACGGGACGAGCGCCACCGTCGTTCGAAAACTGATGCAGTGCATCGGGCTTCTCGGGGGGGCAACCTTTCTTCTCCTCCTCCCGCTGGCCAAGACGGCGGCCATCGGCGTGCTCCTCATGAGCGGCGCGGCAGGGACGCTCGCCTTCTGTCTCGCCGGCTTCGGCCCCAATTGTTTCGATATCGCCCCGCGCTACGCCGACGTGATCTGGGGAATCAGCAACACCTTCGGTACCATTCCGGGGATCGTCGGCGTCGCCGTGACGGGGTGGCTGGTGCAGCGCACCGGGAGCTACACTGCGCCGTTTGTCCTCACGGCGGCCGTCTCGGTGGTCGGGGCGCTGGTCTTCCTGCGATTCGGTTCGGGCGTGCGCCAGATCGACTGACGCTCGCGCACGTAATTCACGCTTTCGAGGGTGCGACATGAAGACGCCGCTGTCACCGCTCCAGTTTGCCCGCCGCGCCCGCGCGCTCTATCCCGATCGCGAGGCGGTCGTCGACGGCAGCGAGCGGTGGACGTACGCGCAGTTCATGGAGCGGTGCGACCGCTGGTCTAACGCACTGCAGCGGCTCGGCGTCGCCCCTGGCGATCGCGTCGCCTACGTCGCCCCCAACACCCACGCCAATCTCGAGGGGTTCTACGGCGTCCCGCAGGTGGGCGCGATCATCGTTCCGCTCAACTACCGCCTCCTTCCGGCGGACTGGGTCTACATGATCAACCACAGCGGGTGCCGAGTCGTCTGCGCGCACGCCGACTATCTCGACCTCGTCCAGAGCGTTAGGCACGAGATGCCCGCGGTCGAGCACTTCGTGGCGCTCGAGGGGAGCTGCGACGGGTGGCTGTCGTACGAGACGCTGCTGGCCGATGCGTCGCCGCAGGTCGCGCCGCACCCGGTGAACGAGGACGACGTCCTCGCGATCAACTACACGAGCGGGACGACGTCGCGCCCCAAGGGGGTCATGGTCACGCATCGCAACGTTTGGGTGAACGCGGTGGGGACGCTGATCCACCACCCGATGTCGTGCGCCGATCGCTACCTGTGGACCCTCCCGATGTTTCACGCGAACGGGTGGACCTTCACCTGGATCGTGACCGCGGCCGGCGGGACGCACGTCTGCCTGCGCAAGGTCGATGCGGCGGGCGTCTTCGATCTCGCGAAGAAGGAACGCATCACCATGCTCTGCGCCGCGCCGACGGTCCTCATCACGGTGGCCAATGCGCCCGCCGAGATGCGCGCCGGCACGCCGCGCGGCGTGCGCGTCCTCACCGCCGGCGCCCCGCCAGCTGCAGCGACGATCGAGCGCGTCGAGGAAGAACTCGGCTGGACGATCACCCACGTGTATGGCCTCACCGAGACGTCGCCGCTGATCACGGTCTGCGAGCCGCGCCCCGAGCACGCCGGACTCCCCGCCGCCGAGCGCGCGCGGATCAAGGCGATGCAAGGCGTCGAGCTGATCACCTCGGGAGAACTCGGCGTCGTCGACGAGCAGGGAAACGAAGTTCCGCACGACGCCGAGACGGTGGGCGAAATCGTGGTCAGGGGGAACGTGGTGATGGAGGGCTACTACCGAGATCCCGACGCCACCGCGCGCGCCTTCATGGGCGGGTGGTTCCACTCCGGCGATGCCGCCGTCGTGCACCCCGGCGGCTACGTCGAGATCCGCGATCGCTTGAAGGACGTGATCATCAGTGGCGGCGAGAACATCTCGTCGATCGAGGTCGAGGGTGTGCTCCTCCGTCACCCGTCGATCCTCGAGGTCGCCGTCGTCGGCCTCCCGCACGAAACGTGGGGCGAGGCGCCGCATGCATTCGCCGTGTTGCGCCCCGGCGCCTCGCTCGCCTTCGACGAGATGCGAGATTTTGCGCGCCAGCGCCTCGCCGGCTTCAAGGTCCCGAAGGGGCTCACCGTGCTCGACGAGCTCCCCAAGACCGCGACCGGGAAGATCCAGAAGTATGTGCTCCGCGGCGGCCGCGCCGCGATCACTGCGCAGTAACGCCTCTCGCCGCCCTCGGGATGCAACTCACCTTTGACCGCGCGCGCCCCGAGGACGCCCCTGCCATTGCCGCGATCCGCATCGCCGCGGCGGAGCACCTGACGGCGAAGTTCGGA
Organism: uncultured Gemmatimonadaceae bacterium; assembly: GCA_964637355.1. Lineage (GTDB taxonomy): Bacteria > Gemmatimonadota > Gemmatimonadetes > Gemmatimonadales > Gemmatimonadaceae > SCN-70-22. Next base: position 7,877 of record CAZWVG010000124.1, read on the forward strand.
AGGGGACCGTGGTCATGGGCCGCCACGATCGATTCGGTCGAGCGTTCGATGCGAACGCCGCTGGTGCTCCTCGCGCGCGCTGACCACAGCGTGGTGGCAACCTTTCGACTGCAGACGCGCAAGCCGTGGGCGATCACCCTCGACGCCTTCGTCCCGGTGCGACGTGCGCTCTACCTGGTCGACATGGCGGTCGATCCCGAGGTCCAGCGGCAGGGAGTGGGACGCGCCTGCCTCGACGAAGCGGCGCGACGAGCGACCGCCTGGCCCGCGTCGGCGATCCGTCTCGATGCCTACGACTCCCCGGCAGGTGCAAGCGGCTTCTACGAGCGGTGCGGCTACCGCAATGTTGGGCGGTCGCACTTTCGCGGCATCGCGCTTCGCTACTTCGAGCGCGTCCTCGATGAAGGCGTAGCCGATGCGCACGCGGTCGGCGACCGCGTCGGAACCAGACCAGGCGTGCACGAGTCCAGCGTAACTGCGCGCGTGGTCGACGAACGCACCGTCGACCGACGGACGGTCGACCGACGGACGGTCGACCAGCGGACCGCGGACGAACGTGCCGCGGACGAAGGCGCCGTACACGAACGCGCGACCGACGCGCGGGCGACCCACGTTCGCGCGCGCGACGATCTCGGCATCGCGTGACGCGCGTGACGCGCGTGACGCGCGTGACGCGCGTGACGCGCGCGATGCGCGTTAGGCAGCGGGCGCCTGACGCGAAGCGCCGCCCCCCTTCCTCTGGAGAGCGGCGCCGCTGACTACTGGTACTGGATGTACAGCGGCACCGGCCACAGGCGCAGGATCTCGCGCTTCCCGGTGGCCGGGTTGTCATTCCGCGTCTTGGTGAACTGCTTCCACCCGGCGAACTGCACCGGCTCCTTCTTCACGTAGGAGTAGAACGAGTCGCGCTTGAGCCAGGGCGGGCCGAAGCCGTCCATGTCCATCACCACCTGCACGCGCGGGTCGAGCTTGATGCTCGACGCGTTCGTCACCCCGCGCTGCGTGAACCGGTGCACCACCAGCACCTTGGGCGGCAGCTTGTACTTGTCCACCAACTCGGCGAGGTAGCGCGACGCGTAGTTCACGTCGGCCGCATCGTACGTCCCGATCTTCTTCCCGGGGCGCGTTCCGTCCTTCATCGAGAACTCGGGATCGATCCCCAGGTGCACTTCGGGGCGCTTGAGGAAGCGTTCGAGGACCGGGAGCTCCGCCTGCAACGTGCTGAATCCCACCTGCACGTCGAGGAAAAGAATGGCGTTGTGCCCCTTGGCCCACCCGTACACCTTCTCGATCATCGTGCTGTCCATCCGCGCGCGATACTTCCCGTCGCGCCCGGCACTCCCCTGCGCCACCACGGCGATCAGGTGCAACGCCGGCTGCACCGGATGACTGGGGTCGAGCGCGTTCCACTCCGCCACTTCGGCATCGAGCTTCTGCAGCATCTCCGGCGGATCGAACTCGCCGAGTATCCCCATGCGCCGCGACAGCGGATTGCCGTAGAAGGCGATGATGCGCTTGGCGGGAAGGATCGAACCCGGGAGCGGCGCCGGCATCTTCGGCGGCCAGAGCGAGTCGAGGTCGCTCCCCATGTCGCGATATGCCAGATGCCGGTCCCCCGACGTACGCCCGAGCGATCCCGAGGGGCGCTTCGGGCGCGTAGTGTCGGCGCGCGTCGTGTCGCTGCGCGTCTTCTTCTTGACCGTGGAGCTCTTCGTGGATTTCGCTTTCTTGGCGCTGGCGCCCGATTGCTGGGCATGCGCGGAGTCGCCGGGAACGGCAACCGTGATCGCGAGGAGCGCGACGCTCGCCATCACGCGCAGCGAGCGGGCGAGCGAATGACGCGAGCGATGGAAGGAGCGCGACGAGCGATGGAACAAGCGAAGAGGGGGCATCAGCACGGAAGAAGGGATGGACGCTGCGCGAGGACGTGCTGCGCGTCAGCAACGTAACGACGCACAAGATCGCACGCTCACCGCGCCGAATGCACCCGTTCGCGCATGCTGCGGACGCTTGGCGAACACGAGCGCAGGAATCTCACTTGTTCTTCGGAGGGGGCTTCGAGCCGCCGCTTCCGGTGCGGCTGTTGCGCACGAAGGTAACCGCGGCGATTCCGCTCCCTCCACGTTGATCGTACGCCGTCGCGGTCACCACATATGGCCCGAACTGCAGGTCGGTGAGATCGATCGTACCGATCCACGCGATCCCCGTTCCCATCGCGCCAACCGGCGTTGCGACAAGGCGGCGCGAGAGGCGGGAGACGGTCGCAACCACCGAGTCGAGCGGCGCGCTCGACTGCACCGAGACGTAGATGCTCACCGAGTCGCCGACCGCCTGGTTGAGCAGCGGCTTCGCGAAGGTAACGACCATAGACTCGTCGACGTCGCGTCGCACCACGATCGCCGTGGCGCCTCGCGCGGCGCCAGCAGCCGCCTCCACGATCACCGTCCCCGGCGAGAGAGCGGTCACCACACCGGTCGCCGACACGCTTGCCACCTCGCTCCCGGTCGCCGTCGTCGCCTGCCAGGCGATGGAATCGGTATCGACCACCTCTCCGAGCGCATTGAGTACCGACGCCGTCAGCTGCAGCGAATCGCCAACAACGAGGGACGCACGCTCGGGAGTCACGCGCACCAGCAACGGATCGCCCGCATCTCCCGACACGATGATCGTGGCCGTCGCGATCGCCTCGCCGCTCGATGCGGTGATCATCGCCACTCCTCCCCCCACCGCAGTCACAACACCCGACGACGAGACGGTTGCCGTCGTGGGACGATCGCTGCTCCAGTTGACGCCGCGCCCGGTGATCCGCGCCCCCGACTCATCGAAGAGCGAAACGTCGAGCAGCTGCGTCTGCCCCGGCACGAGCACTACCGAGTCTGCCGAGAGTACGACCTGCGCGATCTCGACATCCACGACGTTGATCACCAGCCGGGCCACCTTGCCGGCCGCCGACGCAGTGATAGTGGTTCGCCCTGGGGCGAGAGCGGTCAGGATCCCTGAAGCGTCGATCGTGGCGACCGACTGGGTTGAGCTACTCCACGTCGTGGCGCCCGGTGCGACGATGTTCCCGCGCGCGTCGAGCGCCTGCAGCGTGAGCGCTGCGGTCTCGCCCACGTGCACAGTGGTCGAGACTGCGTTGACGGTGAGCGTGACGACGGTCGTGGACTGTGCGGGCGGCGTCGTTGGCGCCGCGCCCGAACCACCGCCGCCGCACGCGGCCACGAGTGTCGCGCCAATGAGCGTGAGCAACGAAGCGCGTACGACCGTCGCGCGCACGAACGCCACGCGCGTCCGCGCCGTCAGCCGCAAGCGCTCGCGAAACACGAGCTCGCGAAACACGCGCTCGCGAAACACGCGCTCGCGCGCGCGTGATCGTTCGGAGTCCGATAGCCAGCGATGCGCGAAGGGCATGGCCTTGGGAATCGACACACTCTGCGGAGACTTGTCGGATCATCAGCGATCCGGCGTGGCGTTGGCGCTGCGAGCTCCGCGGCCCAGCAGGTCGGGAATGCGCTGGAAGATGAAGTCACGCACCGCCGCGCGAAAAGCCCGGAGCCTTCCCTAATGGAAACGCCGTTTGGCGGGGTAACGCGACAAATTGGCGTTGTGATGCCCGTTCGCGGCCGCTTTCTGCGGCGTCAGGGGCGCCCGCTCGGCAGCGCGCCGACCGGGCGTGAGACAGACTCGTGCAGTGTGATCCGGCTCGGGATCACCTGCCTCGACTGCCTACTTGTGGCGGAAGGTGATGCGTCCGCGGGTCAGGTCGTACGGCGAGACTTCGACGGTCACGCGATCGCCAGCCAGGATGCGGATGCGGAACTTGCGCATCTTGCCGGCCGTGGTAGCAAGAAGCTGGTGTCCATTCTCCAGGTCGACACGAAACATCGCGCTGGGGAGGACTTCGGAAACCGATCCTTCGAGTTCGATGGCTTGTTCTTTCATTCACTATCCTCGTCGTGGGTGCGTGCGGTGGGGTACCGCTAGGAAATCCGGATGCGCAGAGGGCCTGCTTGAGAATCGGCAGGCCCCGAATCGCGGAACTTGTCCCGGGCGCATGGCGCGGAACACGCCTCGTGAAAATTAGTCATCTGAGGAATTCTTGGCAATCACGGGCTCGGTAACGTGCACGTTGCGTTACCGCTCGTGTGAACCCCGACGTTCACGCGGAACCGCGGCGTCGCTCGGGCGATTCCACGGCCATCGCCCGAAATGCGAAACGCCCCGGCACCGGCCGAGGCGTCGCATGCTGCAGAGAATTCGGAACACAACTCAAACAGTTGCCCCTCCTGGGCTCGAACCAGGACTCTTCTGATCCAGAGTCAGACGTGTTGCCAGTTACACCAAGGGGCAGTTGGACCTTCCGTGGAGCGGAAAGCGTAGGAGAAAATACCCGGGCCGCGACATGCCGGGCAACCCCTGATGAGGCTTCGCTCCCTGCTTCAAATCCGCATCGCACCCCGCGTTAGCCCCCGGATCGCGCTCCTCGCGCTCGCATTGACCGCGTGCAGCGCCTCCGTGCCGCCGTGGGGGACGTCGATGAACGACGCCAAGCACAACGCTGACAACGCACTCGCGGCGATGGCATTTCGCTTCTACAGCGTGCAGCGCGACGCAAAGTTCACGGTCGCGCGCCCGCGCATGGCGCGCTACGCACTCGTTCCGTCCGGCATCTACAACGACACGTCGGTGTGGACGGTGAATTCGCGCCCCGACTCCTCGCGCGCGCTCTTCCTTCACGGGACGATGACCGACAAGGGGTACACCTTCTCGTCACGCCCGTCCGCTCCCATCCCCGACAAGCTCGGCGACGAGCGCCACATGCTGCAGCTCACCAAACTCGGCGACGGCGAGTTCGAGTGGGTCACCGCGGTCGATCACGCCGTGGGGCCGGTGCGCGCCGAGGAAGTCGGCGAGGTCTTCGGCACCCTCTTCACCGTCTTCGAGGGGCACACCGAATCGGCGCTCCGCGATGACATGCGCGCGCACTTCCCGCGCACGGTGCGCCACATGCACCAGCTCTTCAGCATCACGTCGCTCGAGAGCGCCGAGCAACCGGACGGATCGACCGCGTTCCAACTCGCCGCAGCCGTAACGCCGGACTCGCTGCGCGCGAAGTATCCGGCCTTTGCGGCCTACGTCGACAAATACGTGATGCCGACGCGCGCCCGCATGCAGCTGACGGATCGACAGGGCGCGCAATTTGCCGACCTCACCCTCTCCGGGGGGACGCTCCGCGTGAAGTTGCGGGCGCGCAACGGACAACTGGTCGCGTTGAGCGGCCCACCACGCCCCCGCCCCGACACGCTCCGCGCGCGCTTCGACCTCTCGATGAAGATGATGCTCTTCCACGTCGGCTACACGAACCTTGCCGCCGACTTCATCGTCGAGAAGAGCGACCACGCCCGCGGGTGGTTCCTGCGTTTTCAGCGCGAGCCCAACTGGGACTTTCCCCTGTTCGTCGAGAAGCTGATTCGCTCGCCGCTGCGACGCCCGTTCGAGGGACGCGGGACCGAATTGCGCCTGACGGTGCGCGACGACCTCGGGCGCCAGGCGATCAGTCAGCGCCAGGTGCGCACCGCGGTCAAGGAAAGCGCGATCGTGCGCTGGATCGGCGGGCTCGGATCGTCGGCGTTCGGCGACTTTTCCGGTCGATCGGAAGCCGAGGAGAACCGATTCCTCACCGAGATGTTCGGCGCTCTTCGCGAGGACGTGACGGCGATCGGCTCTTGAGCGCCCGCCGCGAAGAGTCGAATCACCGGATTCGCCACTCTCGACCACCGAAAACGAAACAGGGCCACCGATCGATCGGCGACCCTGGGTCAGTTTGCGGCTGCCCCCGAAGGGATTGCCAAGCCAGTTGCCATTGGAACTCTACGTCCTACCGGTCAACGGCTGGCGAATACCCAATCGGCGAGCGTACCGCGAATTGTCTATTCGGCCACGGCGACTCACGGTCGCCACCTTGCTTCCGAACTCTTCTATCCACAAGGGCGCCGGTTTGTTCCCGGCACCAGTGGAGCTGAGGGGGATCGAACCCCTGACCTCTGCAGTGCGATTGCAGCGCTCTCCCAGCTGAGCTACAGCCCCGTATTGCCAGAAACGCGCCACCGTATTGACGACGGTCGCACCCCGGCGCAACACCGCCGGCCACCATGAGGCGGCCCCCGCTTCTCAACGGGTTCGGCAGGGCGGTAAACCTAGCCGACGCCTTGGCCATGTCAAGCCGACCCGAGCTAAGCGCTGGAACAAGGACAACTTGGGCGCTCGTTGACCTGCCGAGATCACCGTTGCGTCACGCCTGCGTCACACGGCGCCGCCCTGAACTACCCCCCTCTCCCACGCCATGAGCGATTCGGTACACCAACTCGGCAGCCAGTACGTCCGCGACCAACTCTCGTTGCGCGGGATCCGCATCAATGAGAAGCGCACGCAACCCGAGGGTGAGTACGTCCTCTATTGGATGCAGAGCACGCATCGCCTGGAGGAGAACTGGGCGCTCCGCATGGCCATCGTCGAGGCCGACCGCCTGAACAAACCCCTCGTAATCCATCAGGGGCTCGACCCGACCTACGAGCACGCCAACGACCGCATTCACTCCTTCGTCCTTCACAACGCGCGGGAGCTGGCCGCCCGTGCTGAAGCGTCCGGACTGCACTACCAGTTCTCCCTTCGCCGCCGTCGCGAGGACGACCGGCGCGTCGTCGATCGCCTGGCGGCGCGCGCCGCCCTGGTCGTCACCGATCGCTATCCCACCGCGGGGATCGCTGAGCGCACCCAGCGCTTCGGCGAACGCGTGAACTGCCGCGTGGTCGCCATCGAGTCGCACGGGGCCGTCCCGTCGGGTGCAATCGAGAAGGAGGAGTACGCGGCGCGCACGATTCGCCCGAAGCTCAACAAGCTCCTCCCGCTCGCGCTCGAGCTGGTGGAGGAGCGAGCGCCGAAGCGTACACTCCACGACTCGCTCGCCGAGTCGTTGCGCGACATGAGCGGGGAGAGCGTGCTCGATCTTGCGCACGCCCACCTCGCGGCCGAGATCGCGCGTTGCGAAATCGACCACTCGGTGAAGCCGGTGGCACTGGCGAGCGGCCTCACGGCGGCTCGCCAGCGGCTGGCCGACTTCTGCAACGACGCGCTCAACGATTACAGCGCCCGGCGCTCGGACCCCAACGATGAAGAGGGGACGAGCCGCCTGTCGCCGTACCTCCACTTCGGCCAGATCTCGCCGGCCGAAGTGGTGCGCGCCGCTCTCGCCTCGCCGCACACGGCGGAGGCGGAGAAGTTCATCGACGAGTTGGTGACCTGGCGGGAGCTATCGCTCAACTTCTGCCTGAGAAACCCGAACCATGGGACGCTCGAAGCTCTCCCCGAATGGGTGCACAAGGCGATGGCGAAGCACGCCGGCGATGTCCGTGAGGCCACCTACACGCTCGAGCAGTTCGAGCGTGCCGAAACCCACGACGAATTGTGGAATGCCGCCCAGCGCGAGCTCGTACTTTCCGGCGTGATGCATAACGTCGTGCGCATGCTCTGGGGCAAGACCCTGATACTCTGGAGCGCGCACTACGCCGATGCGCTGGCGTGGCTCGTACACCTCAACAACAAGTACGGACTGGATGGCCGCGACCCCTCGAGCTTCGGCGGGATCCAGTGGTGTTTCGGGAAGTTCGACCGTCCCTTTTATGACCGTCCGGTGCTCGGAGTGATTCGGCCCATGTCCATCACGCGGGCCCGTACCAAGTGGGACGCCGACCGTTACATCCGCCGGTGGCTGCGCCCGCCTGACGGCGCGCAGTCCGGCCTTCCCTTGTTCACCTAGCGACGGCGATCACCTAACGAGTCGCCTCGTCCTGCGCGCTCGTGCCGTGCCGTTCGCCGCTGCTGACGCGACCGTTGGCCGACTCGCGCGCCACCGACATCGACGACTCGCGGTCGGCGAACGGTGTCTGGCGCAGTCGGGCCGTCGAGCGCCCGCGAGCTTCGCCACCTTCACGGCCAATCGCCGCCATGTGCGCACGATCGCGGCTGACGACTTCGCCGCCCTTGCGCCCGGCATTGCGTGCTTCGTCGCGCGACCACTCGTGCGCCGTTCCCTTCTCGTGCGCCGCGCGACCGC
>CAZWVG010000125.1:0-15839 GCA_964637355.1 uncultured Gemmatimonadaceae bacterium
CTCCCCGCCGTTGCGGCTGACGGTGCCGACTCGGCGGCGACCGGCGCCTGCCCGATCGCCGTCGCCACGAACGGCGACCGCCGGTTGACCGGGAGTGGCGTGACCTCCACGCGCGCTAACGACCGCTTGCCGTCGCACGTCGCCGTCACCGTGATGTCGCCCGGGTTGCGCACCGTCAACGTCCCGTCGGCGTGAATCTCTCCCGCGTCGGCGGGAGAGATCTCCCACGACAGCGCCTTCCCCGGGATCGGCGTGTTGTTCTCGTCGTACGCCGTCCCGCGCAGCGGAATGATCTCCCCGGTGTTGAACGACGATGGGATCGGGTCGATGCGTACGTACGCCACCGACGGCGCGGGAATCGACGGATCCTCGGCAACGGTCGACGCACTCGCGTTCGCCGGGCGCGGCGTCGACGGTGTCGCTGCGCGCGATGCCGGGTTGGTGCCGAGTGGCGTGGAGGCGAGCCCGAAGCGATTCGTCGTCTCGGCCAGGACACCCAGCTCCACCAGTCGCTGCCGCGCCGTCTCCTCGTCGAGCGGGATCGCCCGCAGCGCTGCCACCGCATCGTGCAGCGTCGGAAAGCGCGCCGCCGGATCCTTGGCGAGCATGCGCATGATCACCGCCGCGAGCGGCGCCGGCGTGTCGCGACGCACCTCGTCGATTGCCGGCGGGATCGTCTGGATGTGCGCCAATTGCAGCTGCACCATCGATCCCTGGAAGGGGAGCTCTCCCGCCAGCATCTCGTACGCCATGATCCCCAGCGCGTACTGGTCCGATGCCGGGATCGCCGGCTTCCCCATGAACTGCTCGGGACTCATGTACGACGGCGTCCCGATGATCGAGCCGGTCACCGTCAGCGACGGCGACTCGGCCGCCTTGGCGATCCCGAAGTCGGTGACCACCGGCGTACCGCGCCGGTCGAGGAGGACGTTCCCGGGCTTCACATCGCGGTGCACGACTCCCTCGTCGTGCGCGTAGGCGAGCGCCATTGTCACGCGCAGGAGCACGTAGTGCGTGACGTCGATCGGGAGCGCGCCGAGGTCGCGCGTGACCATGTCGAGCGAGCGCCCCTCGACGTACTTCATCACGAAGCAGAAGAGGTCGTCCAACTCCTCGACGCCGAAGATCGTGACGATGTTCGGGTGGTCGAGATTCGCCGCCGTACGCGCCTCCTGCTCGAAGCGCTCCGCCATCCCTTCGGTGAACGCGAGCCCGGGGAGCATGACCTTCAGCGCGACCCGACGGTTGAGCCGCAGATCCTGCGCAACGAAAACCGCCGCCATCCCCCCGCGCCCAATCTCCCCCCGCACGTCATACCGCGACGCGCAGACCTCTTTGACATGCTCAAGGAGAGATGGCTTCGTATTCACAGATCTCGTCTTCTCGTCTTCCCGTCTTCTCGTCGTCTAGGACGCTGGCCAATCTTGGCCGACGTCCCTTTCATGAACAAGCCCGATGGGACAGACGGCGCCTCCGGCGCCCCCGTCGACTATATCTATACGCGGCAAAACCGCACTCGGCTGCCACCGCGCGCTCGCCCGCTCGCCGAGAGTCCAGCACGCCCTTCCCGGACCCGCCGTGCTCTTCGACGCCTCATCTCGCGCCATCCTCGTCGGCAAGTCCGATGCGCATCTCTGCTCCCCCGAGGATGAGGAGGCAGCGGGGGCCCGGATGCACGCCGGCGTTGTCGGCGACTTTCTTGCGCTCCGCGATGCCGCCCTGCAGGATGGATTCGACCTGCGGGTCTACAGCGCCTTTCGCGAGTTCGACCGGCAGCGGGCGATCTGGAATCGCAAGGTGACGGGTGCATTTCCCGTGCTCGACTCGGCCGCGCGCCCGATCGACATCGCCACGCTGTCGCCCCGCGAACTCGTCCACGCGATCCTCCGCTGGTCGGCGCTCCCGGGAGCATCGCGGCATCACTGGGGGACGGATCTCGACGTGTACGACGCCGCGTCGACGCCCCCCGGCTACGAGATCCAACTGATCCCCGCCGAAGTTGAGCACGGGGGAATGCACGCGCCGCTGCACAAATGGCTCGACGGGCGAATCGCGGCGGGGAAGGCCTTTGGCTTCTATCGCCCGTACGACCGTGATCGCGGCGGTGTGGCGCCCGAGCGTTGGCACCTGAGCCATGCGCCGATCGCCGCGAGATGCCTCGCCGAGCTCACCCCGGCGCTCCTCCGCGAGACCATCGCCAGTGGCGATCTCGCGCTCGGCGACGTGGTGCTCGAGGAGCTCGACGAGCTGTACGAGCGCTTCGTGACGAACATCAACCCGCCGCCTCCGTCGAGCATGTCGCCGCGTCCGTTCCGCCCAGTGCTCGCGTGACGCTGCGTCCGCGATCGGCCTGGGGGACGATTCCATGGGCGCCGGAGACGTACGGGCGCTCGGTCCTCGCGCTCCCGCTCGAGGTGTGGCTCCCGCGGGAGAGGTGCGAACTCCTCGTCTTCGCGGGGATCCACGGTGAAGAGCCGGAGACGACGTATGCGCTCTCGCGAGCGCTCCGGCAGCTTGGCGAACCGCTCGAGCGTGCGGCGGTGGTACTCGCGGCCAATCCCGACGGGCTCATTCGCGGGACCAGGTGCAACGCGCGCGGTGTGGACCTCAATCGCAACTTCCCGGCGACCAACTGGACGCCCAACGCGGTGACGTGTCGCTCCACCATCGAGGACCCCAGCGACGTTGTCCTCGGCACGGGGGAGCGGGCGGGATCGGAGCCTGAGGTGCAGGCGCTCCTTGGATTGATCGAGCGATTGCAGCCGGCGGTGGTCGTCGCGCTGCACGCCCCGCTCGCCTGCATCGACGACGCGGGGGGGAGTGCAATGGGCGACTGGCTCGCCGAGCGCACCGGGATGCCGCTCGTGCGCGACGTGGGATATCCCACGCCGGGATCGTTCGGGTCGTGGGGGGCGGAGCATGGTGTGCAGGTCGTGACGTACGAATTTCCCCTCGCTGCCACCGAGGTGCTGATGCGCGATCACGTCCCCGTGCTGGTCGAGCTCCTCACGCGTCCCCTCCCCGGAGCCGGTGCATGACGCTCAACTACATCTGGATTGCGTTTTTCCTCGTCGCCCTCGTGGTGGGGCTGTTCAAGCTCGTCTTCCTCGGCGACGTGACGGTCTTCACCAGCATGGTGACCGCGACCTTCGATTCGGCGAAAACCGGCTTCGAGATCTCGATCGGGCTCACCGGCGTGCTGACGCTCTGGCTCGGGCTCATGAAGGTGGGGGAGCGGGGCGGGGCGATCGGGGCGATGGCGGTCGTCGTGCGCCCGTTCTTCCGTCGTTTGTTCCCCGAGGTTCCCCCCGATCACCCGGCGATCGGGTCGCTGATCATGAACTTCGCGGCGAACATGCTGGGGCTCGACAATGCCGCCACGCCGCTCGGCCTCAAGGCGATGCAGGAGCTGCAGTCGATCAATCCCGAGCCCGAGACGGCGACCAACGCGCAGATCATGTTCCTGGTGCTGAACACGTCGGGGCTCACGGTGATCCCGATCAGCATCATGGTCTATCGCGCCCAACTCGGCGCAGCGAATCCGGCCGATGTGTTCCTGCCGATCCTGATCACCACGTACGTGGCGTCGCTCGTGGCGCTGATCATGGTCGGGATCATCCAGCGCATCAATCTCCTGGATCCGGTCCTCCTCGCGTATCTCGTGGGGGTGACGGGGCTCGTGGCGGCGGCCGTGTGGTACTTCACCGGGCTCCCGCAGGAGCGGGTGCAGGCGCTGTCGAACCTCATCGCCAACGTCATCCTCTACGGGGTGATCTCCGTGTTCCTGCTGATGGCACTCGTCAGGCGCGTGAATGCGTACGAGGCCTTCATCGAGGGGGCGAAGGAAGGGTTCCAGGTCGCCGTGCGCATCATCCCGTACCTCGTGGCCATTCTCGTCGCGATCGGCGTCTTTCGCGCCTCGGGGACGCTCGACCTCATGGTCGACGGGCTGGGACGCGTCTTCTCGGCGCTGGGACTTCGCACCGAGCTCATTCCCGCCCTCCCCACCGCCCTCATGAAGCCGCTCTCCGGAAGCGGGGCGCGCGGGATGATGGTCGACGCGATGACGACGTACGGTGCCGACTCGTTCGTGGGACGCCTCGCCTCGACCTTCCAGGGGGCGACCGACACGACCTTCTACATCCTGGCGCTCTACTTCGGATCGGTAGGGGTGCGCAAGACGCGCTACGCCGTTGCCTGCGGCCTGATCGCCGACCTGGTCGGCGTGATCGCGGCGATCTTCGTCGCCTATCTCTTCTGGGGCTGACCCCGAGCACACCGCGTGACAACACCGACACTTGCTGACGCCGGGAACGTCCTGACGGACATTGCCCCGGACTCGATCCGCCGCATCCATCTCGTCGGCGTCGCCGGCACCGGGATGGGGGCCTTCGCCGGGATGCTCAAGGCCGCCGGCTATGTTGTGACGGGGAGCGACGAGAACGTCTATCCCCCCATGAGCGACATGCTGCGCACCTGGGGAATCGAGGTCTACACCCCGTATGCCGCCGAGAACCTCGATCGTGCGCGCCCCGACCTCGTGATCATCGGCAACGTGATCCGCCGGGTGAACGTCGAGGCCACGGCGGTGCGCGAGCGCGGAATCCCGCAGATGTCCTTTCCCGCGGCGTTCGGCGCGCTCGTCGCGGCCGGAAAGCACAGCGTGGTGATCGCCGGGACGCACGGCAAGACGACCACGTCGGCCTTGATGGGGCACGTCCTCGCCGACGCCGGGCGCGACCCGACCTTCCTCGTGGGCGGCGTGACGCTCAACTACGGCGGCAACTTCCGGTTAGGGAAGGGCGAGCACGTGGTGGTGGAGGGCGACGAGTACGACACCGCGTACTGGGACAAGGGGCCCAAGTTCCTGCATTACCGCACGCGTACCGCCCTCCTCACGAGCATCGAGTTCGATCACGCCGACATCTACCGCGACCTGGCGCACTACGAATCGTCGTACGCGCGCCTGGCGGAGTCCCTTCCCAGCGACGGGTGGCTCGGCGTCGCGGCCTCGTATCCCGGTGCGGTCGCGCTCGCGCAGCACCATGCGCGCGCGAGGGTCGTCACCTACGCGTGGGAGCACGCTGCCGACTATCGCGGGCACGATGCGCGCTTCAGCGAGCAGGGGACGCGCTTCACGATCGACGCGCCCAACGGTGAATCGGTCGAGGTCTTCCTCCCCATGTCGGGGTATCACAACCTCGAGAATGCGGTCGGGGTGTACGCGGCGGCGCGCTCGCTCGGGCTCTCCCCGGCCGAGGCGGCGACCGGGCTCGCGTCGTTCCAGGGTGTGAAGCGGCGGCAGGAGGTGCGCGGCGAGATCGGGGGGGTGCTGGTGATCGACGACTTCGCGCACCACCCGACCGCCGTGCGCGAGACCATTCGTGCGTTGCGCCAGCGTTACCCCACGCGCACCCTGTGGGCGGTCTTCGAGCCGCGCTCCAACACGTCGAGGCGCAACATCCACCAGGTCGAGTACCAGGGAGCCTTCGACGGCGCGCAGCACGCGGTGTTGCGGCTGCCGGAGGTGCACGACCAGGTCCCGGCCGACCAGCAGCTCGACGTCCCGGCGATCGTTCGCGCACTCGGCGCGCACGGGATCGATGCCATCGCCGCCGCCGATCCCGTGGAACTCGTGGCACACGTCGCCGAGCACGTGGCGCCGGGCGATGTGGTGCTCGTGATGAGCAACGGCGCGTTTGGTGGATTCATCCCGTCGCTCCTCGACGCCCTGAAACAGCGCGCCGCGCGGTAGCCGGGCGGCACGCACTGCCCGCGCGCTGCGCACTGCCCGCGCGCTGGGCGCTGACAGGGTGGTGCGCGGTGACGGAGCGGTGCGCCGTGAGAGAACGGTGCGCAATGGGAGCACCCCGGCTGTATAGCGGCGGCCGGCTGGCCGTTCACCCCGCGATCACGCGATCTGCCCCCGTGCTCGCCTGTGGCGCGCCACGACCGGGTAGGCTGCGGATGCCCCGCCGCGTCGTTTGCCGGGTGCACCGGTTCGCCCCTCCTGTCCATTCGCATCATGCACTTCACGCGATCACCCCGCGCGAGCGCCCTGCGCCGCACGAGCGTCGTGCTCCACGCGAGCATCGTGCTCCTCGCGACCTCCGCCGCGCACGCCGACGCGCAACGCGCGCCTAACGACCCCGCCGCTGTCGCCCTCATCGCCCGTGCGGTCGATCGCATGGGCGGCGAGCCGGCGCTGCGCTCCATTCGCACCCTTCGGATGGACGTCATGACGCAGTGGCAGCGTACCGCGCTCGGCGATGCCCCCTACGCCGACCTCCCGTCGTTCGAGCGCCACGCCGACCTGCGAGACTACACCACGAATGCGTGGCGCAACACCCGTGAATTCCTCCCGGGCGGGGGTTCGGTGGACATCGTGCGCGACTCGGTCGGCGCTCGCGGCGTGAACTTCGCTGGGCGGGCCGGCGAGATGCCGCTCAACCTCGCCTACATCGACGAACGCCGCGAGCTGTGGGCCTTCGCGCCCGAGCGCACCCTCCTCGCCGCGCGCGATGCGGGCGGGCTCCGGGTGGCACCGGACACGACGATCGACGGGGTGAAGCACGCGCGGATCACCACGACGGTCGATGGCTTTCCCGCAACCTGGTTCCTGCGGCGCACCGATGGCCTCCCCGCCATGGTCCGCTTCGTCGCCGACGAAACCAACGACTTTGGCCTCGCCCCGTGGGGACCGATGGAGGTCGAGCTCTGGTACTCGGGGTGGACGAGCGTGGCGCCCGGCGTGCTCCTCCCGCGCCAGCGCGACGTGCGCCGCGTGGGGCGCCCCTACAAGCGGATGACCGCGCTCACCATGGTCGTCAACGCGCCCGCTCCCGCCGACTCGTTTGCGTTCGCCGACTCGCTCGTCGCGGCCTATCTCGCGCGCGAACGCCGTCCGATGTGGAGTGTCCCGCTCGACACGTTGCGTCTTCTGGACGACAACTTCGCGTCGTTCCCTCCGTTCACTGGCGTCGCCGGCGCGGTGCGCGTTGGTGGCCAGTGGATCCTCGTGGAGACCGGGCAGGCGGGCGGGGCGGCTGAATCGGTGGCGCGGTGGCTCGCGCGACAGTCGCCCGCCACCGCGATTGGCGGCGCGGTCGTCACCAACACGTCGACCAGCAACGGCGGTGTAGTCTGGCTCAATGCGCAGCGTCTCCCGGTGCATGTCGCGCCCGGCGCCGAATCGCTCGTGCAGACGATCCTGGCCAACAACAAGGCGCGGCGAGCGGCGTCGACGACCGTCGTGCGGCGCCCGCAGTGGCTCCGCGTGGGAACAGACTCGCTCTGGCTCGAGCCGGTCGATCTCCCCGACATGCCCGGGACCATGATGGTCTATTCACCGACGCTTCGTTGGCTGTACAGTGCCGCCGGCCTCGGGCGCCCCGTGACGCAGGTGGAGCAGGACGCGATGATCGAACGGCTGATCGCACGCGGGATGCGAGTGGAATGGATCGGAAATGCGCGCTCCGTTCGCGCCCCGCTCGCGAAGCAGCCGTAGGGGGTGGAAAACGAAAGCGCCGCCGATCCATGGGATCGGCGGCGCGGCGGGCGGCTACGAATGCTGGCTACGCGGCGCGCACGAGGAGCGTCGCGACGATCAGCGCACCAGCAATCGCGGTAAGGATCATGCGCCCGCGGGGCGAGATGGCGCCCTGCGGAGCGGCAATCTGCCGCTCATGATGCACTTCTCGCTGCCAGATGGGGTGCCGCCGCACTTCACTGTGGGAAATTTGCATCGACCGCTCCACGGAATACCCGGACATGGTGCCGCTTGACCGTCACGGGAAAACAGTTCCCGCGTCGCGACTTGGAAACAACGGCTGCACCGGGCGACTGTACACTCGGAGAACCCCGTGATCACCGCCCGCGCCTCATCCGTGCAAGGCGCGGGCCGCGGGTTCCGCCAGCGTGCCGACTTACTCGAGGACCAGGATCGTGAAGTAGGTGTCGGCCGCCACCGCCGTCCCACGATTCCAGCAGCGAACGGTCGCGTCGAGCGAGGTGTTGTCCGCGTTGTTTCCCCACCCCTGCACCTCACAGCTGAACAGCCCACCGCCGAACGGCGACACCTGCACCGTCTCGGACTGCGCACCGGTGCGCTGCAGCCCGGGGAACTGCACGCGATAGGTCCCGGTGGCCACGTGCGTGACGCGCACCGATTGCCCGCTCGACGTGCGCTGGTAGAGGAGGTGCGGGACGTACTCGCTGCCTAACGAACCGGCCGGCTCGTTGGCCCAGGCGAATCCGAAGCGCTGCCCCGGACGCCCGCCGTCGAGCATGAGGAGCGAGAAGCGCGCGTCGCTCAACGCGCCACTCGGCGCGTAGCAGCTCACGCTCGCCCACACGTTGCGGTTCCACGACCCCACCTTGCACAGCGGATCGCCACCACCGACCGTCGACACGAAGTAGTTCTGCGGCGTGTCGTCGACCGCCCCGTCGAGCTGCACGAGGTAGCTTCCGACCGTCGAGCGCAGGATCCCTACACCCTGCGAGAAGGACGAGTAGGTACGGTCCGCCTCCGGTGCGTACTGCGCGCTCGCTTCGCCAGCCAGCGTGAAGCCGTAGCGAGACGGAAGCGAGTGCGAACCGACCACGAGCACCGAGAAGCGCGAGTCCACGCGCAGCCCCGAGAAGGTGAAGCAGCGCACCGACACGTCGAGGTCGCGCCCGTTCGCATTGTTCGCCCACCCCTGCAGGTGGCAACGCTCCCCACCCGTTCCCATCGGCGTGACGAGTACCGTCTCGCGGAACGAGGAGTCCACCTTGGCGAGGCGCTCGAAGGTGATGACGTACTCACCGGTGCTCGTGCGAGAGACGACCGTTCCGCCCCCGGTCGCGTTGAATTGGTCGGCGGGGCGATACGACGCCGAGGGCGACGCATCGGTGACCGCGACATGCGCGAATCGGCGATCGGCAGCCGTGAGCTTGACCGCGACATCGAGCGTCGTCGTTCCGACTCCCGCACTCGCCGTCACGCGCACCGGGCCGTGTCCGTGCCCCACGAGGGCGCCGTCGCTCCCGATCGACGCGAGCACCGAGTCGGAGAGAGACCAGCTCACCTGCACGCCATCGACGACGGCACCAGCCGCGTCGCGCGCGACCGCCACCAACTGCACGGTGTCGCCGGCGTAGACCGGCGCCGCGAGCGGCGTCAGCGAGAGTGTGGCCACGCGCGCATTGGCGTCGGGCGGCGGCGACGTCGCGTTGCCAAAGTCTCCGCTACATGCGCTCGTCATGACCGCGCTCGTCACGAGGAGCGCGGCCGCCATCGCGTAGCGGCCCGTCTTTCCTGTGTTACGCCCCGAATGACTGCTCGACATGCTGTCCCCCTGAAGGTCGTGTGTTCTCCAGCCGGGGGTGAGTGTCGGCACATCACGTACGGAAACTGAAATGCGCCGTCCGACCCGAGGGTCGAACGGCGCAGGTTCGTGCGTGCGAAGCGCGTCGAACGCGCAAGGCGTCGAGCGCCAGGCGCGCTATCGGCGCGCGCGAATCACGCGTGTGCTACGAGCTAGTAACGCGCGAGCTCGCGGTACGCGCGGGCAAAGTCGTCGATCTGCGGAAGGATCGCGTCTTCCAGCTGCGGTGCGTAGCCGACGAAGGTGTCGGTGCTCGCCACACGCTTGACCGGTGCATCGAGCCAGGCGAAGCAGTCGTCGGCGATGCGCGCCACCAGCTCGGCGCCATACCCCCACGAGAGCGCATCCTCATAGGCCACGACTACGCGGCTCGTCTTGCGGATCGACGCGTATACCGTCTCCTGGTCCCACGGCGAGAGCGTGCGCAGGTCGATCACCTCGACCGAGATCCCCTCGTCGGCGATCTGGTTCGCCGCGGCGAAGGCGCGCTGCACGGTGGCGCCGTATGTGACGACGGTCACGTCGGTCCCCTCGCGGACAACCTTGGCCTTGCCGAACGGAATCATGAAGTTCGGCCCGGGGTTCGCCGCCTTGTTGTAGGTCTGGCGATAGAGATGCTTGTGCTCGAGGAAGATCACCGGGTCGTCGCAACGGATCGCCGTGCGCAGCAGCCCGCTCGCGTCGAGCGCCGAGGACGGACAGACGACCCGCAGTCCCGGATTGTGCGTGAAGAGCGAGGCGCCGGTCTGCGAGTGATAGATCGCCCCGCGGATGTAACCCCCGTAGGTCGTACGCAGCACCACCGGAGCCGCGAAGCCGTTGTTCGACCGCCAGCGCATCGTCGCAAGTTCGTCGCGAATCTGCATGAAGGCAGGCCAGATGTAGTCGAAGAACTGGATCTCGATCACCGGCTTGAAGCCGCGCACCGCCATCCCGATCGCCCGCCCGACGATGTTCGCCTCGGCGAGCGGCGTATTGAAGACGCGCGTCGAGCCGAACTCCTTCTGCAGCCCGTGGGTTGCCTTGAAGACCCCGCCTTTCCCCTTCACCTTGCCGGCGTACTCCTCGCGCGAGACGTCGGCGACGTCTTCGCCGAACACCACGATGCGCGAGTCGCGCCGCATCTCGTCGCGCATGCACGCGTTGAGGAGGTCGACCATCGTCGTCTCGTTGCCGGAGAACTTGGGATCGTCCTCCGTGTCGAACGACTCGCTGGTCGGATCGACATCGGGCGAGTACACGCCGAAGTAGACGGTGCTCTCATCCGGCTGCGGCTGGGCGAGGGCGTCGTCGGTCGCGGCGAGGACCTGCGCGTCGACCGAGGCACGAATGTCGTCCAGCTCCTGCGCGGTCGCATGTCCCTCGGCGAGGAGCCAGGCCGGGAAGGTCGTCAGCGGATCGCGCGCGGCGTCGGCGTCGCGCTCTTCCTTCGGACGGTAGAGCACCTCGTCGTCGGAGAGCGAGTGCGAATACGGGCGAATGACGTGGGCGTGCACGAACGCCGGACCCTTGCGGGCGCGTACATGCTCGATGGCGCGCTGCATCACGTCGTAGCTGGCGAGGAAGTCGCAGCCGTCGACTTCCTGGATGAAGAGCCCCGGGAACGACGCGACCAACTTCGAGATCGATCCTCCCGCCGTGTTCACCTCGACCGGGACGGAGATCGCGTACTGGTTGTCCTGGATGACGTAGAGGATGGGGAGCTGGAGATTGCTCGCCGTATTGAGGCTTTCCCAGAATTCCCCTTCGCTCGTTGTTCCGTCGCCCGAGGCGACGTAGACGATCTCGTCATCGTGGTAGCCCTCGGTGACGCCGAGTGCGGCAGCACGCTGGATCCCTTCGGCGCAGCCGACCGCTTGGAGGAACTGGGTCCCGGTGGGCGACGAGGCGCTGACGATGTTGAGCGCCTTGTGGCCGAAGTGGGAGGGCATCTGGCGCCCCCCCGAGCTGGGGTCGATCGCGGCACCGACCGCCTCGTAGAGCATCTCTTCGGGCGACATCCCGAGCGAGAGGCAGAGGGCGCGGTCGCGATAGTAGGTATAGAACCAGTCGTAGCCGGGGCGGAGGAGGAGCCCAGCGGCGGCGAGCACCGCTTCGTGCCCGGCGCCGGAGATCTGGAAGAAGATCTTGTTCTGGCGCTTGAGCTGGATCTCCTTGTCGTCGATGCGGCGCGACAGGAGCATGACGCGGTAGGCCTGCTGCAACTGTTCGCGCGAGAGCCCGGCGGCATGCGAGCGCGCCGAACCTGTCGTCGCGTTGGTCGTGCCCTTCGAAGTGGTCGCCTTGGTCGTCGTGGCCATGGAAGTCGCGTGGGGAATTGGATGCGGCGAATAGGATAAGATAGTGACCGGGCGGGCTGGCCGAAGTGCGAGATGATCGTGAGGATCGGACGCTCGCCAGCCCACGCGCGGCGGATCGGGAGCGTCGTGTGTTCGGGAGACGCAATCGTGACGAGGAAAACGATTCCACCGCGACGGGTTCGTCGATGCGCTCTGCGCCGACGCACCCGAGAATCGGTGCTGCACTTCGGACATCGCACGCCTGCGGGCGCGATACGTCGGCGCGCGAAAAGCACCAGAACGTGCGCGTGCATGTTCGCTCGCGCTCGCCGCGAGCATGCGTCAGTCTCGGGCGATAGGCGGAGATACCTAACTGCGGCGTTGCGCGTCGTGTGCGAGGCCGTGTAGATGTAGGATGCGTTCCCGACGTGTAGCGCGCGTGCCTCGTCGCCACGCACCGTTCGCCGTCCGCGGCTCGGCGGCGTCGGGTGCCACGCAGTGCGATCGCTCTGGCACCCGTTCTGCTCTCTATCTTCAGGTTCCCCTACGAGGAGTTGGGCCGGATGTCAGCAGCTGCGAATTCCTGCATCTTTTGCGATCTCATCAATGGGGCAGGCGAAGTCTCGATCTGCTATGAGGACTCGAGCGCCATCGCCTTCATGGACATCCAGCCCGTCAACCTCGGGCATGTGCTGGTCGTGCCGCGCGAACACTACGAGTCGCTCAGCGACACGCCTCCCGAACTCGCGATGCACCTGTTCGACGTGGCGTTGCGGCTGTCGCCCGTCGTGCGGCGACTCAACGGCGCCGACGACATGAACCTCGTGGTGAACTCCGGGTCGGACGCGGGGCAGAACGTCTTCCATCACCACGTGCACCTGATTCCGCGCAAGGCGGGCGACGGTTTCGAGATTCCGCTCCCGTTCCCCGGATCGTCGATGCCCGATCGCACCCTCCTCGACGCGATGGCCGTCCGCATCATCGCCGAGTTGCGCGATCCGGTGCGGCAGCAGATTGCGCGTCGCCTCTCGTCGGCGAGCACCTAGACCCCCGGAGCAAGCCCCCTCGTCTTCGCGCGCGCGTCGCCGCTGCACATGTAGTCGTCGCGCGCACGGTTTGGATGCAGACGCAGGTGATACACGCCCTCATACTTGCGGGGGTTGCGCGAAGCCTCGTTATGCACCAATAGTACGCGTGAGGGGCGCACGGTCAGCAGCGTCGGCGCTCCGACATCACGGGAGGTTCATGCGAAGGCTCTGTCCGCACGCGTTGCGCGCAAGCTCTTCGCCGCGAGCACGATCGCGGCGGGTCGCATGCCCTCCCTCCCCATCCAGTCACCCCGCCCCGGCGCGTCCCGGGCGGGGTGTCGTCTTTTCCGGCGAGGTGCGATGTCTCGACGTGGAAATCTCCGGATCGTTCGTTCACGCGCGCCACGCGGGCGCCGCTCCGCCGATACCCGGGGGCACGCCCAGCACTTTCGCGATGCCAAGCGCGCGCTGAAGCACGCCGCGCTGCGCGACTGCGGCCGCCGCTGCGTGTACTGCGCCGAACACCTGGTCCTGGAGAACGCCACGCTCGATCACGTCTACCCGCTTGCACGTGGCGGGGCGCACGCCGCGGGGAACCTCGTCACCGCGTGCGGCAGGTGCAATCGCCTCAAGGGCGACATGCTCCCGCACGAATTCTTCGCCCGCTGCCCCTGGGCCGGCGCCAACTTCGTGCGCTACGCCCGCGCCGTCCATCGCGCGCTCAAGCGCGGCGCGCGGCGCGCCGTGAGCCTCGCCTACGCCGCCTAACGAACGTCGCGATCGCGTCGGTCGCGCCCAGGTCGCACACGCGCCGGTGAGCGTGTGCGCCCATCACGTCTGCGCCTATCGCGTGTGCGCCCACCGCGTGTGCTGGCCCTGTAGGCTGCGTCCGCCGGGGCATCTGAATCGCGCCCCGCCTCGCGGTCGACAAACGACGGGGCGCGCCGGCATTCCGCCGTGCGCGCCCCCTTGCAGCTGTCGGCACCCGTCCGGGTGCCCACTACGCCGCGCTATCCCTGCCGCTTGAGCGAGATCTGGGCGATGATCGCCGAGCGCTCGGGACAGCCGTCTTCCACCGGCGTGAGTCGTACCGTCTTTCCTTCGTCGGAGATCGCGACCTTGTACTTGGCGACGCCGGGGCAGGTGAGCTCCCCTTCGAGGTCGGTCCATTGCAGCTGGTCGCCCTGGTACGACGTGCGCGAGCGCGTCATCGTCGCCCCGGACTGTTCCGTCACCATCAGCGAATCGCCTTCGAACCGGATGGTGAAGACCGAGACATCGATCCCGCCGGCAAAGTTGGCGTCGGGGACGACGACATACGTGCCGGGCGCAATCTTGCGCGCGGCAGACGACTGGGCCGACGCCATCGACGGGAGCACAAGCACGAGGGCGGCGACCAATACGCGGCGTAGCAACGTGGACATGGGGGGTGTTGACGAGAGGTGGAGGGGCGGAGCGCGGCGCACCTGCGGCGCGCGCCCCGTATGGTACCACCGCCAGGTCAAAACGTGTCAGGGGGATGCGCCACGGGACACACCTCTCGAGCCCGGTCGAGCCACCTCGGTTGCGCGCGGCCGACGGCCGACGCCACGACCGGCGAGGGATCAGCCGTTCCAGAATGCGTCGTCGACGATTTCTGCGTCGAGGACGAGCCCCGTGGGCGAGCCGGGATCCTTTCGCACGTCGAGGCGGATGCTCTCCACCAGTGCGCCATCCGCGGCGTAGAGTCCCAGGGCGAGCGTGTCGCGCGCGCGCCGGTAGCGCTCGCGCTGCTCGTCCGGCACGCCGCCTTTCGTCCCCTCGGCGAGCGCAAAGATCGGCTCGACGAGGTCCCACCCGAGCCCCGGGCGAAAGGGACCGCGGGCGACGCGGGCGGTGCCGTCACGCTCCGCGAGTTCCGAACGCCCCACGATGACGTCGCGCAGCTTGAGGACGTAGGACGCCGGCATTGCGCCGCTAGTAGTCGACCGGGCGCAGGTACGATTCGCCGATCGCCGTCTGCGACAGCATGGCGACCGTCGGGAGCTTCCGCTTCCAGTGCGTCCCGTCGAGTCGGCGCCGCACGAGGGCGACTTCATCGGGATCGAAACCGCGCGCCACCAGGTCGGCCGGTGCGTACCCCGACACGAGCCACTGCAGGACGACGTCGGCGCGCGCGTAGCTGATCCCGAAATCTCCCTCGTCGGTCTGCCCTCTAATCAGGTCTGCAGACGCCGGTTTGGAGATGATCACCTCGGGGACGCCGAGGTGCCGCGCCAGCGCCCACACCTGCGTCTTGAACAGGTCCCCCAGCGGATTGATCGGCGGCGAGTCGTCGGCGTGCCAGGTGAAGTAGCCGAAGAGTCGCTCGGTCTTGTTCCCCGTGCCTAACGGGACGCCGCGAATCCGCGCCGACTGGTCGAAGAGCGCGATCATGCGCACGCGCGCCATGACGTTGCCGCGACGCGTGGGATCAGCTTCGGGTTCGTGCGCGAGGTACCCGTCGACGGCCCCCGAGATGTCGAGGGTGCGCGCGTCGATCCCCAGCGCGTCGATCACCAGCTGCGCATGCTCGAGCGACTCCGGGCTCGATGTGCGATACGGCATCCGGAGGCCGAGAACGCGCTCCGGTCCCAGCGCCCGCGCCGCGAGGAATGCGGTGACGGCCGAGTCGACGCCTCCCGATATCCCGACCACGGCGCGCTCGAAACCGCGATGCGTCATCTCGTCGCGGATGAAGCGGGTGAGCCAGTGCTCGACGAGCGGTGCATTGATCGCCAGCGGCGGCGGCCCGCCACTCGATTCCGGCGCGTCGATCGCCTCCGACGCCTCGACGATGCGTACCGTCGGGAACGTCCCGCCGGTCGTCGTCGCGCGCGCCGCCCCGGCAGCTGCACGCTTTCCGTCGGACGCGCGATCGCTCCGGTCATCGGCGTCGAACGGAGTGCGCCCCGCTCGATCCCCACGCTCCGCCGCATCGAGCGAGCGCGAGAGATGCGGGAGCGCCGAGCGCAAGTCGGCGAGGAGCGGCGTGTCGGCGCGCGCGCGCCCAATGTCGCCAAGGTCGAGCGTCGTGAGGAGCATCGCTTCCTCCCACTCGGGGCCGCGCACCCGCAGGTCGCCGTACGGCCCCAACAGCGCCGAACATCCAGCGAACACCTTCCCCCCTTCGCTCCCCACCAGGT
>CAZWVG010000126.1:0-15459 GCA_964637355.1 uncultured Gemmatimonadaceae bacterium
ACAGACCGAGTTCCGGTTCCGCGTCCTCAAGGAATTCACCTGGTCGAGCAGGGAGTTCGCCTGGCTGTCGCTGGGCGGCTACCTCGCATGGTTCATCGCCGCGGCGATCCCGGTGGCCCTGCTCGTGTTGGTGGCGCGGCGTTGGGCAGGTTTGCGGCTGGCGGCAACGATCTTCGCATCGTTGGCGGTCTTTGCCATCCTCCTTCTCTACCAGAAGATCCACCCGATCTCGCAGCTCATCCTCGCGATCGGACTGGGGAGCGTGATCGGCGCGCGTGTCGCGGTCGACGCGGCGCGCGGCATGCGCTGGGTGCGCCGCTTCGCCCTCGGTGGAGTGCTGGCGTTAGGCATCACCGGACTCCTGACGGGCGGGCGTCTCAGCCGCCCGTCGGTCCCCGCGGCGAGCGCCGCGAACGCCGATCTCCCGAACATCGTCCTGCTCATCCTCGACACCGTGCGCGCGTCGAGCCTGAGCCTCTACGGCTACGCGCGCCCGACGACACCGGTCCTCGAACGACTCGCCAGGGAGTCGACCGTCTTCGACGCCGCCTTCTCGGCCGCGCCCTGGACCGCGCCGTCGCACGCCAGCATGATGACCGGGCTGTGGGCCTCGCAGGCGGGGGCCGACTACCTCAACCCGATGTACGACTCCCTCACGACCGTCGCTCAGGTGCTCACGGCGCGAGGCTATTCCACCGGCGGCTTCATGGCCAACGCCGGCTACGCCGGCTACCAGCTCGGCATCTCCCGCGGCTTCTCGCACTACGAGGATTTTCCTTTCTCCTTTAGGCAGGCGCTCTGGAGCACGACCCTGAGCCAGACCGGCTCCGGCAAACTCATCCTCGAGGGACTGGAGAACGGCGAGCGCTGGAAGATCCGCAACGCCATCACCCACCCCAACCTGCGCACCGAAACCGTGCGAAAGTCGCAGCCCCAGACCGCGGCCGACATCGCGCACCTCTTCTTCAACTGGCGTGATGGCCAGGCGCGCCGCCCGTATTTCGCGATGCTCAACTTCATGGACGCCCACGCGCCCTATGAGCCGCCGGACGAGTTCCGCAAACGCTTCAACAAGGGGAAAACCGAGAACGATCGCTACGACGGCGGCATCGCCTACGAAGACAGCATCATCGGTTCGATCGTCGATCGGCTGCGCGAGCGCGGCGATCTCGAACACACCGTCCTCATCGTCACTGCTGATCACGGCGAGCAGTTCGGGGAGCACAACCTCGACTCGCACGGCAACTCGCTGTACCTCCCGCTCCTGCACGTCCCCTTGCTCGTGCGAGCCCCCGGGCGCGTTCCCGCCGGGCAGCGCGTCTCCTCCATCGTCTCGCTCCGCGACATGGCGGCCACGCTCGTGGATCTCGGCGGTGCACCGGCGGGGACGATGCCCGGGACATCGCTGGCCCACGCGTGGACCTCGGGGTCAAACGATGGAATGAGCCCGATCATGGCCGAGGCGGCAGAGGCAGTGAATCCTTCCTCGAAGAACCTCACGCGCTTCGGGCCGATCAAGGCCACGATCGACTCGGCCGGTCACTTCATCCACTACGGCGATGGACGCGAGGCGCTCTTCGCCTGGCGCACCGACTCCGCCGAAGTGAATGACATCGCGGCAACTCCTGAAGGACAAGCTGCGATCCCGCGCTACCGCGAGGCCATCAGCAAGCTTCTCGGGGTCGGCTGGCCCCCGCCGCGCACGCGGCTGCACTAAGCGGGTGAAACAGGGGGCGCCATGAGCGCCCCCTCGTCGTCAGCGCCCCCCGCGATCCGCGGCGGGGAAGGCAGAGAGCGCTGACCGGAGCGACGACAGCGTATCGGCCAACGCCGCGTCCTTCATCAGGTCGTTGCGCTCGAACGGATCGGTGACGATGTCGTAGAGCTCCTCGCGCGTGTCGGGGCCGGCGATATAGTGAAAGCGCCCGCGCACCAGCGACCGCATGTTGCCCCCCGAGACCGGATACCACTCGGGCTGGTTGCGCACCCAGTACAACTCCGAAAGGATGGGCGACCGCTGCGCCGTGCTGTCGCCGCGCCACAGCGGGGCTAGCGAGGTTCCCGGCAAGAGCGACCCCTCGGTCGTCCCGCTCAACTCGGTGATCGTCGCGGGGATGTCGACGATGGAGACCGGCGTCGGCACGCGCGCACCCGCTGGAATCCCGCCGCGCGGCCACCGCACGATGAGCGGGACGTGCAGCGCGGGGAAGTTGAGGCCATTGCCGTGCGACATGTAGCCATGCTCGGCAAACTCCTCGCCGTGGTCGGCGGTCACGATCACGATCGTGTGATCGAGTACGCCGCGACGCGAGAGTTCGTCGAAGAGTCGCCCCAGTTGCGCATCGAGCGAAGCGATGGCGCCGTCATACGCGCCACGCAGCCCTTCCACTTCCTTCGGGTCGTGCCGGCGCCCTACCACGAGATTGCGTGTAGCCGGTTCTGCACCCAGGAACTGCAGGTCGTACGGCGCATCGGGTGCGTAGGGCTCGTGCGCGTCGAAGAAGTTGAGGAACGCGAAGAACGGGCGCGCGCCCTGCGCCTCCTGCCAGTCGAGGAATTCGTCGACCACCTCCCCACCGTCCTTGCGCCCGGCGAGTACGTAGCGGTCGAACACGTCGTCATAGAGTCCGATCAACCGACGCCCCGCCATCGTCGAGCCGACGAGTTGGCTCCCCACCAGCGCGAAGTCGCGATAGGTCTGGAAGCCGCGCCCCAGACCGTACTCGCGGGCGCAGTAGCGCAGGTTGGCGATGAATCCTCCCGTAGCGTAGCCGCGCGTGGCGAAATGCTCGGCGAGCGTCGGCGCCACGGTATCGAGTGCGGTGGACCACCCCACCGAGAGGTCGCGCTGGAAGTGACCGGTGAAGAGCGACGCGTGCGACGGGAGCGTCCACGGGGCAGTGGCCACCGCGCGCTCGAACCGTACTCCACTGTCGGCAAACGCCGCGAGGCGCGGTGATGTCGCGCGCTCGTAGCCGTACGCGCTCAGCTCCATGGCGCGCACAGTGTCGAGCACGAGCAGCAACACACTCGGCGCCTCGCCCGAGGGCGCCGCCCCCACGCCGTCGGCGCGCGTGCGGCTACGAACTGCTTGCACCACTCCCCCGGCGACGGCGACCGCGGCGAGGATCGCTGCCGTTCCGCGCATCGCACGACCGAAGAACCTCGGGCGGCGTCGCGCAACGAGCGCGACTTGCGAGGCAACACCAAAGGCGAGAACCGCGAGCGCCGCCGGATGCAAGCGCGGCACGAGCAGCAGGACGTCGAATACGGCCAGGAACGACGCCATCCCCACGGCAGCGGTCCACGCAGCCCGCGCGCTCGCCAGGCGGCCGGCGACCCACGCCACGACGATCAGCGGGGTGAAGACCAGGAGCGCCGAGAGCGGTCCGAGCCAGATGGACTCCGGATTGATGGCGACCGGCGCCGGAAGGACGCGCCTCGCCGCCAGCCGCAGGACCAGTTCGCCGATTCCCGTGGCGAGGGCGGTCGCCAGGGCGAGCGGAACGAGGCGTGCAAGCCCGGGAGGTGCCGCGTCGGCGTCGGCGGTGTCGAGGGAATTCAACGGGGCGGGGCGTTAGGTTGGAGAGAATCTATACTTGGCAGCAGCACGACCGGACTTTGGTGAGCGGTCACCCCACGACGATTCGGGAAGGGTTCACCCAACATGCAGCGATTTCGCGTCTTCGGCGGCCTCCTCGCAGCTCCTTTTCCCTTTCCTGAACTCCGCACCGACCGCGGTGACTCGCCGGTCGACTGGACGCTTCGCGTCGACGAGTCGGAGCCGCCTGAGATCGAGCCCGTCACCGTTGGGCGCGATGAGCTGATTCCCGGGGTCGGCGCGACGCTCGCTCGAACTCCCCTGGGGCTCCGGCTCTCCTTCGACGACACGGGGACCTTCGACGTCAATGAAGGCGGCACGAGCCTCACCTGGTATCCCGTTGCCGGCACGGACCGCGAGCTGGTGCGCGTCGACATCCTCGGTCGGGTCCTCGCCGTCGCGGTCCACGAACGCGGCCTCCTCTCGCTCCACGGCAGCGGCGTCTCGCTTGGAGGGCAGGGGATCGGCTTCCTCGCGCCCAAGGGCTCCGGCAAGTCCACTCTTGCGCTGACGCTGGCGTCGCACGGCGCCCGCCTCCTCACCGACGACACCCTCCCGGTCGATCCGGTGCGCGGGATGGCCTACCCCGGAGTGCATTCCGTTCGGCTGTGGAACGACGCCGCCGAGCGTTTCGCCGAGTTGGGGGCATGGCGCACGGGGCTGAGCGACAAGCGCACGTTCGACATGCTCCCCGATTCGCTCGTGCAGCACGAGGCCGTCCCCTTGGCTGCCCTGTACGAACTCATCCCGATCGAGCGCGTCGACGCCGAAAACGGAGAACTCGTCCGTCGCACGCCACTCCCAGCGGCGCACGGCGCGGTCACGCTCATGTCCCACTCCAAACTCGGTCCGCTGATGGGCGGAGCGGAATCGATGCGCATTTTCGACCGATGCGCGTCGCTCGCAGCGACGATCCCGATCTATCGCCTCGAGGTTGCGCGCGATCTCGGCTCCGTCGACCAGGTGGGAGAAACGATCGCGCGCTGGCATTCGTGACCACGCTGCTGGCCCTCGCCGGGCCGGGCGCGGCGCTCCCTGACGACGACCTGCGGGCTCGGCTCGAGCGATCCGTATCGTCCGCAGCGTCGACGGTTTCGATACAGCGCTGCGCACCCGATGCGTTCGTCGGCGTGGCTGTACCCCATTGGGATGAGGAGGCGGCGCGACGGATTGCGACCGATGGACGCTACACCGTCGCTGCGCACGCCGCCCTCTTCTATCGCGGGGCTCTCGTCGATGCCCTCGCACGTGCGGGGGAGCGGGACGTGCGACCATCCGACGCGCCCGCTACGCTGATCCTCGCTGCACTGCGCGCCTGGGGGACGGGCTGCGTCGATCATCTCGAGGGAGAGTTCGCCTTCGTCGCCTGGGATGCGCAGGAGCGCTCCATCATCGCGGCGCGCGATCACTCCGGGGCACGTCCGCTCTTCTTCACCACGATTCGCGGTGCGCTCGCCATCTCGAGCTCCCTTCGCCTCCTGCGCGCGCTCCCCGGATGCGACGCGCGCTGGAACCTGATTGCCCTTGCCGAAGACGCCGCCGACGTCGACCTCGCGGTACCGCGAGAGACGGCGATCGCCGCGATCGAGCGACTCCCCGCCGGACACAGGCTCGAGTGGCGCGAAGGCTCCGAGCCCCGCGTGCGTCGCTGGTGGGATATCCCGATTTTCGAGAAGGACTCCGGTGTCCCCTTCGAGGAGGCCGCTGAGGAGCTCCGGCGACTGATCGCCGACGCGGTCGCCGAGCGCTCCGACCTCGCGCGCGGGAGCGTGGTGATGCTGAGCGGGGGATACGATTCCCCGGCGCTCTTCGCTGCGGGCAATTGGCGTTTGGGCAATCCCTCGGCACCGGCGCCGATCGGGTCGATCTCATTCTCGCATCCTCCGGGCGACCCCGGGCGCGAGGACGAACTCATCGCCGCGGTGACCGCACGCTGGGGAGCAGAGCCGCATTTCATCCCTACCGATGCGGTGCCGGCCGCGGAACCATCGTTCGCGCGTGCGGCGCTCCGGGAGGAGCCGTTCTACCACACGTACGAGCTATGGAATCGCTCGCTTGCCCTCGGTTGTCGCGCGCAGGGGGTCCGCATCGCGCTCAACGGAAACGGAGGAGACCCGTGGTTCTCCACCTCTCCCGTCTTTCTCGCTGATCTCTTCCGGCAGGGTCGGTTCCTCGCCTTCCGCCGCGAGTGGCACGCCATCTGGCGTACGATGAACTGGTACGCGGTCTTCAAGACGGCCGTGCAACCGAACCTGTCGCCCGGGGCGCTGTCATTGATTGCGCGCCTGCGCGGCGGGCGTCCGTTGGCCGAGTCGGGCGTTCGCGAGCTCCCCGCGTGGATGGCGGAGCCGATGCGCAACTCGCCAGAGCTGCTGGCGCGGCGCCGCAACGACTACCAGCGGCGCCCGGGCGAAGGGCATTCCGCCGCCGAGCGGACGTGGTACCTGCGATCCGCGTTTGCGGAGCGGATCACAGCGCTGGTCTTCTCGATCTGCCAAAATGAAGGGGTCGAGCTGCGCACCCCCCTGCTCGATGCCCGCATCATCCGGTTTGCGGCTACCCGGCCGCGCTGGGAGAGCAATTCGGCGCGTCAGAACAAATACCTGCTGCGACGCTCCATGAAGGGACTGCTTCCGGACGAGCTCCTGGCCCCCCGAAAGGAGCGCACAGGGATGCCCTCCACCTACCTGGATCGCACCCTTGACGCTCATCTGACAGAGGCACGCGACTTGTTCCGGGGTGGCATGCTTCTCGCAAGTCTGGGTATTGCAGATCACGGGAAACTGTTGGACGAAATCGACGGATTCCTGGCAGGGAGAGTGAAGGACCGGGAGCGAGGAGCCGCACTGGTAGCTGCGACGCAGGCCGAGTGGTGGCTTCGTACTTTTGAGCAGTAGCGAATAACCGATTGGCAGGGCTATCTTGCGATTCACTTTCGATTCGCAAGAAGGATGTGCGATCACGGGGGATCGCAAGGCGCCGGGGCCAGTTCCCGGAGCAAGAGGAGGAATTTCCGATGTACCAGACGCCTGAGCTCACGAAGTTCGGCACGTTCCGCGAGATCACGCTTCAGGGCCGTTACGGCCTCACCGACGGCGCTGTGCGTCGCGGCGACGGTTGCACCACGAACCCGAACGCGCGCTGCTCCTAAGTCGTGAACGCTCCGATCGCACGCTAAAGCGATCGAGCCACTTCCAGAGCTCGCAGGACCACAACGACGACGCCGCTTGGTTTCCCAAGCGGCGTTGTTGCATTTCGTCGTCAATTCTTAGCGGGCGGGCGACAGGTCGCGGAAAAGCATTCCGCAGGTAAATAGTTGGAACCGTGCAGCTTCCGTGCTCTTCAGAGCGCTTCGCTGGTGAGTCGCTGCACGATGAGTGTCGCTGCGTCGCCGCGCCCGAATAGCGGCGGAGGAGGCTCGCTCGGACGCCTCCAGGCCGCGAGCAGCGCGTCCAGCCCGCCGGTGACGCTCGCGTCCTCGCTCACCAGGACGTTCCACCCGCTCTCTACCGTCTCGACCCACTCGGTCTCGGGGCGAAGCGTGAAGCAGGGGACGCCGAAGAAGAACGCCTCCTTCTGCACCCCGCCCGAATCGGTCACGATCGCGCGCGCATTCTGCTCCAGCTGGAGCATGTCCAGGTAACCGACCGGGTCGATCATCCGCAGTCTCGAAAACCGTGCATCGGGAGCGTGGTCGACGAGGCGCGCGCGGGTGCGCGGATGAACCGGGAGGACTACCGCGTCGTCGAGTTGGTCGAGCGCCCGCAGGAGGGCCAGCAGTCGGTCGGGATCGTCCGTGTTGTACGCGCGGTGGATCGTCGCAAGGATGTACCGCTCTCCTTCCACCCCCGCCTCTCGGAGGATCGCCGACTTCGTGCGCGCAACCGCGCCGAAGTGCAGGACGGCGTCGTACATCACGTCTCCCACCAGCTCGACGCCGCGATCCACCCCCTCGCGCCGCAGGTTGTCCACCGCGGTCTGCGTGGGGCAGAAGAGGAGAGTGGAGCAATGATCGGTGAGTACCCGGTTGTGTTCCTCGGGCATCGAGCGATTGAAGGAGCGGAGCCCTGCCTCGACGTGGGCGATGGGAATTTCGAGCTTGCACGCGGCGACGGCGCCGGCCAGCGTCGTGTTCGTGTCGCCGTAGACGAGCACCCAGTCGGGGCGCTCCTCCTGCATCACCGCCTCGAGCGCGATCAGCATGCGCCCGGTCTGCGCGCCGTGCGAGCCGCTCCCGATCTCCAGATTTCGGTCCGGGCGACGGATCCCCATCTCGTCGAAGAAGACCTGCGACATGCGATCGTCGTAGTGCTGCCCGGTGTGTACGAGGTGCTCGTCTATCCCGGCCCCGGCGAGGGCGCGCCCGATGGGCCACGCCTTGATGAATTGCGGGCGCGCCCCGACGATCGTGAGGATCTTCATGCCCGGACGACGGAGAGCGCGCCCGTCCCGTCACGCGACTCGAGACGGAGGACGTAGAGATTGGTGCGGATTCCCCACCGCTCGACTTCACCTCTCAACTCGAACCCCTCCTTGCGTACGAAGCCGTTCGCCGCCGGGTCTTCGGAGATGGGGCGACAGAAGACCTTCACCTCCGGCACTTCCTTCGCGCGAAGGTAGTCGATTGCCCGCGCGACAAGCGCATGCGGAACGTTCACGCCCCCCTGGCGACGCCCCTCGCCGCGTCCTCGCACTGCGGGGCGCACGGCAATCGTCAGCAACTCGGCGCGAATCGCCATGCCGGGTTCCGGACTACGCCCGAGGATTGAGCCGGCGATGCGCAACACGTACCCGATGCGCTTCGGTGAGAGCGCGGAGCGCAGCAGCGCCGAGGCGAACGTCATTCGGTGCCGCCGATAGGCGGACCGCAGCGCCTCCCGGACGTCGTGGCTGTAGACGATGAAGCCCTGGAGCTCGCCGCCGCTGAAATACCCGTCCAGCTGCAATGCTGGCTCCTCCAGCAGCGCGCGGTGATAGCGTTCGGAGAAGCGGGGGCCGAGTCTCGACGCCATTGTGCCCGGAATCGCCTCGTGGGCGAGCGCGAGCAACGCTGGAATGTCGTCGGTATCGAGCGCGCGCACGCCATCGCCTGGCGCGGTGCTCGGCGCGGACATCGCTTCGGGAAGGGGGGAAGTCACGTGCAGCGGGAGAGGCTCACGCGTGCCCGGTCGACGTTTGCGGCTTCGGGCTCGCCGTGAGGTACGAGCGCACGCCGCGGAAATAGAGGTAAACTCCAACCGGGGCGAGCATCAGGAAGAGGACGCGCATTCCCAGCATCGTTTCCGCACCCCCCTGCAGCCCGGCGATCCCGTACAGCGAAGCGACGGCGGCTTCGGTGAAGCCGATCCCCCCTGGCGTGATGGGGACGTTGTTCAGGACGAAGGCCAGCGACGTGAGGAAGGCGCCGAGAAGCGCTGCCGATCCCGGGTGCGTCGCCAGCTGCAAACAGGCGATACATGCGGCGGCACAGAGGTTCGCCGCCACCGACCAGAAGACGGCAACCGCCAACACGCCGGCATTGCTGCGGTAGCGGTGGATCGTGTCGAGGATGCGCTGCGGATAGCCGCGCAGCGGAAACGTGCGCAACGCCCACTGCACCGGCGCGCTGGCGATCCCGCGACGCGAAAGCGCGACCAGGATGCCCGTGAGGACCGCGATGGAGGCTGCC
This sequence comes from uncultured Gemmatimonadaceae bacterium, assembly GCA_964637355.1. Classification (GTDB taxonomy): domain Bacteria; phylum Gemmatimonadota; class Gemmatimonadetes; order Gemmatimonadales; family Gemmatimonadaceae; genus SCN-70-22. The sequence continues at coordinate 9,270 of CAZWVG010000126.1, forward strand.
GCCGAGACACCGAGGATCCAGAGGATCACCGGCGACGACGCGACAACCGATGGGAAGAAGGGGGCGAGGGCGATCGGGAGGAGGAGAATCCCCACGAGGCCGAGGACGCGGTCGAGGAGCACGATCGTCGCGATCTCGGTGCGCCGCCCGGTGTGGCCATCCGAAGCGAACCAGAGGCGAACGAGGTCGCTCCCCACGGTGGGGAGTACGAGGTTCGCCGCATTGCCGATGAGGGTGAGTCGCACCGAGTTGGCGAGGCTCACGTGGAGTCCTTGTGCCTCGGTGAGGCGACAGAAGCGCCACGACGCGAGGACCATTCCGAGAAAGAGGAGCGCGAGCGCGGCGAGCGTCAGCGGCCACGCGTGCAGCAGGCCGCGCATGCGCGGCCACTCGATCACCCCGCTCCCCGCCAGGAAGGCGAGGAGTGCGATCGCGATGGCGAGCCGCACGAACGACCAGAGTCGCTGCCGCGCTTCGGGCGTCATGCCCCGCTCGCCGCTGACGGCGCAATCCGCTCGTAGATGCGGATCGGCGGGTTGACCACCGGATAGTCCAGCGGCGGGCGGCTCACGAAGGGGAGGAGCGGCGGCGACTGGAAGAGCGCGGCCGGCTTGTACCCCATCGTGCCGTCTTCGAGCGCGCGAAACGTGGCCGGCGGACAGGTCGACGCGTATGGCTTTCCGGGGTTTGTATAGTCCGGCATGAGGAGGACGAAGCGCGGTTGCCGCTCTCGCCATGCCTGCTCGATCGTGCGCACCGCCGCGTCGCTCGTGTCTGCGCGAAACATGCTTCCCTGGAACGGGATCGCCTGCCGCGACGAGACCGATGCAGGAAACGGGGGATTCTTGTATTCAGCTCCGAAGTACTCGATGGCGTCGCCGGGACGCGCGGTCGCCGCGATCCATCGACCGGCTTCGTAGCGCGAATCGCGGATCATCGCCCCGGTGAGGTCGAGCGCCCAGAACGCGAGCACCGTGGCGCCGGTAGCCGCGAGCGCGAGCAGGGGGACACGCCACGCGCTTCTCGCTTCCCACGCCAGCACGACGCCGCGCCCGGCGTAGATCGCCAGGATGAAGGCCGCTGGCATCACGTAGCGCAATTGCGCCGTGCGCGCCGAGAAGAAGAGGACCGCGAGGTAGCCGATCCCCGAGAAGGCGAGCACCGCGTCGCGTTGCATCCGGCGGAGCACGACCACCACCGACCCGACAGCGAACGCGAGACCGGGCCAGGTGAGCGAGTTGGCCAGGAGCGTCGTCAGGCGGATGACGAAGTCGCGGTTCCCCTCCCACGTGCGCGGATACATGTGCACGAAGGCGATCCCGTTCGCCTCGAGGTCGGTGAGGCGCGACTGGATGAACTCGATGTGCGCGATCCAGCGACGGTGGTCGATGACGAGGCCGCTGGCCAGGGCGTACGTGAGGAGCGAGGCTGCTGCGCCGGCCAACGCCACGCGCCAGAACGCGGGGGAGCGCGCCGGGATCTCCCGCGATCCCGGCGCGGGAAGGAAGAGCATCGCCACCGGCGCGAAGACAAACGACGCGAAGGATGGTTCCTTGGTCGCGACGGCCAGCCCCACCGCCACGCCGAACGTGAGCGCGCGCCGCATGGTGAGCCCGTCGCGCACGATCACCGCAAAGGCCCACAACGCGGCGGCGGTGAAGAAGAGCACCGGCACGTCGACGTTGGAGTTGCGGGCGTAGTAGAACATCGGGTACATGAGCATCACCGCGATCGCCGAGGCGAAGCCGGTGCGCTCGCCCCACAGCACGCGCCCGATCTCATAGGCACACATCACCACCCCGATCCCCAACAACACCGAGAGGAAGTGGGCGATGAGCGTGAGCGTCCGGAGCGCCGTCACCGCGTCGGTGAAGCCGTGCGGATACGCCACGGTGGGATGCTTGAGCCCCCCGCTCACCACGAGATAGCCCATGTACGGCGCAAAGCTCCCCAGCACGAGGAACGGGTGCAACATGGGGTAGCCGAGATTCGGATTCTGCGTCGCCTTGGGGTGCAGGATGTCGTCGGCCTGGGCGAGCGGGCCGAGCGGCGGTTCATCGTCGACGCCCCATGCGTTGGTGCGATCGGGACCAGAGGCGTACGGCACGCCCCACCAGAAGCCGGGAGCGTAGGCGAGGAAGGCCAAGGCGAACAGCGTCAGGCGCTGGCGCCCGAGGCGCTCCCACCAGCGCGTGCGCCCCACGGACGCTCCGCCAGCTGCAGCGCGCGGCAGTCCTCCCGCTGAGGCGGCGGCGGCGCTCACTGCGACTCCTTCGGCGAGGCGGGAGGCGGGGCGAGCGAGTCGACCGCAGCCTGCGCCGCCACCGGCGCGACAGACGGCGCGCAATCGTACATCGTGAAGATCGCCGAGCGCTCCCCCGGAAGCGTCACCTCACGACACCCCTCGCGCAGCTTCTCGAAGAAGGCGCGATCGACCCGCTGGTACGGATTCGGGAGCATCTCCGGCATCCACTTCCATGGCGCAAAGCGCGCCGACGGTATGCCATCGACATACGACGTGTTGTCGACGAGGAGGAGACGATCCTTCTGCGCGGCGACGATTCGATAGGCACTATCGGGAGTCGGAAGGAGCGACAGGCGGAACCCCTGTGTCAGCGGATCGACCGATGGACGACCGGCGAAGTAGGCGAGCCCTCCGCTGTAACCGAACGAGAACAACGGGCGGATCCCGCTCGGGTCCGTGGCGTCGGCCAGGTGCCGGATGAAGGCGAGATCGCGAGCCAGCCCGGGGGCAAGGCGCGCCGTGCCGCGCGGCGTCGCGACCGCTTCCTGCACGCCGCGCCGGCTCCCCACGCCGTATCCAAATCGCCAGTGCATGCGCGCCGCGAAGACGATGAGCACCGCGCAGCCGAGCGGAAAGAACAGCGCACCGCTGCGCCGAAGCGACGGCCAGAGGAGTGTCGCCGCCGCCACGTACACCGGGAGCTCGACCATCAGCACCGACCACTCGGTGAACGACACCATGCGCCGGGCGCGTAGCGCGAGACCGGCGACGAGGAGGATGACCACGAGGTTCCACAGCCGACGATCTTCGACGCGCTTGCGCAGCGCGACCAGGAGCGCGAGCATCGCCAGCGGGACAAACAGCGGAATGAGGTGCCGCAGCATCTGCAGTCGCAGGACGCCGAATGCCTTCCGCACCCGCACTGCCGCGCTCCCCTCGACCGGCTGCAACGCCATCTCGAAGAGGGTCGGGAGCCTGGGCGCGTGCTCCATCATCTGCCGGCCAATGCGTTCGGCCTGCCACAGCCAGATCGCCATGGTCGCGACGGAGAGAACGACGCCCCCCGCGAGCGCGAACAAGACGGTACGGCTGCGCGAGGCCCCGGTAACGAAGGCCAGCGCACAAACGATGGCCAGCGCGATCCCGAACACCGCCAGCTCGACGACGATCTGCGACATGTCGGGGAGATTCACTCCCGAGAACTCGGCGACGTGTCCAAAGCCCGTGAAGATGTCGCGGAGCGCGCCGACGCCGTGCTGCGCAGCGAGGATGCCCACGCCGATGCCGGCGACAACCGCGAAGCTTCCCCCGGCGGCGAAGAGGCGCGCCACGCGTCCCTCGCGCCCGGGCGCCGTGAACGCGCCTGCCGCAAGCGTGAGCCAGGCGCACGCAAACCAGACGTCGTGCTTGGCGAGGAAGCCGAGTCCGCCGAGAATGCCGACGGCGATCGCCGTCCCGAGCGACGGGCGCTCCCAGTCGCGCAGGAAGGCCACCAGCTGCAACATGAGGCAGAGCCCGGCCACCGGGACCGCCGGCGTGTACATGCCTAACGCCAATGGTGCCGACGCCTGCTGCGAGTACGCGGCCCCGAGCACCATCCCGGTCGCCGCGACGAGCGCGGCCAGGCGTCCCGGGACGAGGCGCGCGACGACGGCACCGTAGGCCAGCGCGATCGAGATGGCCACGAGCGTCGTGAGCGTCCAGACCTGCACCAGGTCGGCCCCGACGATGCGCGTGAGCCCGCCGAGGAGCCACATCGCCAGCGGAGGGAAGGCCCAGTAGATGTCGCGATAGAAGACCGCGCCGTGCGCGACGCGATCGAGTTCGTGCAACCAGCGCCCATTGTCCCCCCACCAGAGCGAGGGATGTCCCCACACACCGGCAGCATGCAGGAGGACGACGCCCAACGCAGCCAGCATCGCCAGGCGGGTGGACCGCGCCGGCACCTGCGGGACGCGCGACTGCTCGTGGTTCACGGAGGTGGACCGATCAGGAAATGGCGGCGACGGCGCGGCCTACGCGGCGCGGGGGGAGGCGATCCCCGTCGACGAACGCGCGATACCAGAGTTCGAGCGAGAGAAGCCCCCACAGCTGGCGACCGAACACCGCTTCCTTGCCGAGCAACTGCTCCACGCCGGCCATGCGATAGACCCCGCGTTGGCGCGCGCGATCGCTCAGCAGGATGTCGCCCACGAAATCACGAATGGGGCCGCGCAGCCACTCGGTGAGCGGCACGGGGAAGCCCATCTTGTCGCGCCGGGTGAAGACGACCTCGGGGATGAACGGCTGGATCGACTCGCGGAAAATGCGCTTGGAGTCGCCCCCCTTGAATCGCATGGCCGGCGGCATGCGCGTGACCAACTCGGCGATGCGGTGATCGAGGAGCGGAACGCGCGACTCGAGCGACACCGACATGCTGGTACGATCCTCGACCTGCAGCAACGCCGGCAAGAGCGTCTTGAGGTCGAAGTTGGTCATCTTGTTGAAGTACGACTTGGTCGACGGGTTGTTGAAGATCTGCGCGTACGACTCGAACATCCGCCCGCGCGCCCCCTCGTTCCACACATCGCCGGTGATGAGCGTGTCGGCGTCCTCGATGCGCGAGACCAGGCGGAAGTAGCGCCGGTCCATGTCCTCGAAGAGCCCGTCCTTGAAGAAGCTCTGCAGCATGGGGCGATACTGCTTGAGCATCCCCAGGCTCGGCTCGATCGAGTCCCACGACACCACATAACGAGGGTCGCTCCCCGTGCCGTAGATCGCCCCCTTGAGCGCCTGTTCGAGGTAGGCGACGAGATAGCGTGCGTAGCCGCCGAACAGTTCGTCGCCTCCCTGCCCGCCGAGCACCACCTTCACGTGCTCGCGCGCAAGCTTGGAGACGGAGTACTGCGGAAAGAGCCCGGGCCCCGCCGCCGGCTCGTCCATCATGTAGATCAGCCACGGGAGGGTGTCGGCGAACTCACGTGCCGACGGCCAGACCTCGTGATAATCGGCCTTCACGTTCTCGGCGACGGCCCGCGCATAACGAGTCTCGTCGTACTGCGGCCCTTCGCGGAAGGCGCCGGTGAACGTCTTGAAGGTGCCGGGGAAGTGCCGCGCGGCGAGCGAAACTACAGTCGACGAGTCGATGCCGCCCGAGCAGTGCGCCCCGACCGGGACGTCGCTCCGCAGCTGCAACTTGACCGCGTCGTTGAGGATTTCGACCAGCTGCTCGCGGTAGTATTCCTCGGTGTGGTGGAAGTCGAGCTCGTAGTTGTAGTCCCAGTAGCAGACGTCCGACGGCGCGCTGTCGCGCCCAGGGCGAAACGTGAGGTAATGCCCGGGCTCCAACTTGCGAATGTCGCGGAAGAGCGTGCGCTCGCCGAGGCAGAACTGGAAGGTGAGATATTCCTCGAGACCGGCGGCATCGGGCTCGACGTCCATCATCCCGGTGGCGAGGATCGCCTTGGGCTCGCTGGCGAAGAGGAGCGAGCGATCGGTCATCGTCCAGTAGAACGGCTTGATGCCGATCCGGTCACGCGCGGCAAAGAGGCGCTGCTGCCGCCCATCCCAGATGGCGAACGAGAACATGCCGTTCAGGCGCTCGAGGCAGCGTTCCCCCAACTCTTCGTAGAGATGGAGGATGACCTCGGTGTCGCTGTGCGTGCGGAACTGGTGATGGCGCGTCAGCTCGCGGCGCAGCTCGACGTAGTTGTAGATCTCGCCGTTGAACGTGATCCAGATCGTCCCGTCCTCGTTGCACATGGGCTGGCGCCCGGCCTCGAGGTCGATGATCGCCAGTCGCTTGTGGCCGAGTGCTGCGGGGCCCTCGATGTGGATGCCGTCGCCGTCGGGTCCGCGATGGGCGATCGCCTCGAGCATCGCGCCTAACGCTTCGGCGTCGGGCGCGTGCTCGCGTTCACGGGAGACTATTCCGGCAATGCCGCACATTCGCGCTTGAGCTCGAGG
>CAZWVG010000127.1:0-15358 GCA_964637355.1 uncultured Gemmatimonadaceae bacterium
GTCGGCGTCCTGCCCTGGCCGCGGCGTCGATGATCTCCTGGGCTTCGGCGACGCTGGTCGCCAGCGGCTTCTCGCACAGCACATGCGTCCCTGCCGCGAGCGCCTCGAGACAAATCGCCTTGTGCGCCTTTGGCGGCGCGCACACGATGACGACGTCGGGCGACGTCGAGCTCAGCACCTCGGCGAGCGTGGCAAACACGGGAAAGGCAAACTGCTTGCCGGCCGCGAGGCGCGTCGCCTCGCTGGGGTCGCAGCCGCCGACGACCTGCGCGTGCGGAATCGAGACGAGCGCAGGGAGATGCAGGTTCACCGCCGCGTTGCCGAGCCCGGCGACGGCGACACGCAGTGCAGTCATGGCTGTGGAGTGCGAATGATTGGAGCGCTAACGCGACGCTGCCTGTCGATCAGCGCAAGGCGAGACGGTTGTAGACCTCGCCGATGATCCGCCCCAGCGCGTAGCCGAGGACGAATCCATAGACGAATCCCACGAGACTCCCCAGGAACGTCACCCGGTATCCGGGGAAGAATGCCCCGAGCAGCTGCAAATGCTGCCCAGGCGTCGGCCCCCCCTTGATCAGGAGGAAGAGCGTGGCGAGGAACAGCCCACCGCCGAGGACGAGCCCGAAGGCGATCCCCCACGCCCGCGCGTTGAGCGAGAGCAACGTGCTCTGCAGGTTTGCATCGCGTGATGTCGACATGACGTCCGGGGGGAGGGAAGAAGTCAGATGTGATCGAGGAACTCGCGCGTCTGCGCCATCTCGGCGCGCGTGCGATAGCTGAACGCGACGATGGCGAGGGCCAGGTTGCGGCAGAAGGCGACGAACCAGCCGGCGACGAATGCGACCGTGAAGCCCCATACCGCGCCCACCAGCACCCCTCCCCACGTCGCCGAATAGCCGGCGAAGTACTCGCCGAGGAGGCCGAGCGGGAAGTCCTGCGCGCGCGGGCTAAGGATCTTCACGATCGTGAGCCCCGCCAGCAGCAACGCGCCGGCGACGCCGGTCGCAGTGCCGAACGCCGCCTTGTGCAGCGGCGCAAAGGCCAGCTCCAACGCGGGCATCAGCCGCTCTTCGGTGTTCTCGCCGGAAAAGTCCGCGTCCAACGGGCGGGAACGCGATTCCGGTGCGGGATCTAACGACATGGTGTCTCCCCGGCTCTTGACGACTACTCTTTGTCGGCGGTCCACGAGCTTCGACGATGTTTCGAGGGAATCGGCGGCCAGCGTTGCACGCCCATTTCGGCGTACGCCTCCATCGTGGGATTCGGCAACGGTGCGCCGATGGTCTGCTGCAGCAGGAGCCCCACGCCGAAGGAAATACCGTTCAGAAAGTAGTACATCAGGTGGACCGGCATCACCCGCAAGGCGAACAGCGGTCCTCGCGTGCGCAGGAAGAAGCGCAGCATCGGCACGTTGAACAGGAGCACGATGACTGGGCACACCACCGCGATGGCGAACAGCGTCCAGGAGCGATTCCACGCAGCGGCGAAGAAGAGCACGAGCGAGCTCCACACCAGGATCACGTTGAGCTTTTCGGTCCAGCGGAGGTTGAGCGTGGTGCTCGACAGCACGGCGTTGCGGTGCGCGAGGAGGCGCGCCCAGGGGATTCCGCGATCACGGAGATCGGTGCGCACCACGTTCCGGAATGTCCACCGCTTGAGGTGCGTGACCTGGATTTGGGGGCAGAGGAGGATCTTCTTCCCCAGTCCGCGCACGCGGGCGCCGAACTCGATGTCCTCGATCTGCGGGCGGGCGAAGTGCCACTCGTCGTACATCCCGGCGTCGTCGAAAACCTGGCGGCGCACCGCTCCCGCACCCGCCCAGAAGGTCTCCACCTCGCCACCGTTGCACTGGTGCACGTAGTGGTGCATCAGGTTGCGGTATTGCGAGAAGAAGCCGGGATCCGGGGGCGTCGTGTCGTAGGAGCCGAACGTCGCGCCGACCTCGGGATTCGCCTCCATGACCTCGGCGAAGAGGCGCACCGTGTCGCGATGCACGACGACGTCGGCGTCGAAGAACATCACCACGTCACCGCGCGACACGTCAAACCCGCGATTGCGGGCGTACGCCGGACCGTGGGGCTTGCCCGGAAGGCGAATGACCGTGTCGGCGTAGCGGGCCGCGACCGAGGCCGTATCGTCGCTGCTGGCATCGTCGACGACGATGAGTTCCCAGCGGTCGCGCGGCATGTCGCTGTCGACCAGTGCGCCTAACGTGCGCGGGAGCATTCCCGACGCCTGATGCGCAGGGACGATGATGGAGTAGAACGGGAGACGCGCGCTCATGCGGCCCTCCCCTCGCGCCGCACGAATTGTCGCACGCGGCGCCCCTGCGCACGGAGCCACAGACGACGCCGAAATGCCGCCCGCCCCCACGACTCGAGCTGCCCGGGGTCGCGGAAGTAGAACATGTCGAGGCGCGGGAGGAGCGCACGATCCTCGTCGCGACGAAGCACGCGCAACTCGGTGGTGCAGGCCCACGCGAAGACGTCGCGCACCACGGTGGCCGCCGCGGCATCGACCGCTCCGTACGGATACGCGAAGGTCTTCGGGCGCTCGCCAAGCTCAGCGGCCATTCGCTCCACGCACCCCGCGACTTCGTCCTCGAGCGCGGCTCCGCGCACCTTCGTCAGGTCACGATGGCGGCGAGTGTGCGCGCCGAGTGTGACGCCCGACGACGCCAGCTCGCCTAACGCTTCCCAACCCATCAGGGGTAACGAAGGAATGCCGGGGACCGCCTGCCCCCCCCACTCGTTGGTTCCCCCGACATGCTCCGGCACGACGAATACGGTCGATGGGAGCGCAGCGTCGCGCAGCACGGGCGCCGCTTCCTCGGCGAAGTTCACGAAGCCATCGTCGAAGGTGATCGCCACCGCATCCTTCCCTTCCTCATCCGGGGCGGCCATGAGTTCGGCGAGCGGGAGGACGCGAACCGCGCCCGACGCGAGCCAGCGGACGTGCGCGCGAAACGCCGAGCGTCCCACCGAAATCGGTGAGCCGGACTCGTCGATCGAGTGATAGGTGAGGATCGCGCGCATGCCGATCAGGAGCGGACCGCGGCAAGAGGCGAGTTGCCTGCCGCGGCCGCCAAGCGGGTCCGCTGGTCCTCCACGACATCTCGAATGATCACCTCGAGAGACGTCTGCGGCTTGAACCCCGTCACACGCTCCAGCTTGGCGACGTCGGGGACGCGCCGCATCATGTCCTCGAAGCCGGCCGCATAGACCTCGTTGTACGGCCGAAGAATGATCTCCGAGCTGCTCCCCGCCGCGTCCCGCACCTGCTCGGCGAGCCCGCGGATCGAGATCTCCTGGGTCGCACCGACGTTGAAGACCTCGCCGACTGCGGCGTCGAGCGCCATGAGGCGGAGGAGTGCCTCGACCGCGTCGCGCACGTGCCCGAAGCAGCGCGACTGATCGCCCGAGCCATACACGGTGATTGGTTCGTTGCGCAGCGCCTGCGCGGCGAAGTTGGGGAGCACCATCCCGTACTGCCCGGTCTGGCGCGGTCCGACGGTGTTGAAGAAGCGGGTGATGATCACCGGCACTCCCTTCTCCCGCAGGTACGCGAGGGCGAGCCACTCGTCGAGTGCCTTGGAGCAGGCGTAGGCCCACCGCGAGTGCGAGGTTGGCCCCAGCTGCAGGTCCTGATCCTCGCGGAATGGGATCGACGTGGACTTGCCGTACACTTCGGAGGTCGACGCGACCACGACCAGCTTTTTCTTCCGCGCCGCCGCACCCAGCACGACCTCGGTCGCGCGCACGTTCGTTTCGATCGTGTGCACGGGGCGTTCGACGATGAGCTTGACGCCGACGGCTGCCGCCAGGTGCACGGTCACGTCGGCCGAGTCGACGAGTTCGGTGACGAGCGGGACGTCGAGCGCCGAGCCGATGCGGTAGCTGAACCCTGGGCGCCCGACGAGATGCGCGATGTTCTGCATGCTCCCGGTCGACAGGTCATCCAGCAACTGCACGCGGTCACCCCGGTCGAGCAGTCGCTCGGCGAGGTGAGACCCGATGAAGCCGCACCCGCCAGTGATGAAGACGTTCACGCGACCTCCTGAGTCGCCAGCGCGTCGACGACGCGCGCATGTCCACGGCGCACCGCAGCGCGCCGAACGATCTCGAGATACTGCGGCACCACGACCCGCTCCGACCAGCGATCCACGTACGCCGCGTAACCTGCACGCGAGAGTTGTTCCCGATGCGAGGGATCGCCTTGCAGCCGGCGCATCGCGCCGAGCAGGTCATCGCGCGTGGTGAACAACTCGCCTCCCCCGGATGCCTCGACGATCTCGGGAAACGGCCCGAGGCGCCGCGCGATGACCGGCGTTCCCTGACGAAACGACTCGATGAGGACGATCCCGAACGTCTCGTAACACTCCGACGGCACGACCAGCGCCACCGCGTGCTGATAGTACTGCCGCAGGTCCTCCGGCGCGACGCGTCCGAGGAACTTCACGTTAGGCATGCCGGCGGCAAGGGCGCGCAGGTGCTCTCCGTGCGTCCCGTCGCCGGCGATGAGGAGGTCCGCATCGGGGAAGTCGCGAAAGACCGGGATGACGTCATCCAACCCCTTGATGCGCTCCAGCCGCCCCACGAAGAAGAAGTACGGGCGCGGATGCGGCGATGGACCAGTTGCCACCGGAACGTGGAGCGACTCGGGGTCGGGGAGGAAGTACGGCAGGACTTCCATGTCGCGCTCGAGGCCGAATTCGCGATGCTTGGCGCGCGAGAACTGGCTCATCGCGATCACGGCGTCGAGGTGCGCGACTTCGCGCTCGAGCGTGCCGGTATAGCGCCAGAGCTGCGGGGGACGATGATACGAGAGCGAACAGCGCACGCACTCGCGTCCGGTGCACAGCTCCTTCCCATGCCGCCACAGGACGTGTGTCGGGCAGACGAGCCAGTGCTCGTGCGCCATGTAGAGGGTGATCGCGTCGCGTCCGTAGCGAAGAAGTCCGGGGCCGCCGATGAGCGAGACGTTGTGAAAGTTCACCACGTCGTACTGTCCGTCCTCGACGATGCGGCCGATGCGCGCGCCATTCACCACTGGGCGGCCGAGCTGCTGCGTGAGGAGTGCTGAGACCGCGGGAGCCCCGCTACGCAGCCTGATGACTTCGACCCCTTCGTCGCTATCGTGATCGGGGACGTTGAGCTTCGCGCTGGGGTTGAGCAAGGTGTACGCGTCGGTGTCGTGCACCACGGTCACGTGATGACCGCGCTTGTCCAGACCGCGCGAGAGGCGCTGGATCCCGATCCCGTCGCCACCGAAGTTGTGCGGCGGATAGAAGGTGGTGAGCATCAGGAAGCGGAGCGCGCTCATGCGGCCGCCTCGAGCAGTGCGTCGAGCGTCGCGCGCGCGCCGGCGCTCCAGGTGAGCGCACGTGCGCGCGAGAGCGCGGCGGCGGCGCTGGCGCCGTGCAGCTCGCGATCGTTGAGCAGGCGACGCATGGCCTCGGTCAGTGCTGCCTCGTCGCCGGGTGCAACGAAGATACCCCCGCCCTCGAGCAGCTCGGGGAGCGGGCTTTCGGTCGTCGCGATGACGGGTGCGCCGCTCGCCGCCGCCTCGACCGCGGGGAGCCCGAATCCTTCGCACTCCGAGGGGAGGAGATTGGCGACGGCGCCGCTGTGGAGCGCGCGCAGCGCATCGTCGGGGACGAAACCGGTCCAATGCACCAGCGCCTCGGTGCCACACTCGGCGATGAGGGCGCGCAGCTTGCCCGACTCTCCGAAGAACACGTCGCCGCTCGTGGTTCCCACCAGGAGCAGGTGCGGCGGTCGCGCCGACTCGCGCGCGAGCGTCGCGTGCGCGCGGATGATCAGATCGAGGCGCTTGTGCGGATTGAAGCCGCCGACGTAGGTGAACCACGGAGCGCCGTGCGGGACGCCGTATTCGCGCGCCTGGGCGACCGCGTCGCTCTGCGTCGTTGGAGTATAGGCCTCGGCCGGCGCCTCGACGGCGACTCGGATGCGAGCGGGAGAAACGCCGAGCACGCGGGCGATGTCGCGCTTGGCGTACTGCGAGACAGTGAGGACGACATCGGCCTGGCGGAGCGCGAGCCCGACCTTGAGGCGCCAAAAGAGGCGCGCCCGCGGCGACGGGAGTGTCAACTCGGGAAACCGCTCCGCAATCGCGTCATGGATCGTGATGACGGCGCGCTGGCGCGGCGGGAGCGGGAAGTACGTGTACACGGACGGCGAAAAGAAGACGTCGGGCGACGCTCGCCAGACCGCGCGGGTGAGTCGCAGCATGTCGAGCGGCGAGCGTGCGCCGTCGGCGGCCGCGGCGATGGTCGGCGACGCGTCGAGGGCGACGACGACTTGTTCCACGTTAGGTGCTTCGAGCGGGAAGGCCTCGAACGCGCGCTGGTCCCCAAAGCATACGAAGCGGTGCTCGGGGGCCAGGGCGACGAGGGCGCGCATCAGCTCCCGGGCGAACCGGCCGTAGCCGCGCGCGTTGGCCCAGCACGTCGCATCGACGCCGACGACCACCTCGCAATCACGCGATGCCCGCGCGCGCCGACGGCACCTGGGGGGGCGGAGCGCCCTTGGAGGTGTCGGGCTCGAGCTTCTGCTCCTCGTGATAGTCGAAGTCGGTGTTGACCGCCCAGACGTCGTGCGAGGCGCCGCGCATGTTCGCTACCGCCATCATCGCGGTGAGCATCGAGTGGTCGGCGTTGTTGTACTTGTGCATCCCGTTGCGCCCGACCGTGTGCAGGTTGGGAATCGCATCGATGTACGAGCGCACGACCCTGAGGTGCTCGGCGTACGCGGAATCGTACACGGGATACGCCTTCTGCTGCCGCACGACCGTGCCGTCGATGACCTTGTCGGGATCGGCGAGGCCGAGCTGCGCGATCTCCTTCTTGGCGAGCTCGATGAGGTCGTTGTCGTCGCTGGTCCAGAGACCGTCGCCCTCGAAGCAGAAGTACTCGAGCCCCAGGCACGTCGTGTTGGGACGCGGCACCATGGCCTGGCTCCAGTTGTTGAAGTTCTGGATGCGGCCAACGGTGACGCCCGGCGTGTGGATGTAGATCCAGTTGTCGGGGAAGAGCTTCTCCTGGTCGATCATCAGCGCGACGGTGAGGAAGTCGCGGTAGTTGAGCCCGTCGCCAGCCGCAACGATCGGCGCCGGCGGCATCGGATCGAACGAGCGCACCAGGTTGCGCACCGCCATCGTGTTGATGAAGTGCTCGCCCTCGATGCGGCGCTCACCCTCGGGGGAGCGGGCGCGAATGGCGACCACGCGACCGTCCTGCACCTCGAGGTTGACGACGTCGTGCTTCATGAGCACTTCGCCGCCCATCTCCTCGATGCGCTGCGCCGCCGTCTCCCACATCTGCCCCGGGCCGAAGCGCGGGTACTGGAACTCGTTGATGAGCGTCTTGATGGAGTCGCTGCGCTTCTGTAGCGAGGCAGCATTGAGGATCGCCTTGGCCAGCGACAGCCCCTGGATGCGCTGCGCAGCCCACTCCGCACGGATCTCGGTCGTGGGAATGCCCCACACTTTCTCGGTGTAGGTCTTGAAGAAGATCTGGAACAGCCGCTTGCCGAAACGGTTGGTGACCCACTGCTCGAAGTTTTCCTCGACCGGGTACGGCTTGTAGTGCCACTTGAGGTAGCTGACGACGCAGAGGAACGAATTCCAGAAGCCGAGCCCACTCAGCGCATTCCACGCCTTGAGCGGATAGTCGAAATACTTCCCGCCGTAGTGGATGCGCGAGAGACGCGGCACCGAGATGAACTCGGGGCCGAGGATTTCCTTCCAGAGTTCTTCGACCGGCGTGACCTTCGTGAAGAAGCGGTGACCGCCGATGTCGAAGCGATATCCCTTGTAGCGCGCCGTGCGCGAGATCCCGCCGACCTGCTCGTCTGCCTCGAGGACGGTCACCTTCACGCCGTCCTTCGCGAGGAGATACGCGGCCGTGAGGCCCGCAGGACCGCCACCGATCACGACCACACGGTCGCCGGCTTTCAGCTGCGCCACATTGCGCACGGTTTTCTCGGCCGAACCGCTCACGTTACCGTACCTTCGAGAGAGAATCCCCAGGGCCCGCGACGTATCCCACAGCCTCGCCCGCTGCCCATGCGACGACGAACAGCGCCAACAGCGGCAACGAACGTACCAACTCGCCCGTGTGCCGTTTCTTGGCACGAATGCGGGAGACCGTCCGCCAGAACAGGAGAGGAGGGAGCGCCAATGAGGCGGCACCCATCGCCATCCGCTTAGCAAAGCCCGCGCCCTCGGCGCGCGCCCCCGCATAGGATCGGGAATACAGGTAGCGCTGCGACATGTAGAGCCCGAACGTGTAGTGCATCTTGTGCCCCACCACGATCTCGGGACGGCAGGTGAGCGGTATTCCGTCCGCCTTGAAGGCGTCGTGCAACCGGTTCTCCCACGCCCCCGATTCGATCACGCCGCGATAGCGCTGCAACAACTCGCGCGGGTAGACGACGTTGTTCCCGGTCAGCCAGTCAGCCGGCCCCGCCGGGAGCGGGGGGGTGCAGTGGCTGTATTCGCAGAGGTAGGCCGCCCAATCGACCAGGTGTTCGGTCGCGGCATTCTCCACGGCTCCTGCTATGACCGGGGTGGATGGCGTCTGCGCACGAAGCATCGCGCGCGCCCACCCGTCCGGAACGATCACGTGGTCTTCCAGCACCGCCACGGCGGGTGCCGTGGCCGCCTCGAACGCCACCGCACGCATCTGCGGGATCGTGGCGTCGGTTGGCACTTCGAGGATGCGCACCTGCGGGAAGCGGGTCCTGACCTTCTCCCGGAGCGCGGGACCCAAACGATCGACGACAAGAACCTCGATCGCTACGTCGCCGCGCTGCCGCTCCAGTGCTTCGAGTGTTCCGGACAGATCGTCGTAGCCATTGACTGACGGAACGACGACCGAAAGAGCGGGAGCCTCCACCTACATCTCGGTACCGAGCGTGGGCGCCAGCGGCGTCACGTCGGCAAATCCGGCGGTTGCAAGCATGCTGTCGGAGCGACGCCGTCCACCGCTCGTTCCGGCAGAAGGGGCGCCGAAGGAGGACAGTTGTCCCGCGCGCGCGCGGCGCCGATCGCCGGATGCCGCGTTCTCCTCGACCGACACCGTGAGCGCCACTTCGACTTCGACCGGGCGCTCATCGTCGACCGTTCCGACGGTAGCGTGGAACGCGCTCAGCCATGCGCCATCGCCCACCGTCGCGTCGGACCGAATCGAAACGATGTCGCCCTTGGCGTAGGCCATTCCGACGTCGCGCAGCTCGCGGTCGGTGCAATCGGCGGGCGCCTCGACGAAGACGACTTTCGGGTACATGTCGGTGACCGGCGCGATGGCTTCGACGCCACCCGCGCGAACGACGATCACCTCGGCTTCCATGCGGGTGCAGCGACCGCAGACCGCAGCGAGCGCACCCTCGAGCGCACGACGGTCGCCGGTCGAGATCATGATGACGGAGAGCAAAGGGCGATAGGCCGCCCGGCGGGAGGGGGTGATGGTCACCTCATGCTCCCGTTGCGCACTTCCGTCCATGCAGAACTCCTGATTCCGAGAAGTCCGTCCGGCGCATCAAGGCCAGACGCGGATCGATCGCCGGGTGAGTCGCGACGTCGGTCGCATCGCCAACAGTGCAAGGCGATTGCCCGCGTGTCGCGCCCCTGAGATAGCGATGATCGCCAACGCCGCTCGACGGCTAACCGGTTGTCAAAAAAGGAGTAAGGCGCACAATTCGATCAGCGGCCTCTAGTACGTCAAACGCAACTTAGCGCTTGTTTTGTGGAGCCCCTGCCACACGAATTGCGCGAGTGTTGGCCGACCGCGACGACCGCAACTTCACAGCGAGGGTCACAAACTCCATGTGATGTGCGCGGCTCAGTCGATCGAACTCGCGATGCGAGTGGCGTTGGCCATCAGCGTGAAGGTGAGATTCTTCGCCGGGAGCCACGGAAATCCGGCGCCATCGACCACGTGAAGTCCGGGGATGCCGCGCACCGATCCGTCTGCGCGCGTCGTGTGTTCGTCGTCGCGTGCGGACATCGGGATCGTTCCCGCGTAGTGCACACTCGAACCTCGCGCGAGCACCTTCACCATCCCGGCGGGTGCAACGCATCCGAGCGCACCCAACGCACGTCGTGTGCGCGCGACCGCCACACGCGTTGCAGCGATATCGTGATCTGCGTCACCATATTCCAGCGCAAGGCGCGTCGATCCGTCGCGTTCGTGCCGCAGGAAGGCGACGTTCGCGTCTCGTCGCGAATCGGAAAGCCAGATGTTGGCCACGCCGAGCCCTGCACGCAGGCGGCGAAAGACGCGCAGCGAGGTGCGAAGATCGAAGGGGAGCGAGTGCAGGATCGGGTGCACGGAGGCGGCCTTGAGCGTCGACACCTGACCGTGCACGTCGGAACGCCAGTCGCCGGTGTCGAGCCCCATGGCGAGCATGTGGAACTGGTAGCTTGCGGACTCCACGTGTCGCCCGATGCGCCGGAGATTCACGAACGGCACCATGACGTGCCGGTTGTCCATGAGCCCCGGGAGATGCACGGGTGCGCGGCCGTCAGCCGCAAGCGTCTGGAGGTAGATGCGCGTCGTCGCGAGCGCGCCGGCGGCGAGAATCACTCGATCGGCTGCGACGCGCACCTCGCTCCCTCCGCCCACCGGAGTCGCCGTGACTCCCGTGGCGCGTCCGTCGGGCGCGCGAACGACGTGCGAGACCACGAGGCCCGGACGGTAGTGGAAGTGCGGATGCGCGAGGAGCTCGGCCAGCGTTAGGCTCGGCGCGTACAACGATCCACGCGGGCACCCCCACAGGCAGCGTCCGAGTTCGCCGCAGGCGCGGCGTGCTCCGAGATCGCGACTCAACACCGCCACGCGCGATCGGCCCAGGAAGAATCCGTCGGCGTTCAGCCGATGGCGTCGAGCGTCATAGCGGGCGTGCAGTTGGGCCGAGTGCTCGTCCATCGCCAGCGGCTCGAGATAGGGCGCCGACCGCGGGGAGAATCGCTCGATGTCGTCGTTGCCGGCGGTGACGCCGATCCGCGATGCAACAGTTGCGTAGTGTGGCCGCAGGTCGGAGGCAGCGAAGGGGAAGTCGGCGAGCTCCTCGTCGCGGAGCTCGTACGATCCACCGGTCCACGCCTCGGCCAGTCCACCGCGCGCGTAGGAGAGGAGCGGGTTGAAGCCCCGCTCGCGCAGCTGCAACGCGTCCGGGCGCTGGAAGACGTACGACTTGCTGGGCGGAAATCCGTACGGCTTCGCCGTGGGCGAGGGATAGACGACCGCTTCCCCGGCGTCCCCGAGAAAGAAGCGCTCGGGATCGGCGAGTTCGTCCTTGAGCGCATCGATGTCGGCATCGGGGAGTGGCGCTGCGGGGCGTTCGAATCCGACGTCGAGCATCTCCACCTGCTCGCCACGCTCGAGCAGCGTTTGCGCGAAGTGAACGCCCGTGGCGCCCGAGCCGACGACGAGGTACCTAGCCATGACGTGCAGCCGTTGCCCCGGTGGCGCTCGCCAGTCGCGCCGCCAGCTGCAGCGGCGCGAGGAGAATGACCGCCAGAACCGTGCGGGCGACCCACACCAGCCCGGCGCCGACAATTCCGCCCCACGCGACGAGCGCCGACGAAGGATTCGCGGTGTCGTATCGAGCATGCACTCCCGGCGACGACTCGAGCACCGCCAGCGCGAGAACGAGCTTTCGCCGAAGGAGTCCGTACGGCCGCGCGCGGCGTGCGTAGGCATCGGCGAGCCCGCAGGTGAGACTCGACGCGCGCGCCACCACGACGAGCCACCGATCGAATGCATCATCCCAACGCCCCACCGACGCGTGCGCGCGAGCGTAGCTCGCGGCCACACGCGCCGAGGCGTCGCGGCTTCCGAGGTACGCGGCGAACGTTGCGAACTCCGCGGTCAATGCGCGCTCGTCAGTATCGGCACCGGAGGCGTGAAGCACCGGTGATGAATCCTGCGCGGCTTCACGCTTCATCTCGTGCGCCGGTTCGAGCATGTCGCCGAGCGTATGGCGCACCTCGAGGAGCGATTCGACCCGCGCGTTGGGGCGCGCCGAGGAGTCGTTGACGAAGGAGGCGAGCTGCCCGGCCGTGATCGGGAGTCGCGTCCCCACGAAGCGCTCGGCGAAGCCGAGGAGCAGGCGCGGGACGCCGAGCGGAACAGACCAGGTGCGACGCGCCGGGAGTCCGTGCACCTGACGGACCTGGTCGATGAGCGTGCGCATCGAGAGTCGGCGCGCGCCCCCCACCTCGAACGTTTCCGTCTCCTTTGGCGGACTGTCGGCGAGGGCGAGGAGAAAGCGTGCGAGGTCGTCGACGTGAATCGGCTGCAATTCGACCGCTCCACTCCCGAGCACGATCGGCGCGCCCCCGAGTGCAAGGCGTTCGAGCCCCTCCTGCACCGGGCTCCCCGGACCGAAGATCATCGCCGGGCGCACGATGCTGCTGGCGAGTCCGCTCGCTGCGACGATCGCTTCGGCGTCGAGCTTGGCTTCGGCGTAATGGTACCAGCGGCGATCGGCGAACGAAGCGGCGATCGAGCTGACGAAGACGAAGTGAGCGGCGCCAGCTGCAACGCTTGCAGCGACGAGTCGTCGCGTCCCCTCGACGTTCACCTCGCGCATGACGGCAGGGGCGATGCGCCCGGTGGCGGCCGCCAGGTGCACGATCACGCTGCGAGGTGCAATGGCCCCGTGCGGCGGGGCCTCGTTGGCGAGGTCACACGCGACGAGCCTCCACTCCGTCGGTAGGCCGGCGCCAGCGAACGCTGCGGTGTCGCGCACGAGAAGCGTGACGTCGCGCGCGCCGGTTGGGCGGGCGGTGTGCTGTTCGCGGAGCGCGGCGATGAGGCGGCGCCCAACGAAACCGGTCGCGCCGGTGATGACCAGCGGCGGCGGCGGGCCTGCCATCAGGGTGTAACGCTCAGGGCGACGGGCGCTTGTTCAGCTCGCGCGCAGGCGCCGGGCGCGGCGAAAACATCGCGCGCCACAGGTTCGAACGGACCCGGAACACTCCCTTGATGTCGTCCCACGCTGTCTTGACGATCTTGACTCGGCTATCGTCGTCCTCGATCCACTCGACCGGGATGTCGGCGATGCGGTATCCGCGCTTCTCGGCGATGACGAGCAGCTCGGTATCGAAGAACCAGCTCTGGTCCCGCACATCGGGGACGAGATCGGCCATCGCCGAACGACTGATCGCCTTGAAGCCGCACTGCGCGTCGCTGAAGGATGTCCAGAGGACCACCTTCACGAACAGGTTGTAGCAACGCGAAATGAACTCGCGCTTGGCCGAACGCGTGGTGCGCGAATCAGGGAGGAGGCGGGAGCCCGTGGCGAGGTCGTATCCGTCGGCCACGATGCTGTGCACCATCTTCGGCAGCGCCGCAAGTTCGGTCGACAGATCGACGTCGGTATAGCACATCACGTCGGCGTCGCTCTGGCTCCACGCGTGACGCAGCGCCCTTCCG
This sequence comes from uncultured Gemmatimonadaceae bacterium, assembly GCA_964637355.1. Classification (GTDB taxonomy): domain Bacteria; phylum Gemmatimonadota; class Gemmatimonadetes; order Gemmatimonadales; family Gemmatimonadaceae; genus SCN-70-22. Next base: position 13,463 of record CAZWVG010000127.1, read on the forward strand.
CGCCCGCGTTGGGGGAGTTGCAGGAACCGCACGTCATCGTGTTGCGCGACGAGATCCTTCGCCACGCGGTCCGTCCCGTCGGTCGAGCCGTTGTCGACGATGACGACGCGCCAGCGACAGGGGAGCGACTCGCCGAGAAACTGCCGCGCCGTCGCAACGCTTCGGGCCAGGACGTGGGCCTCGTTCAACACGGGGATCACGACGTCGACCAGAAGCGATGGATCCCATCCACCAACGCGTTCTGGACGGTATGCCGGCATGCGAGGACTCCAACGGTGGCGTGGCGCAGGAGGGATTCCCGCGACGATGTGCGGGGTGTGGTTGCAGAGGGCGTGCCGCGACGGGGAAAGCGGACCCGCGTCGGGCGCCACCGCCCGCGGTGGACGCACCGACGCTCAGGGTGCGCTCACCCCTCCGATGTGCCAGAAATCGAGCGCCAGGGACGATCGATGGTCCAGATCCCGGCTATCACTGCGGCGCAGAAGAGAATCACCGGGAGCGCCGAGGGGCGCCCTTCGAGCCACGGTGCGTACTGTGGCGCCATCTTCCCGAGGGTGCTGAGCCAGGGGAGCTGGAACCCTTCGACGAAGACGCGAATCACGTTCTGATGCACGCCGTGCTGGTTGCGCACCATCGCCATCGACCATGAGACGGTGACCGCCAGTAGCACGAAGGCGTACGCCGCCGCGCGCGGAATGCGCATGAGGACGACGGCGGCGGGAAAGAACAGGAAGGGGATCACCGGCATCAGGTAGCGAATACCGGTGCTCCATTGCAGCCGCGTGTAGGCAATCGCGCTGAAGAAGACGACGTACGCAATCGTGATCGCGAAGCAGACGAGGAGTTCGCGAGGCGGGACGAAGCTCTTGCCGCGACGTGCAACGAACGGTGCCCCGAACGCGAGAATGAGCAGCGGGGCGCTGACGAAGAGCCCGAACGACGGATTCACCAGCAGCTGCACGAGAAGCCCCATGTTCGGCCCGGTCACGCCCTGGTAGCCCTGATCGGAGTAGATCACGGCGGGCATCCACTGCTGCGGCGGGAGGATGAAGTTGCCGAACGCTTCCCACTGGTAGAACCAGAGGATGAGGATCATCGGGAGCGCACCGGCTGTGTAGAGGAGGCCGGCGCGAATCACGCCGCCCCAATCGCTGTGATCCTTTGCCTTGGAGAGCGCGTAGAGCCCGAGAATGCCCAGCGCGAGTGCGCCACTGTAATCGCAGAGGAAACCAAAGCCGGCAAGCAGCCCCGCGACGACCAGGCGACGGTCCTCGCTCATGCGCAATCGCTCTCCGGGATTCCAGAGGAGCAGGAATGCGGCAATCGCCACGATCCCGATGGCGAGATTCTGGTTGAGGTATGCGCTGCGAAAGAGGACGGGAGTGGCGAAGGCGTAGAGGAGTGCAAGCATGACCGAGTGTCGCTCACTCAATCCCGTCCCTTCGAGGATTCGGCAGACGGCGACCACTCCAAGTGCCGAGAGCGGAGCCATGCAGAAGACCATCGTGATGATGCCGACGAGGCCGAAGCGCACGTCGAGCCCGCGCGCATACGCCTGACGGTAGAACTTGACGCGCGCTTCCCGGGGGTCGTTGTAGACGGCGCTATCGGCGTTGGCAGCCGCGCGTCCAGCGAGAACCCGACCGACGACTCGGTCGACGAGCGGGCGAAACGCCGCATACGGAATCGCGGCGAGCATCGAGATCCCCGGGTTCGCACCGTGGTGCACCCCGCCATGCGGTGCGGTCGGGGGATTCTTGAAGATGTCTTCGTGCAGTCCGTAGTACTTCCCGAGGTCGAAGGTCGCATCCTCGGCGATGCTCGCCACGAGGTAATGCTCACGCACGAAGTCGGTGGCGAAGTGCAGGCAGAAGAGGATCCAGCACGTCAGGAAGA
>CAZWVG010000128.1:0-15351 GCA_964637355.1 uncultured Gemmatimonadaceae bacterium
GACGCCGCCGGCGGATCGAACGACTCTGGCGCAGGAGAGGGCGAGTGACCCGGTTCTTCATCACGACGGCGATCGACTATGCCAACGGCGAGCCGCACCTCGGGCACGCCTTCGAGAAGATCGGGACCGACGTCATCGCCCGCTACATGCGCCTTGCCGGCCGCGACGTGCACTTCCTCACCGGGATGGACGAACACGGGCAGAAAGTGGCGCAGACCGCCGCCGACCGCGGCACATCGCCCCAGGACTTCGTCAACCAGATCGCCATGAAGTTCCAGGCGATGTGGAAGCGCCTGTCCATCTCCTACGACCAGTTCATCCGCACCACCGACGACGGTCACAAAGCCGGAGTCCGCGCGCTCATCGAGCGAATCCACGCAACCTCCCCCGATGACTTCTACGAGCAGTCGTACGAGGGGTGGTACTGCGTCGGGTGTGAGCTCTTCAAGCGCGACAGCGAGATCGTCGACGGGAAATGCGTGCTGCATCCCACCCGTCAGCTGCAATGGACGGAGGAGCGCAACTGGTTCTTCCGGCTCTCGCGGTACGCCGACTTCCTGCGCGGCGTCTTCGCGCGCGACCCGGAGTTCCTCGCCCCCGAGAGCCGGCGCAACGAGATCCTCTCGCTGATCGACCAGGGGCTCGAGGACATCTCGATCACGCGATCGCGGCTCGCCTGGGCGATTCCCTTCCCCATCCCGACCTCCGACGGGATCCCGCAGGGGACGTGGGTCTGGTTCGACGCACTCCCCAACTACCTCACCGCCACCGGCTTTCCCGCGGCGGGATACGAAGATCGCTGGCCCGCCGACGTGCACGTGGTGGGGAAGGACATCACACGCCTGCACGCGGTCGTATGGCCGGCGATGCTCGAGGCGGCCAAGCTTCCGCTCCCGCGCCGGGTGTGGGCGCACGGCTTCGTCAATTTAGGGGGAGAGCGCTTCAGCAAGTCGGCCGGCGTGAAGCTCGAACTGGCCGAGGCGATCGATCGCTTCGGCCCCGACGCCTTCCGCTACTTCCTGATGCGCGAAGTCCCGTTCGACGCCGACGGCAACTTCTCCTGGGAGCGATTCGAGGAGCGCTACAACGCCGACCTTGCCAACGCCTGGGGAAATCTCGCCAGCCGTACGATCGCGATGATCGAGAAGTACTGCGACGGCATCGTCCCGGCAGGTGCAACCACCACGCTGGACGCCGGCGACGCCGAGGACATCACGCAGTATCACTCGGCGATGGACGGGAGCCGCGGCTTCCTCCTCCACGAAGGGCTCAAGGCGGTCTGGAACAGCGTCGCGCGGGGCAACGAGTTTGTCGACCGGCAGGCCCCGTGGAAGCTCGCCAAGGATCCGGAGCAGCGCGGAGCGCTCGAGAGCACGATGTCGGCGCTGGCGCGGCACCTCGCGCGCCATTGCGTCCTCCTCTATCCGTACATGCCCGCCAAGGCCACCGAGCTCTGGCGCGCGCTCGGCGCCCCGGGATATCCCGAGGAGCAGCGCTTCGCCGACTTGAGCCAGCTCGACGCCGCGGGCTGGAAGGTGAGCAAGCCGAGCCCGCTCTTCCCCAAGGAAGCGCCGCGCTCGGCGTAACGCCGAGCGCGCTCGCCACACCGCGAGCGCGAGAGAAGGTGTGACCCAACGGCTTGCTGAGTCGCCAGAAGAGAGGTAAGTCCCTCCCCCGCCGAGGAGCAGTCTCGTCTTCTCGTCTTCTCGTCTTCTCGTCTTCTCGTCTTCCGCTTTGCGCTCCTGGACCCTTCTCCTCATTCCGCACGCCACCGATGAACCGCGCAGCATTGCGGTCTCGGAGCGCTGGCTGCGCGTCGGCGCCGCTGGGGTAGTGGTGATCCTCTTCGCCGCCGTGGTGGGGATCGGGACGATCGCGGCGCGCTGGGCCAGCGTCGACGGTCCCTCGACGCGCGCACGCAGTGCGGGCGTGCTCGGCGATGGCAGCGCCGGCGCGACCGCGAGCGGTGGCGAACTCGATTCGCTCCGCGCGACGGTCGAGGCGCTCTATCAGGTGCTCGACACCATCCGCCAATCCGATGCGCAGTTGAGCGAGGCGGCGGGACTCGGTGCGACGGGAGCGAGCGCCGAGGCAAACCATGCGTCGATCGCCCTTACGCGGGCGAGCGCGGACTCACTGCTGCAGGGGGCGAGCCAGGTGGCCGAACGCCTCGTCGCCCTGGCCGATTCGGCGCGGCGCCGGCGCGAACCGGCGGTCAAGGCGCAATCGCCCGAGCACCCGGCCTCGCCAGCTACCAAGCATTAGGTAACTGCACGTCGCGAGCGACGTGCCGACGAGACGTCGCCACGTCTTGTCGGTCGCGCCACGCTGCTGCGCGCGACGCATACCTCCGCATCAGGGGAGCGCGACGGCCCCGGTCCGTCCACACGCCGTCCCGGTCGACACCGGCCGCGCCGACGGCGATGTCCCCGTGAGCATCACGTCGATCCCCCCCGGACAGGAGATCCCGTTGACGGTCACGGTCGTCGCGATCATGTGCAGGTTGATCGCGTCCCACGCGTCGTTCACGATGGCGATCGTCCCCGTCACCGACACCCCGCTCGCCGTAATCGTCGTGACGGCGCGCGTATCGGAGAACCGGCAGTCGGTGAGCGTTGCAGTGACGTTGAGGTTGGCCGTCCCCGCTCCGTTCGCTCGCGTCCCGGCGAGCGTCCCCTGGTACGAACCACTCCCGCCGCCGGCGCACGCGACCTGGAAGCTCAACGGGAGGGAGAAGGTGTCGGTCGACGGCTCCCGCTGGCGCTCGATCGCCGAACGCACACCGCTCCAGAGATACCCGAGGGTCGCGTAGGTATCGTCGTTGCTGACCGGCGCGACCGCCGTCGTGTCGATCCCACCGACGCCACACGCGGCAAGAAGAAGTGCTGCCGCGACATGAAGAGCACGGGGGAGCCGCCGACGCTTCGCGCGCACTGTTCCAAGTGAGGCAATCATCAACCGGAAGATGCCGGAGCGCCCGAATGCGGTCAATGCGCTCAGTCACCGTGAGCCGCAAGGAGCGACGAGCCAGACGAACTCGGCACGACAATGACAAAGCCGCTTCCCGCGCTCGCCCCGAGCCCTCAGCGGCGCGGCCCCGCCGCGCCGCACTCCCGTCCCCCGTCCCCCGTCCCGCCCTAATGCGACACGGGCCGGCGCAACCGCGCCGGCCCGTGAAGAAATCCTACCGTTCCCCGCTCACGGAGGCGTCGGCGAATTGCGGGGGTTGCCCGATCCACCAAAGGTGTAGAGCGGCTCGCCACGCACACCCAACTCCTTCGCCGGCACCGGCATCTCGGCCGGCGTTCCCACGCGAAGTCCGTTGGTGACGCGACGCCGGTTGTAGAACGGCGACGCCCCGAGTCCGAGCAGCTCCACTTCCTGCTCGTAGTGCAGTTTGTTCATGAGCTCCGCGGCGCCATCGCTGGCGAGCGCCGGCGACAGGCCACCGCGCGTGACGCGGGTGTTGTTGATCTTCTCTGCAGCGGTGCTCAAGCTGCCGCCGCTTCGAATGAGTCCTTCGGCCCACAGCAGATCGTTCTGTCCCGCCGAGATGACCGGCGCCGGGCCGTATCCGCCCCAGATGCCGGTCGGATCCTGGTTGCGGCTCAGGTCATAACGAATGTGGCCGATGTTCGACTGGTGATACTGCCCGCGGTTGGCCGCGAAGATCTCGTAATACGAGAACGAGAAGTCCGTGCCCGGGTGCGTGTCCGGTCCTTCGGGAATGGTCCCCCAGCCGTCCACGATGGATTCGTCACCGAAGGTGCCGTCTCCGAGTCGTTTGTCGGGCGAGTTGGGCTGCGAGTTGCCGCCCACCGGGTACGGATCCGCCTGCGTGGCAGGATCGAGCATATGCGCCACACGCGTGTGAATGACGCCTGTGTCGATCGCGTTGAACCAGATGAGGACTTCGTGACACCACGACGAGCAGCCATCGCCGATGAAGACGAAGTCGAACGGCGAGGCGCCCGACATCCCCTTCGATGCGTAGTTGGCCACTCGTGCCCAGTCGACCTGCGCATCCTCGGTTGCATTGCGCGGGTAGTAGGCGAGCGTCATCGCCGCCACGGTGTTGGCGATGCGGGCGATCTGCGTGTTGGTGTACGAACGCCCGTTGGTCCACGCAGCCGGCGTCGTGAACGAATTCGCGTTCGCCAGCGCGATGGCTGCGTCGAGCTTGGCCAGCGCCGCGTCGCGCATCTCCTTGCGATTGGAGTACTCGAGCTTCGTCACGTCGACGGTTTCGTCGATGATGTAGCCCTTGTCGTAGTTGATCGCGATGCCGGAGTGTGCGAGCCCGTTGACGAACGCGGCGATCGTTTCCGCGCGCTTCGTATCGGCGGGGTTGTTGATCACCACGTTGTCGACGCGAATCGCCCGCAGCACGTCGGTCGCCGACGAGGCCGCGCTGTAGTACTTGGACCAGTACCATTCGAGCTGCGCGCGTTCCTGCGCCCCTGGCTCGTTCTTCCAGGGACGCGTGTTGCGCGTGCCGTCCGGATCCTGGCTGTTGATGTAGAGCATGAAGAAGTTGTTCCACGACGACGAGTACGCATCGGCGATCGTGGAGAGCGGTCCGACGGCCATCATGCCTTCGTAGCCGGTGAACCAGGTGCGCAGCGTGCCGCCGGCGACCGCCTCGAGGGCGGCCGGGTCGGAAAGCGCACGCTTGGCATCCGGCGCATTCGGGTTCGTGACGTCGAGACTGTTGCACCCGACGGCAGCCCCCAGCGCCACGAAGGCGAGCCACCCGGTCAAGCGGGATGTCTTCATAGTGAGAATCGGTCTCCTGATCTTGGGTTCGCGGCTCAGAAGCCGAGTTCGAGCATCATGGTGAACGTGCGATAGGCCGGATAGCTGAAGTTGTCGACGCGGAAGGCAAACGGCTTGTCGCCGCCACCGGTCACGCCGCCTGCCCCGGACACGTCGGGGTCGTACCCGCTGTAGTTGGTCTTCGTCAACAGGTTGCGACCAACGATCCCCAGCCGGGCGTTCTCGATCGGGCCGAGGTGCAGCGACTTGGTCCACTTCTGCGGGAGCCCGATGTTCACGGACAGTTCGCGCAGGCGGACGTAGGAACCGTCCTCCACGAAGTAGTCGTTCGCGTTGATGCCGTTGTAGAAGACCTGGTAGTACTCGACCGGCTTCTTCGCCGACTGCGGCTTGCCGCGCTGGTCGAAGACTGGATCACGCAGCTCGTTGAACGGCCACTGGCGGGTGAGGTTGTAGATGTTGCCGCCCTGCACCCAGTTCACCAGCGCATTCACCGAGATGTTCTTGTAGGTGATGGCGTTGTTGAACGAGAGGTTGAAGTCGGGGTTCACGTCGCCGATCTGCTGGAGCGACGTGCCGTCCGCGAGGTACGCCTTCAGCGGGCGCTCGGCGAGCGTCCCCTTGGCCGAGGTGCGGACGTAGAAGCCCTCCTCGTTCACCGAGTAGTCGGCGGCCGTACCGGAAAGCTTTCCGGAGCTCAGCGTCGTGGCCAGCTGCTCGGCGGTCTTGATGAACTTCTCGCCGTAGATCACGCCGAACGTCTCGCCAGCCGCAACGCGGAAGAACTGCGTGTTGCCATCCGGTCCGTTGAGGAACGGCGGCACGTTGAGGGCGGTGATCTTCGAGCGCGTGCGGTCACCGGCGATGTTGAGATGCCAGGAGTAATCCTTCTTCGCCAGGAGCAACGCGCCGAGGGCGATTTCGTGCGTGTTCCCCTTGAGCGTTCCGGCATTCCGCCACTGGGACAGGTAGCCCGCAGCGGCCGACAGCGGCACGTCGAGGATCTGGTCCTTGGTGAGCTTGTCGGAGTAGCTGTACTCGAAGGTGAAGTTCGTGAGGAAGTTGACGTTCATGCCGTACTCGACTTCACGCGAGAACGCCGGCTTCAGGTTCGCGTTGCCGAGGCGCACCTTCTGCGGGGAGCCGGCGGTGATCTCGAGCGTCTCGTACTGCGCGTCGAAGATCGGGCGGAGTCCGGCGGTCCCGACGGAGGCGCGCAGCTTCAACTCGTCGATGCCGGGGATGTGGAAGTCCTCGGAGAGACGATAGGCACCGGAGAGACGGTGGTACGTCTGACCGCGCTGGTCGGCGCCGAAGAGCGACGATTCGTCGCGGCGCAGCACGCCGTCGAGGATGTAGCGCTCCTTGAACTCGAAGGTCGAGACGAGGAAGGCGTTCCGGGCGCGGTACAGCTGCGTCTGCGAGCCCGGCTGGATCGGCGTGTTCGGATCGGGCGAGGCAGCGGAGAACTCCGTCACCTTCGGCACCGTGAGCGCCGTCGCCTGCACCTGCACGTACTGGTTCTGCTGGTCTTCGTAGACGTAGGCGAGCTTCGTCGTGTTCTGCAGCCAGTTCCCGACGCTGCGCACGGCCGTGAGCGTCACACCGGTGTTGTAGGTGCGGTCGTTCGTCGCCTGCTGGAAGAGGGCACCCTTGTCCGCGCCACCAGCCGAGTTGAGGAAGCCTAACGGGCGGAAGTTCTTGTAGTTCTGGTTCGCCACGTCGTAGTTGAAGTTCCCCTCGGCGGTGAGCCACTCGACCGGGCGATAGCGGAGCTTGAGCGTCCCGGTGAAGCGGTCACGGTCCTTGCTGATCTGGCGCTGCGACAAGCCGTAGAGCGGGTTGTTGAGGTTCCCCGACTGCGGCGGCTGCTTGATGTTGGCGATGTACGGCGTGCCGTCGGGATTCTTGGCGAGGAGGTCGATGTTCGGCTCGAGGAAGCGAAGGCCGAAGAAGATCCCGGTGTCCTCGCCCTGGTCGGCCGTCGAACGCCCGTAGAACGCGCCGGTCTGGAAGTCGAGCTTGTCGGAGAGCGCGTGGTCGAGGTTCAGGCGGAAGTTCTGCCGCTTGAAGCCGTGCAGGATGGCGAGGACGCCGCTCTCCTGCGTGTTCTGCAGCGAGGCGCTGAAGTTCGTGGCGCCGCGCCGCTGACCGACGGAGAGATAGTTCGTGTAGAACGTGCCCGGCTTGAAGACCTGGTCGAGCTGGTCGAAGGTCTGCGGGTACGGATTGTCGGAGATGTGATCGGCCTTGATCACGCGGTTGCCGTTCGCGTCGCGCGCGAAGTCACCGTTGGCCATCGCGTACGGGTGGGAGAGGTTCCCCGGCACCTTCCGCGGCAGGTTGCTCTGCCCGTACTCGTTGCGGAAGGAGAAGTACGTCTGCCCTTCGGCGAGGTTCGCGCCGCGCTTGGTGAAGATCTGCACGACGCCATTCGCTGCATCGGAGCCGTAGAGCGAGCTGGCGGCGGCGCCCTTGATCACCTCGACGCGCTCGATGTCTTCCGACGAGATGTCGGCGAGCGAGAGACGCGAGATCGTGCCGTCGACGATGATGAGCGGATCGGTCCGCCCGGAGATGCTCGTGGGAGCACGCAGTCGAATGGCCGGCGCAGCGCCCGGCTGGCCGGACACGGTCGCGACGCTGGCGCCCGCGACCTTGCCGCTCAGCGACGCTAACGGCGTGGTGCCGGGGGCGTCCTTGAGCTGCGACGCGTCGACCGCGGTCACCGCGAAGGCCGTCTTCTTCTGCGACGTCGCGCCGCTCACGCCGGTGACGACGATCTGTTCGAGGTTGAGGACGTCTCGTTCGAGTTCGAAGTCCTTCTGCAGGTTCCCGACGTCGATGACGATCTGGAGCCGCTTCGGCTTGAAGCCGATGGAGCGGGCGATGAGGTTGACCGTCCGTCCGCGCACCTTCCCCACGTCGATCGTGAAGTTGTAGCGCCCATCGACCGCGGTCACCGCGCCGACACCCAACTCCGGAATGCCGACGCTGGCCCCACCGAGCGGCGTACCCTCGGACGTGACCCGACCCGAATACACGGCGTTTTGCGCCGACGCCTGGCCGGCCAGCAGCGCGACCAGCGCTGCCCCTCCGGCAAGTCGCGACGCGCCTCGGAGCAGCGAACGACTCATACCCATAGAGCATACCTCCGTGCAAAAGACGAGAAACCTGCGTGGTTGCGCCGTCCGGAGCACCGCTCTCCCCGAACGAGGCGCGGGACCATCCGGCCACCTTCCATCTTGCACCGGAACGCAAAGTCCCCTACACATGGAGATCGCCCGGATTCGCACACGAGGCGATGCGCGGCCTCGATGAACGAAAATCTCGCGGACGAGGGACGAGTCGCGACGATGGTGGGATAGGGTGAGGCAGCGCAGGATGTTCCGCGGCAGATCGTACTACTTATTTGGTCGCTCTGCAACACCGCCGTAACAACACGCCGGCCGCTCGCCGGACCGTGCGCACCACATCCTCGCGCCGCGCCAGTCGTGCTCGGTGGCTGCAACTCCGGGGGGAACGGACATGCGCTGGCAGCTGCACACTCTCGTCGCACTCACATTCGTCGCCGTACTCCCGGGACGAACCGTGCACGCGCAGTCCCGGCATTCCGCCCTTGCGGCGCGTCTCGCCGGGCGCGTCGTCGACTTCACCACCGGGCATCCCATTCCGGATGCCGACATCATTCATCTCCGCGACGGACGTGTCGTCGTCAGCGATTCGCTAGGGAGATACGACGTCGACTCGCTCCCGTCGGGGCTCGTTCGGCTCGTCGTCCGCGGCAAGGGATTCCCGCCGTTGATGCTGACGGTGGCCCTCGCCGAGGGAGAGCACATGAGTCGGGAAATCGAACTCGATTCGACCGCCGTCGGGCGCAAGGCGGCCCAGGAACTCCCGCGCGTCGCCATCGAGGCGTTGCGCCCGCCGACCCCGCGATTCGTGGATTTCGAACGCCGGCGCGTCGTCGGACGGGGGCAGTACCTGACGCGTGAAGATCTTGAAAAGACCAACGCCGCGTCGCTCCAGGATGCGATGCGCGGTCTCCGCGGGGTGCACGTCACGTGCGGTGGCGGGACCTCCTGCGCCATCCGCATGGCGCGCGCCCCCATGCGGTGCGCCCCCGACTACATCGTCGATGAACGGCTCGACAACTGGTTCGGCCCCAGCACGCCAATCCGCGACATCGAGGGGATCGAGGTCTACACCGGACCAGCCGACGTCCCCGGGGAGTTCTCCGGAGCGACCGCGGGATGCGGGGTGATCGTCATCTGGACCCGCGCGGGCCCGTCGCGCCACAAGTCTCGCCCCTGACGCCGCGCGCCCCCCGCGCCAGCGCACGAATGCCGGGAGGCTAGGGCGCCGACTGCCGAATGCGCACCTCGCGCTGGCCAGCTGCAACCGGAACCTCCCGCTCCGTCCCGCCCGGCCAGCGCACGTGCACCGCGGTGACGTCGCCCGGCAGTGCGAGAACCGTCACCGCCCCATCCATCGACCAGTACCCGCTCCCGGCGCGCACCTCACGCACCGGCCCGCGCGCGCTCCCCCGCACGACTTGCAGCTGCGTGCCGATCGCCAGGGGATTGCCGCGATCCCCCTCCAGCACCACGCGAATCCCCGGCGCACCACCGATGTTGTGCCAGAGCGTGGTCGCCGCGCCGTTCTGCGACACCGCGAGGTCGACCCGACCGTCCCCGTCGTAGTCCGCCGCAGCGGCGCCGCGCTGGTCGCCGAGCACGAAGATCCCCGACTGCCGCACCCCAAGCGGCGAAAAACCGCCGATGCCGTCGCCACGCAGCAGGAGCCCGACGCCGGCGTCGAAGCGCATCGTCATGCGCTCGGTCGCCGAGAAGTTCTGCGCGAGGAAGAGATCCTCCTTCCCGTCGCCGTCAAAGTCAGCGACGACCGTGCCGAAGGCCGGAGCATACTGCGATGCGCCGGGCAGTGCGTGTGCCTCGAAACGGTCGCCCCGGTTGAGGAAGACCATGTGGGCGAAGGTCGTGGCGCCCACCCGCGCCGTGCGTGACGCCGCATCGCCGAGCAGGTCGTCCACGCTCATCGCGGCAAACGAGGCAAACGTGGGAGTGCGTCCGGCAAACGGGCGAAGGGCCGGCCCCAGCTTGTCGAGCGACTCGAGCGGCATCTCCTTCCCCGAGACCGAATCGCGCCGGGCGAAGAGGAGCCCGGGCCCCCCGGCGCCGAAGTCGCCCAGCACCAGCGTGTAGGGGCGATCGGGCGACGCCTGCCACGGGACGTTGAGTCCCCAGCTGGTGGCGACCAGGTCGAGTCTCCCGTCGCCATCGAAGTCGCCGGCGGCCAAGCCGTTCCAGCGACTGGTGACGTCGCTCATCCCCCATGCCCGCGTAACGTCGCGGAAGCGCCCGTGCTCGTTATGCAGGATGCGCACCGGCCCCCACTCGGCAGCTGCAACGAGCTCGGGCCATCCGTCGCCATCGAGGTCCGTCAGGAGAACGGCCGACAGGAGGCCGAGCGCCGAGAGTGCACCGCTGTTCGCCGCGTCGGGGGCGTAGCGGCCGTCGGCGGTGCGCAGGTAGAGGCGCGTGGGGGCGGGATAGGGCCAGAGCCCGGGAATCACCCGCGGCGCTACGATGAGGTCGAGGAGTCCGTCGCCGTTCACGTCGCCGACCGCGAGCGGGCCGACGCTCGCGCTCTCCGGCGGTGCAACGGTCGACGGCACGGCGCCCCGCTCCACGCCTCCCGAGCGCCCCACCCGGTATCCGACTACAGAAGGAATGCCGAGCGCCTCGACCGGGCTCGATGCCTCGTAGCTCGCCTCGCCGGCGACGAGCAGGGTCCCCCCGCCGCTGTCGGGGAGCGGCAGGATCGTGGTGAGGTCCCAGCGCGTCGGGGGGGGTGCGGGGAGTGGAACAAAGCCGGCGGGCGTGTTGCGCAGGAGGGCGAGCGCCCCTCCCCGCCCTGCACCCACCACCAGGTCCTCGCGTCCGTCGCGATCGAGGTCGATCCAGCTCACGCCAGGCCCTAACTGGCTGAAGCGATTCGGCAGGAGGGGTTGCCGCCGGTAGTCGTCGAAGAGCGAGTCGACGTGCGCCTGCCCGCGCAGGAGCGGGGTCGCATCCGCGAAGAGCGGCGGCGCCGAGTCGGTGGAAACGCCGCGTGCGGCGGCGGGCGACGCATCGGCTCCCTCGGCAATCTCGTACAATCGGTTGCGCACCGCCCCATCGATCCGGCTCACGCGGCCGTCGCGCCAGCGCACCTCGATCGCGACCAGCGAGTCCGTGCCGGTGGCGAACGAGAGCTCGGTATCGCTCCCCGAGAGGTAGTAGCCGCCCGCGGTCATCTCGCGCGACTGCGCCGGGAGCGACGGCGCACGAAGCGTGACGCGGGCGCCGATGCCGCCAACGTTAGGCGCCGCCCCTCGAAGGCGCACGGCGACCCGCCCCTGCGCGCTCTCATTGCGATACAGCGCGGGTGCCGCGTCGAGGCGCGTGACGACGACGTCCAGGTCACCGTCGCCGTCGAAGTCGGCGAGCGCGAGCCCCTGCGAGATCGCCTCGTCCTTCCCGAATCCCCACGACGCGCTGACGTCGCGGAACGTGACGTCGTGCGCATTCTGCAGCGCCACGCTGCGCGTGGCGCTGCGCGGAAATTCTCCCTGCTCGCGGTTCCACGGGACGCGCGGCACGCTGGTCCGGATGCGCTCGTAGGTGTCCGCGTCACGGATGTCCCATCGATGGCCGTTGACCACCAGCAGGTCCTCGTACCCGTCCAGATCGACGTCGACGAATGCCGACCCCCACGACCAGTCGGTGGCGGCAACACCGGCGTAGTCCGCCACCTGCGCCCACGTCCCGTCGCCTCGCGACAGCTGCAACGTGTTCTGCATCCACTGGCCGGGCTCCGGCGAAATCCCCACCTGTTTCGGCAACGGCGTGTTTGTCGCGTGCTGCCGTTGCCGGCCGGCGAGCGTCGGGCTGAGCATGTCGGTGGTGAAGATGTCCACGTGGCCATCGCGGTTCACGTCACCGAAGTCGACCGACATGCAGGTGTTGCTGGTCTCGCGGATCGCGCGGGCACCCGATTGCCGGAAGTTGCCGGCGCCGTCGTTGAGCCAGAGCTGGTCCGGGTCCTCGAAGTCGTTGCAGGCGTACAGGTCGGGAGCACCATCGCCATTCACGTCATAGAATCGCGCCGCCAGCGTGAAGTAGTCGGGCTCCTCCGCGAGCGGAGTGCCGTCCGCGGCGCGAAAGCGCGGCCCAGCGGTCGAGACGCGCGTGAAATGTCCCTTGCCGTCGTTGAGGAAGAGCAGATCGGGCTCGGCGCGCTGCGACCGGACGATTCCGCCGAGGTCCGGTCGCACGTCGATCCGGAACTCCTGCTTCCAGGCGTCGGCGACCTGATAGCGGTCGCCCACCTTCTGCACCACCCGGTCGGCCGCGCGCGCCTCGGGAGGATACGCGTCGAGCGCGTTCCGCTTCTTGTACGTCGCGACGTAGAGGTCCAACGATCCGTTGCCGTCGACGTCGGCGAGGGTGAGCGTCGTGGCGGCGTACCCTCCCACCAGCCCGCTCGCCGCCGTCGCATCGTGAAACTTGCCCGTACCGTCGTTGAGCCAGAGCACCACGGGACCGCCGAGCGTACCGGCAAGAAGGTCGAGATCCCCATCGGCGTCGACGTCGGCGAAGACCGCACCAGTGGTGGCGAGCGACGACGCGTCGATCCCGCTCGCCGACGTCACATCGGTGAAGCGAAAGTCGCCGTCGTTATGGTAAAGTGCCGCGGGGCGCTCGACCGAGGCGAGGAAGAGGTCGGGACGCCCGTCACCGTCGATGTCGCCGACGGCCACGCCCGCACCCAGGAGAAGGTTGCGATTCGCCATCGCATGCTCGTCGTCCACATCGTTTTGGTGGGCGACTCCCGTATGCGTGGCGTCGAGGAGGGTGAAACCGGCGTGCCCCCGCGTCGGCACCGCAAGCGCGCGCCACCGGTATCCCTGCGCGTCGTGCCAGCTCACATCGACCGCGGGAGGCGACGAGCACGCCGCCGCGGAGACGGCGAGCAGCGCAAGCACCGGGACGACCAGACCGGCGCGCACCCTGCGCCACCCGGCGCCATGCACCGTCACGCAGCGGTTGTCGTATACCTCCAGTGGAGCCTCCTCGGCGACGAGCGATCGCACGGTGTGCGGGGCAACGTTACCGGAAAATTCCTGTCACGCGCAACTGCGCGCGGCAGCGTGTGGCGGTAGCGTCGCCGCGTCCTTCCTTGTGCGATGCTTGTACGTGGCCCGCGCCGCACCGCGATCGCTATGTTGACGGGGCAATCGGTCGTGCCGAGGCGCGAGCGGTTGCCGGCGCGCACCGCCGTGCACCGAGCCCTGGACCCCGCCCAACCGCATGCGCTGTCGACTGCTTGTCCCACTCCTGTTGCTCGCTGCCTGCTCCTCGCCTCGCGACGCGCGCGACATCGCCGCGGGTTCGCGAGAGGCCGATCCGTTCATCGACTCGGTGCGAACGCGACGGGCCCGCGAACTTGGACGCCGCCCCGACACCCTGGGGACCCGCGTCGATTCCGCCCGAATTCTGGGAGCGCCGACCGCGCGCGTGTGGCTCGTCCTCGTGAGCGAATTCCAGTGCGAGCGATGCCGCACGGTCGCCACGGAGATTCTCCCGGCGATCCGGCGAGAGTACGTGGACCCCGGCAAGGTGCGCGTCGCCTTCATCGACTGGCCCGACGAGCGCCACTTCAACTCGCGCTTCGCCGCGCACGCCGCGTTCTGTGCGGGAGTGGCCGGGCATTTCTGGGAGATGCACGACTCGCTGTTCGCGACGCTCCCCCAGTGGGAGCGCCTCCCCGACCCGCAGCCCTTCATGGACTCCCTGTCGATCTCGCTCGGGACCGACCCCAAGGCGCAGCACTTCTGCACGGAGCGACAGCGGTTGTCGAATCTCATCGAGGAGGATCGCGTGCGAAGCGAGGCCTCCGGCGCAACGGTGCGCCCGACCGCCTTCATCGGCACCGAGAAGCTCGAGGGGGACAACCTCACGCTCTGGGCCGTGCGACGCGCGCTCGACGCCGCGATCGCGCGCACGGGAGGCCCGCCAAAGTGAAGCGCGGAGCGTCCGGTATACCGGACGCTCCGCGCAGTGCTGCCGCCGGGTCGCGCGCTACTTGTTGAAGTCGACTTTCGGCGCTTCGCGCGCGGCGGCGTTCGTCACCTCGAAGTACTCCTTCGCCTTGGCGCCGGTGACCTTCGCGGTGATCACCTGCGGGAACTTGCGGATGTAGGTGTTGTAGCGCTCGACCGCGCTGTTGAAATCGGTGCGGGCGACAGCGATCCGGTTCTCCGTTCCGGTCAGCTCGTCCTGCAGGCGGAGGAATGCCTGGTCCGACTTGATCTGCGGATACGCTTCGACCTGCACCATCAGTCCGCGCATGGCGGTCGTCAGCTGCTCATTTGCTTCGGCCATCTCCTTCGTGTCGCGCCGCTGCAGCGCGTCGACGAGACCGGAGCGCGCCTTGGCGACCTGGGTGAAGACCTCCAGCTCCTGCTTGGCCTGTCCGCGCACCGTCTCGACCAGGTTGGGGACGAGGTCGGCGCGCCGTTGCAGCTGCACTTCGATCTGCTGCTTCGCGGAGTTGGCGGATTCGTCGTACGTCTGGATGGTGTTGTAGCCGCACCCCGCGAGTACGAGCGGGAGGAGGGCGAGGAATCGGCGAGCACGCATTGGAGACCTCAGTTTGGAGAAGACGAGAAGACGAGAAGACGAGAGGACGAGAACACGTCAGCTGGGGTAGCCGCCGTCGGTTCCTGAAGTTTGCGAGAAGGCGTCAAGGTAGTTCACCAGCGTTTCGGCAAAGCGGAGGTAGGGCTCGACGTGCGCCGACGCGTCGGCCGGCGAGAGCGTCTTGATCCCGCGCTTGTGCTGCACGACGCGGAGGACCGCCGACGCGTCGCGTCCGCTGCGGTTTCCGAATCGCACGCAGACGTCCGCCGAGTCGGCGGGGGGCGAGTCGCCCGTCAGGCGCAACGCGGCGCGCAGGAGCACGAGCATCGAGCTCGCGCTCTCCTCGAGGAGGGAGAGCAGCGCCTTCCCGTCTCCCTGCGCCCCCATGATCGCATGCCGCAACCGAAGCAGGACGCTCATCGCCTCGTGCTCCAGCTGCAACCGGAGATCGGCGAGTTCGACGTCGATCCCTTCGAGCGGAAGGCGCCCGGCGAGGACCTTGTGATAGGCGAGAATGTCGGCGTACTCGATCGGGAAGATATCGGCGCTCCCCTGCCACTCGGCGATCGTCAGCGTGAGCGGCGGCGGATTCCCCGCCTCGCGCCAGGCCCGCGCCACGGGTGCCGACTTGCGCAGATGATCCATCGTCACCTGCTGCACGACCACCAGCACGTTCAGGTCCGAATGGCGATCGACCTCGTCGCCACGCGCCGCCGATCCGTAGAGCGCGACACCAACCAGCTCCCCGGCGTAGATCGCCGAGAGCTGTGCCACGAGAGTATCGAGGGTCATCTTGGCCATGTCACCAACTCCCGCTGGAACCGCCGCCGCTGAAGCCGCCACCACCTCCAAAACCGCCAAAGCCTCC
>CAZWVG010000129.1:0-15341 GCA_964637355.1 uncultured Gemmatimonadaceae bacterium
TGTCCCGCGCTCACGTCCAGAGTCACGGCGGATCCGGGAGCGACCACGGTTCCGGGCGCCGGATTCTGCGAGAGAACGGTCGACTTCGGGGCGTCGGGGGAATAGCGCGACTCGCCGATCGAGACGGTGAGCCCGAGTGCGGTGAGCCGTCGCTGTGCGTCGCCCTGCGTGAGGTTGATGACGCCGGGAACGGTCACGTCGCCTAACGCGACATCGTCGGGGAGGACGATGAAGGCGACCACCAGGTACGCGGCGAGGAAGCCGGCAGCCGCAACGGCGAGGTACTGGAGCGGTGTGCGCCAGCGCGCCGACGGTCGCTTCACGCCCGCCTCCGCCGCAGGCGCGCCGCAAAGGCGCCATCGACACCATCGCGCTGCGGGAGGACGCGCAGCATACCCGCATCGAGCACGGCGTCGGGAACCGCGCCCGGCGGGGGCGGTTCGAGCGTGAAGTCCGCGTGTTCGGAGAGGAAGTGCGTCACCTGCTGGTCGTTCTCCTCGGGTTCGAGGGAGCAGGTACTGTAGACCAGAAGGCCGCCAGGTGCAACCAGCGTCGCCGCCGATCGCAGGATCGCGCGCTGCGCGGCGGCGCTCACGGCGAGGTCGGAGATGCGCAGGCGCCAGCGGGCATCGGGGTGGCGGCGAAAGGTCCCGGTCCCGGTGCACGGCGCGTCGACCAGCACGGCATCGACAGGGGTGAGCGCCGGCTCACGGGCATCGGTGGCCACCAACGAGACGTTGCGCACGTCGAGTCGTTCGATGCTCTGCTGCATGCGGGCGAGTCGCGTCGGCGACCGGTCGGCCGCGATAACGTGCGCCGCGCTTCGGCTCAACTCGAATGCCTTCCCACCCGGAGCGGCGCAGAGGTCGACCACCGTGTGTCCTGCCGGGACGGCTGCATAACGAGTCACCAGCGTCGCCGCGGGGTCCTGCACGAAAAAGAGTCCCTGGCGAAAGGCGCCAACGTCGGCGAGCGTCGCGTGTCCGGCGAGCGAGAGCCCATCGCCGACGAGCGGCGCATCCTCCACGGCGACCCCCGACGACTCGAGCATCGTCTCGAGCTGCTCGCGCACGATGCCGAAGGGGCGGATCACCATCGGCGCCTCGACGTTGTTGCGCTCGAGGAGCGTTCGCGCTTCGAGCAACCCCCAGCGCTCGACCCAGCGCTGCACCAGCCACTGCGGGTGCGACGTCGCGAGGGCGAGCGCCGCCACCGGATCTGCGGGGAGTTTGGGGGTCGTCGCCGTCTCGTCGCTCCGTTCGCGATCCACGCGGCGCAACACCGCGTTGGCCAGCTTGCTCGCGCCGATTCCGTGGCGTCGCTTGGCGAGTTCCACGCTCTGGGCGATCGCGGCGTACGGCGGCACGGAACGCATCTGCAGGAGCTGATAGACGCCCAAGCGCAGGATGTCGGTCAGGTCGGCGTCGAGGCGGGCGAGCCCGCCGCGCACGCGCTCGTTGAGGAGCGCGTCGAGGATCGCGCGGCGCCGGAGCGTGCCGTAGACCAGTTCCTGCGTCCAGCGCCGGTCGCGCGCGTCGAGTCCCGCGACCCGTCGCTCGAAGGCGGCATCCAGCAGGTCCCCCCCTCGCAGGTCGGCGAGGATCTCGGCCGATGCCACGCGAGCTTCTGTCACTCCCCCGTGGGGGAGCGTGGCCGTGCGCGGACGAGAGCGGTCGGTGGGGATCATGGTTCGAATTATAGTCGGTGCCCGGGGAGGGACGTGCTCGCTCGGGGCTTCCTTCGCGATGGTTCTGCGCCGCGGCTAGGCCGCAGCTAGGCTGCGCGCTTCGCCCCGCACGACTCGCGCACGATCAGCTCACAGCGGAGGCGCGTTTCGCAGGGAGCGAGCCCGCGCTGGGCGATCCGGCGCAGCATCACGTCGAGCGCCACCTCGCCGATCTGACGCGTGGGCTGGCGTAGTGTGGTGAGCGGAACCGGGAGGAGCGAGGCATACTCCACGTCGTCGATCCCCACCAGGCGCACGTCGCGCGGGACGAGATACGAGAGCTTGCGCAGCGTGTGCATCAGTCGCCCGGCCGTACGATCGTTGGCACAGACGATCCCTTCGGGTTTGAGCTCGAGCATGATCGAGCGCACCGCCTCGACATCCTCGGGGTCCACCCGAAGCGAGAGGGCGGGGTCAAGATCGGCCGCGCGTGCGAAGAGTGCCTCACGGTATCCGGCCAGTCGTGCATCGACCGTCGAGGCGGCGAGCGGCGCGGCCAGAAAGGCCACGCGATGGCAGCCGAGCGAGAGGAGATGCTCCGTGGCGACAAAGCCCGCGCTGCGATTGTCGATTCCGACGACGTCGAATCCCGACGGCTCCGGGTACGCGGTGACGGTACGATCCAGGAGGACGATGGGGATGCGCGCGTCGGTGAAGGCGCGGGCGATGCGGTGGTTGATGTCGGAAGTGGACCCCTCGAGCTCCAGCGGTGCGAAGAAGACGCCGGCGACCTGTCGCTCGATGTAGTGCTTGCAGAGCTGCCAGGCGCGATCGGCCTTTGAGCTCGTCGTTCCGCTGGTGCTCCCCCAGAGGAGCGCGTGCCGCCGCGCGAGGGGGGAGCGCATCATCCCCTGGCACATCGGCTCGAAGATGTCGGTCTCGCCGAGATCGGGGATGAGGAGTCCGAAGGAGAGCGCCGTCCCCGCCGCCTGTCCGCGCACGAAGGTCCCGGAGCCGACCCGTCGTTCGACGAGTCCGTCCGACTGGAGGTCGCGGAGCGCGCGTCCGACCGTGATGCGGGAGTGACCGAACCGTTCCACGAGATCCGCCTCGCTGGGAAGACGGTCGCCGATCTTCCATCTCCCGGACTGGATCTCCCGCTTGAGCGTTTCGAAGACCTGCGCGTGCTTGGGCGTATGCGACGAGACAGATGTCATACAACTTTGCTGAGTTGATATAGCATATTACAGGTTGGTGAAGACTTGTAAACAAGCTGTAAACTGCTACAAATCAACGATTTATGGGTGATAACCTTGACTGGCCGGTCGAGACTTAACTAGCATAATCCTGAGTTTCTGCTATAGCAACAGACAAGTCTCCGATTTCAGGTGACACGATGAATGCTCCAACAATGGCTCGACACTATCTGCTCGCGTCCGACTTCGATCAGACGCTGAGCTTCAACGATTCGGGGATCGTCCTCGCGGAGATCCTCGGGGTGCATGGGTACGAAGCGAAGGTCGCCGGACTTGCCGAAAGCAGCCTGGTTCAGCAGGGAGGCGAGTTGGCCTACCTCATTCGCCACGATCCGGAGTTTCGCGGCGTCCGGCGCGAGCACCTCGCCGAGGCGGGGCGGCGCGTTCGCCTCAAGGGGGCGATCCAGCCCCTGGTGGAGTTCCTCGAGAAGGGGACCGACGAGTGGCGATTCTCGTTCTACGTCATCTCGGCGGCGCCGCGCGAGGTGGTGGAGTCGGCGCTCGAGGGCATCGTCGCTCCAGATCACATCATCGCGACCGAGTTCGACTTCGATCCGCACTCCGGCGAGGTGCGCTCCGTCAAGCGCGTCGCGGCGGGGTACGGCAAGGTCGCGGCGATCGATGAACTCGAACGCCGGCTCGGCGTACCGGGGGAGCGGGTCGTGTACGTGGGCGACGGAAGCTCGGACGTGCACGTGATGCTCCACGTGAACAACCGCGACGGCTTCACCATCGCCGTCTCGGAGAACCGCCAGCTCGCGCGCATCGCCAAGCGCACGGTGCTGAGCGACAGCGCCTTCAGCGTCCTCATCCCGGTGCTCGACCACCTCTTCCAGTGGTCGTCGTCGGAGATCCGGGGGCTCTTCCTCGAGCACGGGCTTCTGTTGAGCGACTGGGAGAAGGAGCGCACCGATCGGGCGACGGTGGTCTCGACGCCGCCGATTGCGCAGAAGCCGGTGGATGGGCGCGGCGCGTATGAGACGCCGACGCTCGCCCCGACCGTGTTCGCCGACCGGGCGGTCGCATGAGCGCCGCCCTGAGCGCCTTCCTTCCATCGGTAGGGTGGGCGGCGACGGCGGTCTTCACCGCGTCGTACTTCGCGCGCCGGGCCGACACGCTCCGTTACCTGCAGATGGTGGGGGCGGCGCTCTGGCTGGTGTACGGTGTCGTCATCGGCGCCCCGCCGGTCATCGTCGCCAACACGTTGCTCCTGGCGGCGGCGGCGTGGACGGCGATGCGCGGATCCCGCGCGCTGGAACCTCGCCCGGCCGAACGCCAGCCGCGTTAGGCGTCACGGGGGCTGGCTTCGGACGCCAGCAGGCTTGTGTGACGAGGACGCCGTTAGGCGTCCTCGTCAGGGACGCGCTCACGCGTCCCGGCCGCGGACGCGCTCACGCGTCCCGGCCACAGACGCGCTCAGGCGTCCTGGCCGAGGACGTCGCCCACGGCGATCCCGCGCCCTTGCGCGAAGTCGAGCGTGGCGAGGCGCCGCTTTCCCGCCGGATGCACGTACGCGATGCGCACCGCACCACTCGCGCAGGCCACGAGCATCCCGCTCTCGTCGATGCCGAGGATTGTGCCGGCATCGCCCTTGATGTCGGGGACGGCGCGCGCGCCGAAGAGCTTGAGGTCCGCGCCCCGGTGCGTGGTGAACGCGCCCGGGCGCGGATCGTACGCACGGATCGTGCGCGCCACCTCGCGACCGTCGCGCATCCAGTTCACCAGCGCCTGCTCGCGCTCGATCTTGGGGGCGTAAGTCACCTGCGTCTCGTCCTGCACGGCTTCGTTGACGGGGCCGAGCGAGAGGAGGGTGAGCGCCTCGACGATGGCCAGCGCCCCAAGCTCCGACAGCCGCAGCTGCAACTCGCCGTAGGTCTCGTCGTCGAGGATCGGCGTGGGTGCCTGCAGGAGAACGGGGCCGGCGTCCATCCGCTGCACCATGCGCATGATCGAGACGCCGGTCTCGCTGTCGCCCGCGCGGATCGCCGCCTGGATCGGCGCGGCACCGCGCCAGCGCGGGAGGAGCGAGGCGTGGATGTTGAGCGTCCCCTGAGGCGGAAGCTCGATCACGCTCGTCGGGAGCAGGTGCCCGTACGCGACCACCACGGAGATGTCGGGGTTGAGCGATGCGAGCGCCGCCTCGAATTCCTCGCCGCGCGGCTTCTCCGGCTGGAGGATCGGGACTCCTTCTTCCTCGGCGATGACCTTCACCGGCGAAGGGATCAGCTGCGAACGGCTCCGCTTCTGCGCCTTGTCGGGCTGGGTGACCACTCCCACGACTTCGTACCCCTCACCGAGGAGCGCCCTGAGCGGCGGCGTCGCGAATTCGGGGGTCCCCCAGAACAGGACGCGCACGCTAGAGGCGCTCGTCGGGGTGGTCGTGTTCCTCGCGCAGGCGCTGCACGACTTCGGGCGTGAGGATGCGCAGGAGGTCGGGATACTTGGACTTCTGCAATTCCCACTTAGCCATCGCCGCGCGCTTCTTGAGGAACGACAGGTAATCGATGAAGAGCTTCCCGTGCAGGTGGTCGATCTCGTGCTGGAGGCAGCGCGCCATCAGCCCCTCGGCCTCGATGGAAAAGCGCTTCCCGTCGCGCCCCGTCGCCTCGACGACGACTCGAGCGGAGCGGTCCACCTCGCCGTAGATCTCGGGGATCGAGAGGCATCCCTCCTCGGCGCGCTCGCTCCCGCTCTCCTCGACGATCTCGGGGTTGATCGCCACCACGCGCTCCCCATCGACCTCGATCACCGTGAGGCACTCGCTGCGCCCCACCTGCGGCGCGGCGAGCCCGATCCCCTGCGCGGCGTGCATCGTGTCGTACATGTCATCGATGAGTTGCTGCAGCTCATCGGTGACTTCGGCGACCGGCGTCGTCTCGACGCGGAGAATCGACGCGCCCAGGACGTGGATGGGGAGGAGCGTCACGTGTTCGGCGAGGAAGAAGGTTCACCACTGAGCACCTGCGACACGCGTCCGCGCAGCACCACCATGCGCGACTCGCCGCTCTTGATCGTGATGTGATCGTCCATCGACTTCTCCACCTGGCCGTCCTTTCCGGACTCCTTCCCCGACTCCTTGATGTGCATCACCTCGCCCACCAGTCCGCCAGCGGTCACGATCGTGTCCCCGCGCTTGAGGTTGCGGAGGCGTTCCTCGTGTTGCTTACGCTGCTTCTGCTGCGGGCGAATCATCAGGAAATAGAAAATCCCGAAGATCGCCGCGATCTGGAACATGAAGGGGAGGAGCGGCGAAGTCCCGCCGGCCGCCTGCAGGAGGAACGGCACGGGGAGGAGGGTCGCGGTCATTGCGTGGGGGAGGAGCGGGAGGTCAGGCGAAGGAGCCAGTCGCTGCTCCACGACTCGAAGCGTTGCTCGAGGATCGCGAGGCGCGCCTGGCGCATGAGCGAAAGGAGGAAATGTACATTGTGCAACGAGAGGAGGCGCAGTCCGAGGATCTCGTCGCTCACGTACAGGTGCCGCAGGTAGGCGCGCGAGAAGCGGCGGCAGGCGGCGCAGTCGCAGGCTGGATCGATCGGGCGCGGGTCGGTGGCGTTCTCGAGCCGCTTGATGTTGAGGCGCCCCTCGCTGGTGAAGGCGGTACCGTTTCGCCCCATGCGCGTCGGTGCCACGCAATCGAACATGTCGACGCCACGGCGCACCCCTTCGATCAGGTCCTCGGGAAAGCCGACTCCCATCAGGTACCGTGGGCGATCGTCCGGGAGCTCGGGTTCCACCACGTCGAGCATCGCGTACATGTCGGGCTTCGATTCGCCGACCGAGAGGCCGCCGATCCCGTAGCCGATCCAGTCTCCGGCGCCTCGAATGGCGCACGCCGCTTCGCGTCGCAGCCCTGCGTGGATTCCCCCCTGCACGATGGGGAAGAGTGCCTGCGGGAGTCGCCCATCTCCGCTGTCGTCGCGCTCGAGCCGTTCGAACTCCACGCGGCACCGATCGAGCCACCGCAGCGAGCGCTCCGACGCGTCGCGTGCGGCGCTCTCCTCGCTTTGTCCCGGAATCACGTGATCGAACTGCATGATCACGTCGGCGCCAAGGTTGCGCTCGATCTGCATCACGCGTTCGGGAGAGAAGAAGCGGCGCGATCCGTCGATATGCGAGCGGAACTCGGCCCCTTCTTCCTTGATCGTGCGCAGCGTCTCGAGCGAGAAGACCTGGAAGCCCCCCGAATCGGTGAGGATCGGCGAGGGCCACTGCATGAACTGGTGCAGCCCACCGAGGTCTCGCACGAGTTCGTCGCCGGGCCGAAGGTGCAGGTGATACGCATTGGCGAGGATCATCTGCGCGCCGGCGCCGACGAGGTCGTCGGGGTCGAGCGCCTTCACCGTGGCGAGTGTCCCGACCGGCATGAAGATCGGGGTGTCGATCGTGCCGTGCGGCGTGGTGAAGGTCGCCGCGCGCGCCCTTCCGTCAGATGCAACGGTGCGGAACGAGAAGGCGCTGGCGGCGACCTGCAATTCCGCGTGCGACTTGGCGTGCGAATCCGTCACGAGTCAGCTGCCCACGGTATGCACGGCGACGTGCGCGCTGTCGCCCCGACAGGCCCAGTCGACGCTCACCATTTCGCGCCGCGCCTTCCCGCGCGGAAACGTGAGCTGCGCCGAGACCGTGCCGAAGACGCCGTCGAGCGTCTCGTCGCCCGTCCCCTGCTGCAGCTCGGCGCGCGTGGCAAACCCCGCGGTGTCGACGGCAACGGCAAAGCGCGCCGTGCCGGAGTCGGGGCGTTGCGCCTTGCGCAGCGGCTCGCACTGGAGGCGCAGGTAGTCGCGCAGCACCGGCTCGGCGTTGGCCGCTGTGTACAGCGGGTTCTGCGGCGAGGGGAGCCACGAGCGTGTGGTGACGGTGACGCAGGCGACGGCCAACGCCAGCGTTCCGAGCGTTGCGGCTCGTGACGACCTAGAGGATGACCATTGCATCGCCATACGAGTAGAAGCGATAGCCCATGCGCACGGCGGTGCGATAGGCGTCCATGATGAGCTCGTAGCCGGCAAACGCAGCCACGAGCATGAGGAGCGAAGAGCGCGGGAGGTGAAAGTTCGTCACCAGCCGGTCGACCGCACGGAATGTGTAGGGCGGGTGGATGAAGATCGAGGTCTCGCCCTCGCCGGCGACGAGGCGGCCGCCGGGCTCGGCGCGCGATTCGAGCGTGCGGACCGATGTCGTCCCGATGGCCCACAGGTGCGCGCCACGCGCACGCGCGGTGTTGAGTCGTTCGGCCGTCGCTTCATCGAGTCGGTTCCACTCGGCGTGCAGTCGGTGCTCGGCGACGTGGTCCGCCTCGACCGGTTTGAATGTCCCCGCCCCCACGTGGAGGAGGAGATCCGCCAGCTGCACGCCGCGGGCACCGAGTGTCGCGAGCAGTTCGTCGGTGAAGTGCAGGCCGGCCGTCGGCGCGGCGACCGACCCCGCTTCGCGAGCGTACACCGTCTGGTATCGCTCGCCGTCGGCGGGGCGATCCTCGCGCGTGATGTACGGCGGGAGCGGGATGTGGCCGTGACGCTCGAGCACGGTGGTGTCGTCGATCGGCGCCGCCAGCTGCACAATGCGCGTGCCGCGGTCGGTTTCCTCGACGATGTGCACGTCGACACCTGGGGCGATGTGCACCATGCGCCCCTCGCGGAGCTTCGATCCGGGCTTGACCATCGCCTCCCAGCGGCGGTCGCCGAGCGGCTTGAGGAGGAGGATCTCGGCGGGGGCGCCGGAGGGGCGCACGCCGAGCAGTCGCGCACGAAGCACCCGTGTGGTGTTGCGCACCATTACGTCGCCCGACGGGACGAGATCGGCCAGGTCCCCAAAGGTCCCGTGCCGGATGCTCCCCGCTGTGCGATCGAGGATCATCAGGCGCGAGGCGTCGCGCCGCTCGGCGGGGGACTGGGCGATGGACGACTCGGGGAGCTCGAAGTCGTAGGCGCTCGTCAGCTGCAAGTCGGGAGGCATGGACAGCGGCACGGCGCTATGCCGTACCCTCGAAGAGCCCGCGCTGCACCTGGTCGGCAGCGCTCGGCGGGCTGAATCCGAAGTGCCGGTAGGCGAGCGAGGTGGCCACGCGTCCCCGCGGCGTGCGCTGCAGGAAGCCGTTCTGCACGAGGAACGGCTCGTACACTTCCTCGATCGTTCCCGAGTCCTCGGCGACCGCCACGGCGATCGAGCTCACGCCAACCGGTCCGCCATCGAACTTCTCGATGATCGCGCGCAGGATGCGGGCGTCCATGTCGTCGAGCCCGAATTCGTCGACGTCGAGGAGCTGCAACGCGGCATTGGCCACGTCGCGGGTGATCGCGCCGTCGGCCTTCACCTGCGCGTAGTCGCGCACGCGGCGCAGCAGGCGGTTGGCGATGCGCGGCGTTCCGCGCGACCGGCGAGCGATTTCGTGCGCTCCATCGTCATCGATCGCGACCTTCAGCACCTCGGCGGTTCGTCGCACGATGTGCGAAAGGTCGTCGGCGGGATAGTAGTTCAACCGCTGCACGATCCCGAAGCGCGCGCGCATCGGCGGGGTGAGCATCCCCTGTCGCGTGGTCGCCCCGATCAGCGTGAAGCGCTCGATCGGCATGGTGATCGTCTGCGCCTTGGGCCCTTCGCTCAGGCGGATGTCGATGCGGTAATCCTCCATCGCCGGATAGAGGAACTCCTCGATGACCGGACGCAGGCGATGGATTTCGTCGATGAAGAGGATGTCCCCTTCGCGGAGATTCGTCAGCGTCCCGACCAGGTCTCCCGGCTTTTCCAGCGCCGGTCCCGAGGTCGTTCGGATGTTGACCCCCAACTCTCGCGCGATCAGCTCGGCGAGCGTCGTCTTGCCGAGTCCCGGCGGTCCGAAAAAGAGCGTGTGATCGAGAGGCTCTCGCCTATTGAGCGCCGCATCGATCGAGATCCGCAGACTGTCCTTGGTCTTGGCCTGCCCGATGAACTCGGCGAGACGCTGCGGCCGGAGCGAGAGCTCGACCGGACCTTCCTCCGGAAGTTCGTCGGGGGTGGTGATTTCGCGAGGCACCTGGGAACGGTCTGGATTGGAGAAAGGGGCGGGGCACCGCGCACTCGGCGAACGCTTTTCGTCCGAGTGGCGACGGCTCGCGCGGGGGAGAATATAGCCCGAAAGTCACGCCCGCTGCCGACTCGATTCGGGACGAGGCTGGTTCGGGGCAATCGCCCAGCGTCACGCGGGCGAATCGTACCGTGATTTCCGGGGAAGGCGAGGTGAAGTTCGGGTGTTCCGGCGCCGACAATAGTTGGTGCACCATGTCACCAACAGGAGTTCGCGCCATCACTCGGCAGCTTCGGCGTCTCTTCGCCCAGTTTCCACCCGACAGCGCGCTGGCGGTCGCCGTGATTGGCGCGCACGTCGCGCTGGTGGCAGCGTTGCAGTTCATCCCGGGGACGACGTGGGAGCAGCGGCACGGCGTGCATCTCACGCTGCAGCTCCTGACGGGGGCAATGCTGACGTTCGCGGCGTGGCGCGCCTCGCGCGACTCTGCGGTGGAGCCTCCCGAACGTCGGGCGTGGCGTGTGCTCTCCCTCGCCGCTGCTGCGCAGTGGATCGGGTACGGGATCTTCTGGTACCTGGAATTCCAGTCGGGGGTGAGCCCGGAGATCTCGATCTCCGACGCGGTCTACCTCATGTACTATCCGCTCCTGCTCGCCGCGCTGCTGCGCTTCCCGGGGGCGAGCTGGTCGCGCGAGGAGCGCATCCGGCACTCGCTCGATGGCGCGACGGTGGTCGCGGCCGGCTTCGTCGCCCTGTTGCACCTGGCGATTCCAACGTCGCTCCCGCTCGAGTCGACCTCGATCTCCGAGCTGTTCTACATCGTCGTCTACCCGTTAGGCGACGTGGTGGTGCTCGTCGGCGTCACGTCGCTCTGGCTCCGGCGACCGCGCGGTGAGCGCTCGCGCACGATCACGTTTCTCGCGCTCGGGCTCCTGGTGTCGATGCTCGCCGACGCGGTGTACGCCTACCGCGTTGGGCATCGCACGTACGAGATGGGGAGCTGGCTCGACGTGCTCTGGGCGGGATCGACCCTCCTGCTGGCGATCGCGGCGCTCGAGCAACGGCGCGAGGCGCGCGCGCCGGCGCGGGAGGGCGACGACACGGCGCGGCGGCTGCAGCCCGCGGTCCTCCCCTACGTGGCGAGCGTGCTCGTCCTCGCCCTCCTCGTGGATCACGCCATGCGACACGGCGCGGTCGAGAGCCGGGTGATCGGGGTCGGGGCGGCGGTGGTGACCGCACTCGTCCTCGCGCGGCAGTGGGTCG
The DNA here is from genome assembly GCA_964637355.1 of uncultured Gemmatimonadaceae bacterium. Lineage (GTDB taxonomy): Bacteria > Gemmatimonadota > Gemmatimonadetes > Gemmatimonadales > Gemmatimonadaceae > SCN-70-22. The sequence continues at coordinate 11,186 of CAZWVG010000129.1, forward strand.
CGGTGCGGGAGAACTTGCACCTGACGAGCATGGCGGCGGCGCGGGAGAGCGAGGCGCGATTCAGCGCGCTGGTCCAGCACGCGTCGGACATGCTCCTCATCGTCGATGCCGACTTCTCGGTGCGCTACGCGAGTCCCGCCGCCCTCGAGGCGTTAAGCGGAACCGCGGAGACGGTGGTCGGCGCACAATTGCTGCAGCTGGTGCACCCGGGCGACGTCGCCGACGCGGTGCGCCTCCTCGGACAGGCGGTGGCGCGCGGGCGCGAGTCGGTGCGCGGCGAATGGCGCTTCCAGACCGTCGACGGCCGCGCGGTCCTTGCCGAACATGTGGCCACCTCGCTCCTCGACGAACCCACGGTCGAGGGGATCGTCCTCAACTCGCGCGACGTCTCGGAGCGCGCGGAGCTCGAGCGGCAGCTCACGCACCAGGCCTTTCACGATCCGCTCACGCACCTGGCGAACCGCGCGCTCTTCCTCGACCGCCTCGAACACGCCTACCGCCGCGCCGGGCGCGCCCCGGGAGGAGTGGCGCTCCTCTTCCTCGACCTCGACGACTTCAAGCGCGTCAATGACTCGTTAGGGCACGCGGCCGGCGACCAGCTCCTCGTGCAGGCGAGCGCCCGCATCTCCGCCGAACTGCGCGACGGCGATACGCTCGCCCGGCTCGGCGGCGACGAGTTCGCGATCCTCGCCGAGGACATCGCGGTCACGGGATTCGCCACGAGCCTCTCGGAGCGCGTGGTGACGACGCTGCGCGTCCCGTTCGCCGTCGAGGGAAAGTCGATCTGCATTGGCGCGAGCGTCGGCATCGCCACCTCGCGCGACGCCGACTCGCCGTCGGACCTCATGCGCAACGCCGACCTGGCCATGTACATCGCCAAGACGCGCGGAAAGGGTGGGTGCGCGGTCTTCGAACCGCACATGCACGAGGACGTCGTCGTGCGACTCGACATCGAGGCGGACCTGCGTCGCGCGATCGAGGACGAGGAACTCATCCTCGTGTTTCAGCCCGTCGTTGGGCTCTCCGGGCGACAGCTTCTCGGCGCCGAAGCACTGGTGCGCTGGACGCACCCGACGCGCGGCATGATCCCGCCGTCGACCTTCATCCCGATTGCCGAGGAGGCAGGGCTCATCGTTCCGCTCGGGCGGTGGGTGTTGCGAGAGGCCTGCCGGCAGGCGAAGCACTGGTACGACGAGACCGGGCAGCGCGTTCACGTGGGGGTCAACGTCTCGGCGCGCCAGGTGCACGACACGTCGCTCTACGACGACGTACGCGTCGCGCTCGAGGAGTCGGACATCCGCCCCGAGCAGCTCCTGCTCGAGATCACCGAGAGTGTCCTGATGCGCGACTCGGAGGACGCCCAGCGCGTCCTTCTCTCGCTCAAGTCGTTAGGCGTGACGCTCGCGCTCGACGACTTCGGGACGGGCTTCTCGTCGCTCAGCTACCTGCAGCGCTTCCCCATCGACGTCCTCAAGATCGACAAGAGCTTCGTCGAGCCGATGGCCGACGCGAGCTACGATCCGCGCCTCGTGCGCGCCATCATCTCGCTCGGCCAGTCGCTCGGCATGCGCATCGTCGCCGAGGGAATCGAGACGATCGAGCAGCTCGATTCGCTCCGCGTGCTCGGCTGCGGGATGGGGCAGGGGTACCTGTTCGATCGCCCGATGATGAGCGACGAACTGCTCGCGCGGATCCGGCGCGAGCTCGCGCTCGAGCTCCCAGGGCGCACTCCTCGCCAGCTCGATTCGATCATCGCTGCCGCCAGCTAGGGCGTCAGCGCTTCGACCGTCGCTGCCGCTGGCGCGGGCGTCCGCTCCCGCACGAACGACATGCTGGCGCGCTCAACACGCGCGCGCCACGGACTCGCTCGCGGTTCAGGCGCGCGCCACGGACCCGCGCGCGGTTCAGGCGCGCGCCGCGATCGTCTGGAGACGCTCGGCTGCTGCGTGGATCGTCTCGGCGCGCTTGCAGAAGGCAAAGCGCACATAGGAGCGCGGCGGACCGCCCGCCACGTGAAATGACGATCCCGGGACGGTTGCCACGCCGATCTCCCTCGCGAGCCAGTGCGCGAACTCCACGTCTCCCATGTCGCTCATCGATGAGTAGTCGGCGAGGATGTAGTACGCCCCTTCGGGTGGGGTGAAGGTGAAGCCCGCGGTGCGGAGCGCCTCGCACAGGATCTCGCGGCGCGCGCGATAGTCGAGCGAGAGGTGGTTGTAGTAATCGGCATCGAAGGCCATCCCGACCGCTCCCGCCTGCTGCAACGGCGCCGGCGCACCGACGGTGAGGAAGTCGTGCACCTTGCGGATCGCGACCGACTCGCGCTCCGGGGCGATCACGTAGCCCAGTCGCCACCCCGTGCAACTAAAGGTCTTCGACAGCCCCGAGATCGTGATCGTGCGCTCGGCCATTCCTGGCCACGTCGCGAGGACGTGGTGTGAGCCGGCGTAGCGAATGTGTTCGTAGATCTCGTCGGTAAAGGCCCAGACGTCGTTCCCGATGCATAGCTCGGCAATGAGGTCGAGCTCCTCGCGGGTGAAGACGCGACCGGTGGGATTGTGTGGCGTGTTGACGATGATCGCCTTCGTGCGCTCGGTGAAGGCATCGCGCAGCTTCTGTGGATCGAACGTCCAGTTCGGCGACTCGAGCGGGACGAAGACCGGCTTGGCGCCGGCGAGGATCGCGTCCGGCCCGTAGTTCTCATAGAACGGATCGAAGACGATGACTTCATCGCCCGGGTCTACAAGCGCGAGGAAGACCGACGCCATCGCCTCGGTCGCGCCGCACGTCACCGTAATGTGCTTGTCGGGATCGACCGTGTAGTCGTAGAAGCGGTGATACTTCTCGGCGATCGCCAGCCGCAACGCGGGAGCGCCCCAGGTAATCGCATACTGGTTGATGTCACCGTGGATCGCGGCGCAGGCCGCATCCTTCATCACCTCGGGCATCGGGAAGTCCGGGAAGCCCTGCGCGAGGTTGATGGCCCCGTACTGCTGGGCGACGCGGGTCATCTCGCGGATGACCGACTCGGTGAAGGTGGCAGCGCGCGCAGCAGGCATGGTCGGGAGAGCGGGGTAAGAGTAGGATGGTTGAAGCGCCTAACGTGTCAGCGCCGCCCGACGAGGGGAAGGGCGGCCCGGACAAGTTCCGCCGTGGATGCGCCGGCGCCACCCCCCTCGACGGCGGCACGCACCGCCTTCTCGGCGTCGGGGGCGGCGTAGCCGAGCGAGACGAGGGCGCGCACCGCGTCGGCGTTGGTCGCGGCGCCCGACTCGCGCTCTCCGCCGCGCGCCGACTGAAGCTGGTCGAGCTTGTCGGCCAGGTCGAGGATGAGTTGCTCCGCCTTCTTTCGCCCGACGCGCGGCACATGCTGCAGGGCGACCACGTCCTTCTCGCGGATTGCCTGCACCAGGCGTTCGGCGGCAAGCGTAGAGAGCATCCCGATCGCCAGCGACGGGCCCACGCCTTTGGCCAGCAACAGCTTGCGGAAAACCGAGCGCTCGAAGGCCGTGGCAAATCCATAGAGGAGCCACTCGTCCTCGCGGACCACGAGCGCGGTGTGCAACCGCACCTGCTCGCCCGCGCGCGGGAGCGCCTCGAAGGTGCCGAGCGGAATGGCGAGGTCGTAGCCGACCCCGCCGGAGGTGAGCACTTCGACGCGATCCAGTTCCTTGCTGACCAGCGTGCCGACGACGAGGGAGATCATCGCGAGAGGTGAGGCGTGGAGACGCGCATCGACGAGCGCGGGAAGCTATGTGCGGAATGCGCCGGCGGCGACAGCTCGTGACGTTCCGCGTGCGGCGGGGAGCGAGTGCCGGCTCGGCACCGGCGTCTCGCTACCGCCGGCTCGTGAGCGCGTCGATGCGCGCTGTCATGAGGCAGGTGAGCGCGGCCGCGACGCCGTCGGCCGCGTCGGCAGGGGAGGGGGCGTGCTTGAGGCGCAGGAGGCGCGCGACCATGAACTGCACCTGCTCCTTGCTCGCCGCGCCGGTTCCGCAAATCGCCTTCTTGATCTCGGCAGGGGGATACTCGTGAATGCGTGCGCCAGCGCGTTCCCCGGCGAGGAGGATCACGCCGCGCGCATGCCCGAGGGTGACGGTCGTGCGCACGTTGCGCGCGTAGAAGACGCTTTCGACGGCGATGGCGTCGGGGCGAT
>CAZWVG010000130.1:0-15332 GCA_964637355.1 uncultured Gemmatimonadaceae bacterium
AGGCACCTCAGGCACCTCAGGCACCTCAGGCACCTCAGGCACCTCAGGCACCTCAGGCACCTCACGCACCTCACGCACCTCACGCACCTCAGGCACCTCAGGCACCTCACGCACCTCACGCACCTCACGCACCTCCCGGGTCGCTCTCCGCCGGCGGGCGGCGGGGAGTGCGCACCTCGCCGCCCGACATGCGTGTCGCATCTCTGTAACGAGGCGTGTAACAGTGCGCCGCTCCCATGGCAACGCCGGGTCCGGCGCGCGAGGATAAGGTCTCGTGAAAGCGCACCAGAGTTCGAGGACGGAGCCAGGGATGCAGGACGCGCGACGCTTCATCGATCGATACGGGTTCTCGTGGCAGGTGTGTGAGTTGTGGTCCGACGCCCCTGCTGCGCTCGAAGGCGTGCTCGCCGACGTCGCGCCCGCGAGCCGCGGCTGGCTCTACTTCTTCTCGCGCGGCACCACGCTGGTGCTCCACGACTATCCGGTCGGCTGGGACGAACTCACGTGGCAGGAGCTCGAGGGGCTGCGCGAGCGCGCGCGCGTCCTCGGGAGCGACACGGCGATCCGCATTCCGCGCCGAGATCGACGCGACGACACCCGCCTCGCGTTCCGCGGCGGCGACGCGCGTTAGGCACCGGCGCACGACGGCGGCGGCGCACGTTAGGCGCGCGCGGCACACCAACGGCGTCGCGCGTGAGATGCTCGCCGGCCAGTGGCCGCGACGCGGGACAAACGCTCGCCGCACGCTGACTGCGACGCGCGACAGATGGTCGCCACACGCCGACTGCGGCGCGCGACGGACGGTCGCCGCACGCTGACGGCGGTGTGCGTCAGGCAGTCGCAGGGAGTGGCTCCCGCACCTCGTGCGCGGTGATGACCTCGCGATAGCTCCGGTCGAGCCGGTCGAGCTCGTGCGACCAATCGAGCGACTCGGCCGTGGCTCGCGCACCTGCGCCGAGCGACGCGGTGCGCCGCCGATCCAGGGCGAGGGCGAGCATGGCATGCGCCATCGCGTCGACATCGCCCGCTGGATAGGCGAGCCCGTTCACGTCGTGACGCAGGTGATCGGCGACGCCGCCGGCCGGCGCGGCGACCACGGGAATGCCGCTCGACATCGCCTCCAGGATCACGAGCCCCAGCGTCTCGGTGACTGACGAGAAGACGAAGGCGTCGGCGCTGGCGTAGAGGCGCGGCAGGACGAGCTGGCGATCGAGGTTGCCGAGGAAGGTGATCCCCTCGGTGCCCATCGCGCGGAGGGCGTCGGTGCGCGGGCCGGCGCCGGCGACGACGAGGTGGACGGCGCCTTCGGGGAGTTGGGCACGGACGCGCGCGTACGCCTGCAGGATGATCTCCACGCCCTTCTCGGCGGCGAGGCGTCCGACGTGGAGGAAGATGAAGGCGTCCTTGCGTCCGTAGGCGGCGCGGAGCGGGTCGGAGCGATGGCGCGGGTGGAAGAGGTTCGTATCCACGCCACGTCCCCAGACCTCGACGTCTCCAACGCCGAGTTGCTGCAGGTCGGCGGCGGCGGGTGCAGAGGGCGTGTAGGTCCGTGCGGCGCGCTGGTGGAAGCGCGTGAGGTGTCCGGCGACCGTCGGGCGCAACCAGCCGATCCCGTACGCTTCGGTGTAGCGCGAGAAGTCGGTGTGGTAGGAGGTGACGACCGGAATTCCCTTGCGGCGCGCCACGGACTGACCGAGCCACCCGACCGAGAACTCGGTGGCGCAGTGGACCAGGTCGGGGCGGTGGCGCTCGACGAGCCGGGCAACGGCGGCGCGGTTGGGGAGGGAGAGGCGGATGTCGGGATAGAAGGGGAGGGGGGTGCTGGGGAGGAGCAGGATGTCCTCGGTGCCGGCGCGGGCGGCGTCGGGGGCGAAGGCATCGCGGGTCCCGGCGGGGTAGCGCGGCGCGACGACGGCGATCTTCCACCCGCGTTCGGCGAGCCCAACGACCGAAAGCGACGTGACGACCGAGACGCCATTCACCTGCGGCGGGTAGGTGTCGGTGCAGACGAGGAGGCGCGGGGCGTCGGGGCGGGGCGTGGTCGGCATCGCGGGGCGTGTGGGAGTGAACGACGCGGTCGGGGTTCGTGCTGCGGGAGGCAGCGGCTCGTCAGGCGGTGCAGTAGGCGGGCGACTCGTCAGGCATCCCCGCCAGCTGAAAGCGCGCGGCGGATAGCGAAGCGGGGCGCAGCGAGGTCTTGGGGATTCCTCATGTGCGGCAGCGGCAGCGACTCGTCAGGCAGCGTGTCCTAACGAGTGAAGGAATGCCCGTTCCCTGTCACGCAACCGTGACGGGCGTGTCACGAGTCACCACGCGCAAGGGGATGCACGCCCGCTGTGACGTGTTTGCGACGGGGACGTGGTGCGTTGGCGACGCGCCGGCGGAAGGTTGCCGCGCGTTCGCGTTGCACCTCCCCTCCCCCAAGGAGTCTCGATGGTCGCTTCGCCTCGCATGGACCGCGTGATCGTCGTCGTGCTCGACGGGCTGCGCGCCGACGTCGCCCCCCTCTTCCAGCTCCCGCACGTGTTGCGACTGGCGGCACGCGGCGCGTCGACGTTCAGCGCGCAAACCGTCTCGCCGTCGGTCACGGCCGCGGCGATGGGGTCACTCCTCACCGGCGTACGCCCGCTGGACCACGGCCTCGCCAGCGACAAGTTCCAGGTCCCGCGCCCGCGCGTGACGTTGCAGCCGCTCCCCCGCATCCTCGCCGATGCCGGCGTGGCCTCGCACGCCTTCCTCGCCGCGCTCCCGTTTGGCTACGGCGCGCTCGCGCGGCGGCTCGCGCAGCGCCTCGGCGTGGCGAACGCCACCTTCCGCGGCAACGGCGCGCTCGAGAGCCTCGCGGCCGCACGTGAGACGCTGGCGCGCGAGCGAAAGGGGTTCTTCCTCTTTCACTGGCCCGATGGCGACCGCGCCGGCCACGCGCACGGATGGACCTCGCGCCCCTATGTGGCCGCAGCGCATCGCATGGACGAGGCGTTAGGCCTCCTCGACGTCCTGACCGGCGCTTCCACCGATCCGGACACGCTCCTGATCGTGCTCGCCGACCATGGCGGCGGCGGCACCGACTTCCGCGATCACGACTCGGCGCACGTGCACGACCGGACGATCCCGTTGCTCCTGGCGGGTGGGCGGGTGGCGACCGGGGAGCTCGCGCCGCTCTCCTCGCTCCTCGACGTGCCGGCAACAGTTGCCTGGGCGATGACCGGAACCGTGCCGACCGGCTACGCCGGGCGCCCGCTGATCGAGGCGTTCAGTACCACGTCAGAGCACTCGGCGCGCGGGCGCGATCCGGCGCCGATGCGCGAGGTCGAGGTCGCCGTCCCGGGGTCGGTGCTGGCGCACGGCGTTACCGCTTCGTGGCCGGACGTTAGGCGGGTCGCGACAACGATTGCCGATCGTACGTCACATGAGTGATTCATGGCTGGGACCTACGCTCCCGCAGAGAACGCTCCTCCAGCGAGCACTCGTGCAGCGTTCGCTCCTGCACCGACTCGGGGCGAGTGACCGGGCGCTCTTCCTCCGGTGGGCACTCCCCGGAGCAACGCGCCTGCGGACGCGTCGCTTCTGGCGCGCGCTCACGCACCTCGGCGGGGCGCGCTTCACCCTCGGCGTGACGCTCGCCCCGCTGGCGATCGGTGGAGTGTGGCGCGAAGGGGCGGTGCACGCCCTGCTCATCCTCGTCGTCTCGCACCTGGCGGTACAGCTCGTGAAGCGCACCGTCGGTCGCCCGCGCCCGTCGCTGGGGACGGCGTGCGAGGTGCTCATCGCCGAGCCCGATCGCTTCTCGTTCCCGTCGGGGCATGCGGCCGCCTCGATGGCGATCGCCCTTGGCTACGCGACCGTGCTTCCCGCATCGGCGGCGCCGCTGCTGGCGGTCCTCGCCGTGGTCGTCGGCTTTTCACGTGTAGCGCTCGCCGTGCACTATCCGGGCGACGTGCTGGCGGGGCAGGGGCTGGCACTCCTCACCAGCGTCGCCTTGCACCTGTGGTGACGACGCTTCTCGACGACGCACCGGCGCGGCCGGCGTCGGCGAACGACAATGCCATCGAGGGAGTGCCGACCGTCGCTGCCGACCTCACGCGCGGCGCGCTCCCCGCCATCGACCGCCGCGGCGCGGCGATGACTGTCCTCGACATCACCAAGTGGTTCGGGGAGACCAGTGGTGGCGTGCGCACCTACCTCACCGAAAAGGCGCGCTATGTCGCCGCGCGCGACGGGCTGCGGCACGTCCTCGTGGTCCCCGGTCCGTTCGATGGACACGCGGTGGGGAGCGGTGTGCGCACGTATCGCATCCGCGGTCCGCTCATCCCGACGCAGCGCGCCTATCGCTTCCTGCTGGCGACGCGCACTACCCGTCGGGTCCTCGAGCACGAGCGTCCCGACGTCATCGAGGTCGGCTCCCCGTTCTTCGTCCCGTGGGTCACCGCACTTGCGTCGCGCCGGCTGGGCGCGCCGATGGTCGCGTTCCACCACACGAGCCTCGCCACGCTTCCGCGCACGTTAGGCATGGGCGCGATCGGGCGCGCGCTCTGGGCGCGCGGGAGCGGCGCATACCTGCGGCGCCTCAACCGCCTCTTTCGCGCGACCGTCGTCGCATCGGCGTACGCACGCGACGAGTTGGCGACGCTGGGGATCGAGCGCATCGCGCACATTCCGCTCGGCGTCGACCTGGAACGCTTTCATCCGCGACAACGCGAGGGGCGAATCGCGACACGCCGTCGCTTCGGGCTTCCCATCGACCGACCGATCGTCCTGTTCGTGGGGCGGCTGGCGCGCGAGAAGAGGCTCGACGTCGTACTCGATGCCTGGCGCGGCGTGGCGCGCACGACGGGAGCCTTGCTGGCAATCGTTGGTGCCGGCGACGCCGAGGAGACGTTGCGCGCGCGCGTGGCCGGACGCGCCTGCGCGACGGACGTGGTGTGGCTCCCCTTCCAGGGGGAGCGCGAACTGGTGGCGCGCCTGTACGGCGCGGCCGACGTCTACGTCTCGCCAGGGGAGTGGGAGACGTTCGGGCTGTCGGCGCTCGAGGCGCTCGCCACCGGAATTCCGGTCGTCTCGCCCGCATGCGGTGGCGGCTACGAGCTCGTCCAACGATCCAGTGCCGGCGAGGGGTACGAGCCCGGCTCGCCCGCCGACGCGGCGCGGGCGCTGGTGGCAGCGATCGACGGGGCGCGCGACGCGCTCGGCGAGCGAGGGCGTGCGTACGCAGAACGCGAACATGGCTGGGCCACCGTCTTCGACCGACTGTTCACGATGTATCACGAGGTGCTGCACGCATGACTGTCCTGGTCTCGTTGCACGACGTCGCGCCGCCCTTCGCGCGCCAATTGCGCGATCTCTGGTCGCTCTGCTTCTCCTACGGCGTGCGTCCCGCGCTGCTGGTCGTCCCCAACTGGCACGGGGAGCATTCGCTGGAGCGCGATCGCCGTTTCGTCGACTGGATCTTCGCGCGCGTCGACCAGGGGGCGCGTGTCTTCCTGCACGGCGAGCGTCATGACGAGGTCGACACCGTGCGGACGCCGGTGGATTCGCTGCGCGCCTTTGGGCGTACGGCGCGCGAGGGGGAGTTCCTGACCTTGGGGTACGCGGCGGCGCGCGCGCGCATCGAACGCGGCCTCAAGGTGCTGGCGTGCAGCGGGCTCTCGCCGATCGGCTTCGTCCCGCCGGCATGGCTGGCGCAGGCGGCGACGCGCGAAGCGGCGCGCGACATGGGACTCGCGCTCGCCGAGGACGAACGGCCCATCTATCTCCTGCGCGAGCGGCTCGCGCTGCGATCGCCAGCGGTGCGTTGGAGCGCACGAACGGCGTGGCGGGCGCGGGCGTCGTCCTTCGTGGCCGACGCGCGCTGGCAGGTGCAACGCGACCATCCGCTCCTGCGCCTCGCGTTGCACCCGACGGACATGGACGACCCGGAGACGCGGGGGTCGCTCGAGCGTACGCTGGCGCGCTGGCTCGGCGGCGGCGTGCCGATCGGTGATGGTTATGCCGGCCTCGTGGCGGCGTCGTCGCACGCGCGCGTTTGCGAGGTACCGCCGGCGCGGCCGACCGTGCAGGGCACGCCTTCGCCACTTGCACCGGTGAGGGGAGCGGCGTGATGACCGGAATGCCGCGGGGCGCGCGCGCTGGACGATCGCGGCGCATGTCGATCGTGAGCGGTGCCGCGATCGCACCCGGAGAGGTCTCGGCAGCCGGACTTCCGTCGTGGTCATCGGCGAGTGTCGCCGAGGCGTCGCTGTTCCCGTCACAGCCGTCGACCGAGGATTCGCGACACTCCGAATTCGTCTCGCTCGAGGGAATGCGCCTCGCGCTCGTCAGCGACACCTATCTCCCGCAACTCAACGGCGTCACGCGTACGCTGGCGCGGCTGGTGACGAGCGCGAAGTCGCGTGGCGCGGAGGTGGAGGTGTTCACGACGTCCGATCCGTCGGCGATCGACGAGGCGGGGATCCGTCGCGAAACGAGCATCCCGTTCTGGGGATATCCGCAATTGCGGCTGGCGGCTCCGCGCGCGCGGGACCTGGAGCGCGCGATGCGCTGCTGGGGCGCGACGCTGGTGCATGCAGCGACGCCGTTCGGGATGGGGCTGGCGGCGCGGCACGCGGCGCGTCGCGCCAACATCCCCTTCGTCACGTCGTACCACACGCACTTCGTCGCCTACGCGCACTTCTACCAGCTGGGGTGGTTGCAGCATCCGGGGTGGCGATTCCTTCGCTGGTTCCACAACGGCGGAGAGCGCACCTATTGTCCGACCGCGGCGGTGGCCGGTGAGCTCGAGTCGCGGGGATTCGAGCGGACGGCGGTGTGGGGGCGCGGGGTCGATGCCTCCGTGTTCGCGCCGGGACATCGCACGCTCGACGCGAGGCGTGCGTTAGGCATCGGCGATCACGAACTCCTCGTGCTGTACGTGGGGCGCGTGGCGCGCGAGAAGGGGCTCGACGACGTCTTCGGCGCCATGCGCTTGTTGCGCGCGCTCCCCGACGCGCCGAGTTGCCGTCTGCTGGTCGTTGGGGATGGTCCGTATCTCGAGCCGTGCCGGCAGCGCGAGGGCGATCACGTGGTCTTTGCCGGACGGCGCACGGGGGTGGAGCTCTCGCAGCTCTTTGCCTCGGCCGACTTGTTCGTCTTTCCGTCGACCACCGACACCTTCGGCAACGTGACGCTGGAGGCAATGGCGAGCGGGCTCCCGGTGATCGCGGCCGAGAGCGGGGTGAATCGCGAGCTGGTGGCCGAGGGAGCGGGGTCGTGGTATCCGGCAGGAGTGCCGTCGGCGCTGGCGACGCACATCGCCCGCTGGGGGCGCGAGCCTGCTCTCCGGCGGCGCGGGGGCGCGCGGGGGCGGAAACTGGCGCTGGGGCGGAGCTGGGAGCACATCTTCGACGAGCTGTTCCGCGACTATCGCCGCGTGCTTGCGAAGGATGCCGTCAGGCGCTAAGTCCTAGCCGGACCGATAGTTGGAGATGCGACGGCCGCGGCTGTTGTAGCAGCCTTGTGACACGCCGGACTTCATTCGGTCATTAGCTTGTGGCGGAAACGTCGCACTCGCCCCTGGTTTCATCCACCATGATCGAAGACGCCGCCGCGCCTGCCCTCTTCCTCAATCGCGAGCTCTCCTGGCTCGAGTTCAACGCTCGCGTCCTGCACGAGGCGCTGGACGATCGCACGCCGCTGCTCGAGCGTCTCAAGTTCCTGGGGATCTTCTCGCAGAACCTGGACGAGTTCTACCAGGTGCGCGTGGCGGGGCTTCGGCGACAGGTCGCAGCCGGGGTGCAGCAGTCGCCGGCCGACGGGATGTCGCCGTCGGCGCAGCTCGAGGCGATCGAGGTCAAGGTGCGCGGGATGCTCGTGCGCGCGCGCGACTGCTTCCACGACGTGCTCCTTCCGGCGCTCGACAAGTTCGACGTGCGGCTCGTCGAGATGCAGTCGCTCACGCCCGACGAGTTGCTGGAGATGGACCGCTTCTTCGAGCGCGAAGTCTTCCCGGTGCTCACGCCGCTCGCCGTCGACCCCGGGCATCCGTTCCCGTACATCTCCAACCTCTCGCTCTCGCTGGCGGTGGAGCTGCGCGATCCGTCGCGAGGGGGCGATCACTTCGCGCGCGTCAAGGTGCCGCGGAGCATGCCGCGGTGGATCCCCACCGGGCGCCCTAACCATTTCGTGCCGCTGGAGAAGGTGATCGGCGCACACCTGGTGACGCTCTTCCCGGGAATGGAGATCCTGAGCTGGCACACCTTCAGGATCACGCGCTACTCCGATCTCGACGTCCCGGCCGCCGACGAGCCCGAAGACCTCCTCGCCACGATCGAGGAGCAGGTCTTCCAGCGCCGCTTTGGCGAGGTTGTCCGGCTCGAGGTGCAGAGCGGGATGCCGACGCACATCCGCCAGCTCCTCCTGGACGAGCTGCGCGAGGTCACCGATCCCGAGGTCTTGCCGCTGGCGGACAGCGACGTGCACGAGTCGGGGCCGCTGCTGGAACTCGGAGACCTCCTCTCGCTGGCATCGCTCGAGATCCCCGAGCTGCGCGACGCGCCGTTCACGCCGGTGACGCCCCCCGAATTGCGCGATCCCACGCGATCGATCTTCGCGGCGATCCGCGAGCAGGCGATCCTCGTGCACCATCCGTTCGAGTCGTTTACCACCTCGGTCGAGCGCTTCTTCGAGGCGGCGTCGCAGGACGACCTCGTGCTGGCGATCAAGACGACGTTGTACCGTACCTCGGGCGACAGCGCCATCGTGAAGGCGCTCACCGACGCGGCACAACGCGGAAAGCAGGTCGCGGTACTGGTGGAGCTGCAGGCGCGCGGCGACGAGGCGAACAACATCTCGTGGGCGCGAACGCTGGAAAACTTCGGCGTGCACGTCGCCTACGGACTCCCCGGACTCAAGACGCACGCCAAGATCGCGTTGGTGGTTCGGCGCGAGCCCGACGGCATTCGCCGCTACGTGCATATCGGGACGGGGAACTACAACGCGAAAACCGCCCGCGTCTACACCGACTTCGGGCTCCTCACCTGCCAGCCCGACCTGGGCGCCGATCTCTCCGACGTCTTCAACCTCCTCACCGGCTTCTCGCGCCAGCGCGATTACCGAAAGGTGATGGTCGCGCCGGCGAACATGAAGGCGCGCTTCATCGCCCTCATTCGCCGCGAAGCGGAGCACGCCGCGGCTGGGCGTCCGTCGCGCATCATCGCCAAGCTGAATGCGCTCGTCAGCCCCGACATCATCACCGAGCTGTACGCCGCGTCGCAGGCCGGCGTCGAGATCGACCTGATTCTTCGCGGCATCTGCTGCCTGCGCCCGCAACTCCCCGGCGTGAGCGAGCGGATTCGCGTACGCAGCATCATCGGACGCTTCCTCGAGCATTCGCGACTCTTCTACTTCTCCAACGGTGGCGCCGAGGAGTTCTATTTCGGCTCGGCCGACTGGATGCCGCGCAACCTCGAGCGGCGCGTGGAGGTCATCGTCCCGGTCGAGGAGCGCGCGCTGCAGCGGCGTCTCCTGTCGCTCCTGCAGACGTGCCTTGCCGACAATCGTCAGGCGTGGGAGCTGCACCCCGACGGGCACTACGTGCAGTGCACCCCCGGGTCGGAGGAGGAGCTGGCGACGCACCACAAGCTCCTGCGCGATCCCTGGGGGCTCGACCGCGCCGATTCGCGCTACACGACCTCGGAGGTTCGCGCGATGCCACGACCAGCGTCCACCGAGGCACACGCGTCGGCGACCACGACGAACGGACACGCGGCCGTCGCCGGTGTGCGAGGAAAGGGGGCGCGCACGACGCGTCGTTAGGCTCGCCGCGGGCCACGCGCGTCGGTCCACGCGCGTCAGGCCACCCGCGCTACGCCAGTCGCGCTACGCCAGTCGCGCTACGCCAGTCGCGCTACGCCAGTCGCGCTACGCCACGCGGATCACGCTGCGGCGCGCTCGCTACCGCCGGCTCGGCGCTCCGCGCCCCGAGAGGAGCTGTTGCAGCTGCCCCTGCAGCTCACGCCCGTCGGCGTTGGCGGGATCGAACACGAGACCGGCGTCGACCTGCGCCGCAGCGCCCGCCAGGTCGCCGCGCTGGGCGAGGATGCGCGCGAGATAGAAGTGCGCGAGCGCAATCGACGGGTCGGCCTCGATGGTCGCGCGATAACCGGCGGCAGCCTCGTCGAGAGCGCCGGCCTGCAATCGCAAGTTGGCGAGGTTGAACTGGGCCAGCGGCTCGCGGGCATTGATGGCGATCGCGCGCCGGTAGGCCTCGGTCGCTCCATTGGCATCGCCCGAACCGGCGAGGGCGATGCCGAGGTTCACCCAGGCGAGCGGCTGTACCGCGTCGAGCGCGAGGCTGGCCCGGTACGCGGTGATGGCCTCGGCAGGGTTCGCGGCGTCGGCGAGCGCGAGTCCAAGGTTGAGCGGCAACCGCGCGTTTGACGGGTCGACCTCGATCGCCAGGCGATAGGTCGCGGCGGCGCCGACGTCGTCGCCCTGACCGCGTGCCCGATCGGCAAGGTAGCCCAGGGCCGTCGCCCACCGCGCCCGGAGGAGCGGCTCGGTGTCACCTGCGGAGGTGAGCGCCTGCTCGAGGAGCTGGTGCGTCGCTCGGTCGGTGCCGTCCGCGTAGTGCAGCGCGGCGAGCGCCAGGGCGCGCACGTCGAGGTCGCGGTGTTGGGCAAGCGCCCGCAATCGCGAGACGCCTTCGCGCCCCGGCGACACGCCACGGGCGAGTCGCGTATCGACGAAGGATGCCAGGCCGTGGAAGACGGCGTCGGTGTGCCTGTCGCCGGGGAGGAGGAGTTGTCGCGCGGCGTCGTCGGCGGTGGTCGCCGCCTTCCCCGCGCGCACCGAGGCGATCGCCGGCGCGACCGGCTTGAGTGTGCCGTACCACGCTTGCACCTGACGGTCGAGATCGCGCTCGCTCCGGTCGGCGTGGCAGGTGCGGCAGGCGCTCCGGATCCCTTCGGCGCTGTCGGCGACCGGGCGCGGGATCGGGATGGCGTGGTCGCTTCGCGCGTAGCGGAGCGCGGTACCGACGGCGGGCTCCTGCAGGTACGGCATGTGGCACGACACGCAGCGGCTCCCCTCCGACCCGTCGGCGTGATGCGTGTGTCGCTCCGGCTGTTGCGCCTTGCTGGCGTGACACGAGGTGCACTGGCGATCGTCCAGGCGACCGGGGATCGTGCGCCCCTGCGCGTCGCGGTAGTGCTGGGAGTGCGGGTCGTGGCAGGAGGTGCAGGTCATCCCGCCATTCACGTAGCAGTCGGACGAGAGGTGCCCTTCCTGGTAGGCAAAGGTGCGCACGCGCCCGTCGGGGAGGCGGGCCGAATCCCCAAGCTGCGGAAAGCGAAGCGCGTAGTACGCGTTGAGCGTCATCCCCGACCGGAACCCGGCTCGGAGCTGGTCCTTGAGCGAGTGGCACTGGAAGCAGGTACCTAACGACGCGTCCTTGTCCTGCGTCGCGAGCGCGGTCATCCCGATCTCCCCGCGGGCCACCGCGGCCGGATCGCCGACGAGGGCGATGTGGCGGCGCCCCGGGCCGTGGCACGACTCGCAGTTGATCGAGAGCGAGGTATAGGTCGTGCGATAGCGGTGCGCCGCGGTGTCGGCGACGACGTCGACCTGCGAGCCGTGGCACGACTGGCAGTTGGTGAAGCGGATCTCGTCGCCGAGGATGCGCGTCGGCGGAAAGTCGGCGCAGTCCGCCAGCTGCATCGTGGGGACGATCGGGATCCAGCCGCGGTTCGCCCGCCCCGTGGTGTTGCAGAACCAACCGGCGCTCGGCTCGCGATGCAACTCCCAGGGAAGGAAGCGCGCCGTGCCGTCGGGATGACGGGTGACGAAGCCCTGTGTCCCGCCTCCCTGCATGTGCGCGCCGCCCACGACGCCCACGATGTCGAAGACGCGCTCGGGTTGCGCCGTTTGCCTGACGACAAAGCGCCACCGCCCGTCGCGCACCTCGGGGACGACCGTGCCATCGCGAAAGCGGATCGGTGTGCCATCGAAAGGCGCGAGCACCCGTACCTTTCCCGGGTCGCCCCCTGCCTTCGCGTGCGTCGACCCGGACCAGGCGTCGAATGCCGCACGATGGCACGAGGCGCAGGCCTCGGAGCCGACGAAGTCGCGCGCCGAGATGGTGTCGGCGGCGAAGTGTACGCGTGGCGCGGGGAGCGGGGCGGGGGGCGTGGCGCTCGCACTCGTCGATGGCTCGCGACGCTTCCAGACCACCATCGCGACGAGCGCGAGCACCACGAGCGCGACCAATCCCCACGTTTGCCGACTCGTGCTTTGCGCGCCCTTCGGCGGCGAAGGAGTGTTCGCTTCCGTCGGCGTGCGCGGCGGTGGTCCACCGCTCCCTCTTCTCTTTTTCGCCATGTCAGGGAGCGCGATGCACGAGGACGTTCCGGCGCGATGGGGCAGGGATGGCAGCGCGACGCGGGCCTCGCGAGCGAGAACGCGCGGGATCACTCGCGAGGCGATGCAGCGCGCTGCCGGTCATTACCTGCTCCACGCCGGTCCCTTGCAGCTGCAGAGCGTGCGGATGTACGCGACGAGCGCGCGGATCTGCGGATCGGCGAGCGTCTCGCCGAACGCCGGCATGCGGGGGCTGCGATTCATGATCGCGCCGCCGCCGGCAATCGTGTCGTAGAGCGCGTCGTCCGAGCGCAGCGACATCGTCGATGCGTCGGCGTGTTTGGCCGGCGGCACCGGAAGGTAGCGCGCGTTAGGCCCGTCCCCCTTGCCGCGCGCGCCGTGGCAGCCAGCGCACCAGGTCGTGTAGAGCGCCGCGCCCTCGGTCGAGGCAGCGACGGCGGTCGCAGCCCCCGCGGCGGGTGGCGGAGTGGAGCCATCCCCAGGGAGCGATTGCAGGTAGCGCACGATCGCGTCGCGCGTGGCCGGAAGCATCGCCGTGCGAGGCATCAGGCTTCCCGGCGCCTGTTGCTGCGGGGCATCGATCATCGCCGCGACGTAGGCGGCGCTGCGTCGCGCACGTACTGTGCGCAGGTCGGGCGCGAGGCGCCCCCCCTCTGACCCAAAGGCGTGGCAGCCCAGGCAGGGGAGCTGCTCGCGCAGCAGCGTCTCGGCCTTGCGCGCGGCGAACGGCGAGACCGGGGCGCTCGACTGCGCGACGCCCACCCGCGGCGGCGCGACGGCGCAGGCGACAACCAGCGCCCCGACGCGCCACGACAACATGCTCGACGACATGCGCCACGTCGCGCGCCACGTCGCGCGCCACCACGCGCCACGCACGTGCGGCGCTGTGCTGGAGTGCACGACGGTCGAGAAGCGGGGCATGCGCGGGAGCGAGGGCGAACGAGCGAGGGCGATCGAGCGACGCGACGACAGGCGGCGACTGAGCCGCATCTGAACGTCAACCGAGGCGGCGCCGCATGATCGCCCTTGGAGCGCGCCTCCAGCAACCCCTGACCAGCGCGACCGCGCTACTCGCCGTCCTCTCCCTCGCGACGGCTTTCCACCACCGTGCCATCGGGGGCGACGATTTCCACCGGGATCTTCGCAAGCCTGGCGAGCATCGCCGACTTGCGACTGGCGCCCCAGAGTTCCAGCCGCAGCACCCGTGCGCGCGGGTCGGGAACCGCGGTGATGCGGAGCGCACGCTCGGTCCAGCGCACCTTCACCTTCTGCACGCCCCCCACGTGTCCGCGGTCGAAGCCGTCGGCCACGCGCAGGATCGCCGACAAGCGCTTGATGCGCTGTCGCGTGGCGCGATCCAGCCGCCCGTAGTTGGGGTGCTTGCGCTTCGGGGCGGAGCCGCGGTGATAGCGCGCCACGTTCGCCACCATCACCTGCTCCACCGGCGACATCCCCAGCAGCTCGGCATGGAGGATGAGGTGGTACGAGTGCTTGTGATGCTGGTCGTAGTTGATGTGATACCCCACATCGTGCAGGAGCGCGGCATCGGCGAGCACCTGACGGTCCTCGGCGACGCATCCCAACCGCGTCCCGATCGCGTCGAACAGCTGCAACGCGAGGCGCTGCACGTGCTGGGCGTGCGGCGCCTCGTAGTGACAGCGCTCGGCGAAGGTGCGCACCGAGCGCTCGCGCGCCTCACCCGGGTCGGCGGGGACCGGCTGCACCTCGGCGCTCTCGAGGAGCAGCCCTTCGCGAATCCCGTACTTGGAGACGACGAGTTCGCGGGCGTCGATGCGGGCCATCACCTCAGCTGCAACGGCGAGCCCGCCAAGGATGATGTCCGATCGCCCGATGTTGAGCCCGCGGATCTGCGCGCGCTCCTCGGGGGAGCAGGCTTGCAGCAGATCGATGATGTGCTCGAGTTCCTCGCGCGGGACGCGCGTCCCGTGCGACCGACCGGCCGCGCTCGTCGTTCCCTGCCGGTAGAGGAAGATGCCGGCGAGGTTGGTGAACGTTCCGCCCGAGGCAATGAGCTGTGCGCCGCGCCAGTCGCGCAGCGGAAGCGCTTCGCGAATGCGCTCGCGCACGTGCGCGCGCAGCTTGCGCACGTCCTTGCGGCGCGGGTCGAGGCCGAGGAACTGCTCGGTCATGCGGATCGCGCCGTAGGGCATCGAGACGAGGCGCTCGAGGAGCCCGTCGGCGCTCATCGCCAGCTCCAGCGATCCGCCACCGATGTCCATGACGACCGAGCGCCCGCGGGCGAGGTCGAAGTGGGCGAGTGCCGATCGGAAGGCGAGGTGCGCTTCTTCCTCGCCGTGGAGGAGCCTAACGCGGAGCCCGGTCTGCCGGCGCACTGCGTCGAGGAACTCCCGCCCGTTGGCGGCGTCGCGCACGGCGCTCGTCGCCACGGCCTCGACCTTGGAGGCGCCGTACTGCGCGGCGAGCGTCGCCATGCGCTGCAGCGCCTCGAGCGCGTGCTGCATCGACTCCTCGTTGAGCCGGCCGGCGCGATCGACGCCGGTGCCGAGGCGGGGGGCCGCCTTCATCTCGTCCAGGACCTTGATGCGCCCCTCGGTCGAGACGTCGGCGATGATCTGCCGGATCGAGTTGGAGCCGATGTCGATCGCCGCCAGCCGCACGCCGTCGGCGGGGCGGTTGGCCACCGTACGCAACGGAATCACGCGCGGGCGGGCGGCGCTTCCCATCTCAGGCGCACTCCACGTTAGGCTCTCTCCACGTTAGGCGCTCTCCACCGTGGCCTTGTCGTCCATCTCGAAGCGGTGCTTGATCTGCTTCCCCTCTGCCAGGTAGACCGCGTCCTCGCCGATGTTCGTCGCGAGGTCGGCGACGCGCTCCAGGTTGCGGCTGACGAGGAGGAGTTCGAGCGACGGATTGATCGTCCGCGCGTCGGCCATCATGTGCGTGAGGAGGATGCGGAAGAGCGAGTTGTGCAGCGCATCGACGGCGTCGTCGGCCTTGCA
>CAZWVG010000131.1:0-8888 GCA_964637355.1 uncultured Gemmatimonadaceae bacterium
GTCCCCGTGACGTCGCCGCTGCGCGGTGCGCGTCGCGTCTCTGCGGGAGCGCGCGCCGTCGCGCTGACGCCGGCCGACGCCCTCGCCCTCGTGCGCGGGGCGGCGCTCAAGCTCGAGTCGGTCCGCGCGATCGTCTTCGTCGACGCGAACGAGTTGCTCGGCACCAGCGGCGACGATGTTGCAACGCTCATGTCCGAGATGCCCAAGGGAACGGAGCGGGTGCTCGTCGCAGGAACGGTCGACTCGCTCGTCTCGAGCTTCCTCGAGGCGCACATGCGCCGGCCGCGCACCATCGCCCACCCGGCGTTCGCCGAGGGCGACGCATCGCTCCACTACCTGGTCGTCCCGCGCGGGAACCGCGCGTCGGCGCTCCGCCAGGTGCTCGACCGCTTCGACCCGCCGCGTGCAACGGTGGTCGCGACCGAGCTTTCGGCCGCGGCGGCCGGGCGCGCGCTCGCCTCGCTCGGCTATGGCACCGACGACACGCTCGTGCGTGTGCGTACGCACGACGTCGACGCGCACGAACCGCTCCTCGTGAGCTTCGGCGCGCCGCAGGATAGCACCGAGCTCCAGCAACTGGTGGACGCGAAAGGCGAGACGGTCGTCGTGCTGGTGGCACCGGAGGAACTGTCGGCGTTCTTGCGCCTGGCGGGTTCGCGCGCGAAGCCGTTGGCGACCACCTCGGCGCCGGCCGCTGCACGCGCCGCCGAGGATGCGCTGCGCGACGAACTTCGCGCGCTGATGCAGGCGCGGTCGCTGCATCGCGAGACACTCGCCCTCGAGCCGCTGCTCGACGAGCACGACGCGCTGCAGGTGGCGGCGGCAGCGCTTCGCATGGTGGAGTTGGAGCGCGAGAAGGCGCGCGCCAAGCGTCCGGCGCCGCGCGCTGTCGAGGCGCCGGCGGTCACCGCTCCGGTGGAGCGTGTTGCACCTGTCGGGACGACGTTCACGAAGCTGTTCATCAACGTCGGGGAACGCGACGGGGCGCGGAAGGGCGACTTCGTCGGCGCGATCACCGGCGAGGCGGGCATCTCAGCTGAACAGATCGGGAACATCGACCTGCGCGATTCGCACAGCATCGTGGAGGTACTGTCTGACGTCGCGGAGAAGGTGATCACCGCGCTGAATGGTTCGACGATTCGCGGGCGGCAGGTGCTGGCGCGCGAAGATCGCGGGCCGACGGAGCGTCCGGAGCGCGAGTCGCATGGCGGGTTCCGCGGCGGGGAGCGTTCCGGGGGATTCGGCGGCGGGGGGCGCGGCGGTCCGCCGCGGGGCGGGAAGTTCGGCGGTCCGCCGCGTGGAGATCGGTTCGAGCGCGGAGCGCGTGGCGAGGGATTCGACCGCGGAGAGCGCGGCGAGCGAGTTAACCGCGGAGAACGCGGAGATCGCGGAGGACGATTCGAGCGCGATGATCGAGGAGATCGAGGAGATCGCGGCGGGCGTTTCGAGCGCGGCGATCGCGGCGATCGCCCTCCGTTCCGTGGTGGTGATCGCGATTCGCGTGGTGGCGGCTTCAAGTCGGGCGGGTTCCGGAGCGGTGGTGGCTTCCGTGGCGGCGACCGCGATCGCGGCGGCGATCGCGGCGGCTTCAAGGGCGGCTTCCGCCGCGACCGCGACGAGGGGGGTCCGCCGCGCCGTTCGTTCGATCGCGGGTTCGATCGTGGCGAGTCGCGTGGTCCGCGGGCCATCGACGAGTCGCGCGAATGGAGCGAGCGCGGTGACCGGCTGCGCAACGCGCGCGGCCGCCGCGAAGACTGATGTCGACGTTGCAGCTGACCGGCGGTTGGATCGAGGTGATCGCCGGGGTCATGTTCAGCGGAAAGTCGGAGGAGCTGATGCGCCGCGTACGCCGCGCCGTCATCGCCCGCAAGCGCGTCCAGGTGTTCAAGTCGCACCTGGACGATCGCTACGCGGGGCTCTTCTCGGTGTCGAGCCACGACGGGCGCTCGGTCGAGGCGATCCCGGTCGACTCGTCGTCGCAGGTGGCAGCGCGCATCGATCCGATGGCGCACGTCATCGCGATCGATGAGGCGCAGTTTCTCGATGAGGGGATCTGCGACGTCGCCACTTCGCTCGCCTCACGCGGGCGACGGGTGATCCTCGCCGGGACCGACACCGACTTCCGCGGCGAACCCTTCGGCCCCATGCCTCGCCTATTGGCGATCGCCGAAGTGGTCGACAAGCTGCACGCGATTTGTGTGTTGTGCGGCGCGCCGGCGTGTCGGAACCAGCGCCTGATCTTCGGTCAGCCGGCCGCGTGGAACTCGCCGGTGATCATGGTGGGGGCGAGCGATACGTACGAGGCGAGGTGCCGGGCGTGCCATGTCGTCGTCAGGGGGGACGCGGGTCAGCGAGCTTTGGAGTTTTAGACGGGGGACGGGGGACGGGGGACGGGAGTGCAAAGGGCGCCGCATCGCGGCGCCCTTTGCGTTTCCGACTCAGCTTCCGCCGGCGCGGAACGCGCCGGCACTCCCGTCCCCCGTCCCCCGTCTCCCGTCTGCAGTTCTACGTCCCCGACTGGAGTCTCCGATAGAACTGCGCAACGCCGAGCACACTAAACTGCGCCGGATCAATCTCATAAAACTCGTTATCCAGATATCGTCCCGTCAGTGGGAAGAACGGTGGCGAGTCGACGTCGAGGCAGGCGTCCTTCACGCGGTTTTCGGCAAACCCGGTGTAGCCGCCGGCGAAGGTCGCGGAGATCTGCTTCTGGATCACGCCGCCCGCCTGGTTGATGCAGCCGCCAGACGTTTGCGCGCTGTATGGGGGAACGGGAGTGCAGAGGCGCCCGACGTTAGGTCCGGAACTCAGGTTCTCGACTCCGAATGTGGCGGAACTCGACCCACCCACGCCCGATAGCGTGACCGCATGAAGGAAGTAGTCCTGGTTGTCGTCGAGGAAGCGGCCGTTGCTCGTCCCTGTGCCATCGAGATAGCGAGGTCGATTGATCGCGTTGTCGACGATCATGATGCTGTTGCCCGTGATGATCCCGAGGAGATTCTGGCAGATCGGGAGTGAAGCGGGGTTGGTGACGTAGGTAAGATCATCGATCAAGCCGACGTTCCCCGAGACGTAGAGCGTCGCGCGCCCGCGGAACAGACCGCTCAGGTAGATGTCGCCGGCGACGTAGATGACGCCTTTGGTGTTCAGGTTCTGCGTGCGGTGCACCGGCCAGAGGTACTGCTCTTCAGCGAGCTGTCGGCGCGTGGCGCCTGTGAAGAACGAACCAGCGTAGCCTGGCCACTGCACCCACCGACCGGTCTTGGTCACGGGCGTGAACGTGGTATCTTCGCCGCCACGGCGGGACTGCCAGGGAAGCGTATCCACGGTACTGCCGGGAGGTACTGGGCTGATTGCCCCGCCTGGGCGCTCGACTGGCATGAGCATCGGATCGCCTGCCGGGAAGCAGCGAGCGGTCCCTGTCGAGTAGGCAGTTCCATTCTTGAGGAGCCCCGTCATGCTCGCGGCGCGCGAGGGGCTGCCAGCCATGAAGTTCTTGAGATACGTCGCCGCCGCGGCGCGATTGGCAAAACGCGTCGTGCCGGCGACCGGAGTTCCCAGCGTATCGATGAACCACTTGTAGCGCACATCAACGGTGTCGTGCACGATCAAGGGCACGAACATCGGGCGCAGCGGTGTCCCCATGAGGTAGAAGGCGCCGCACTGGTAGAGCACCACGCTCTTGTCCAGGGACGTACCTCCGTTGATGATGTTGTCGAAGCGTGAACCGTTGGTCGGGTCAGCGCGCATCAATGTCGTATCCGTACCGCCAGTCACGAATGGGAACGCCGACGTGCTCGTCGCCCAGGGATTGCTTGTCAGGCCGGTGCGCCCCTCGAAGATCCGGAAGTAACCCTCCGCGGGCCCCGTCAGCTGCCCGTCGCCATCGAGGTCGACGGCCACGAACTCCATCCGCGATCCACCGGTCGATCCCACACGCGCAGGCGGCGTGTAGGAAAGATTCGCCGACGACGCATACCCCGGCATGAACGAGAGCTTGGCCACCGTGGGGAACGGAATCACCGGCGCGCTCGGGAAGCGATGTCCCGCAGTCGGATACTGCGCCGTCCCAGTGACCGTCGTGACCGCGCTGACGGTATCGGTATAGACCGGCCCCGGGCTCGAGCTGCACGACTGCCAGTTCTGATTGGAATGCGCGCGACCGCGCACGATTTCGCCCGTGGTGTAGCACCCGGCCGTCCACCGGTCGGTGAACATGGCAAAGCGCGCAAAGTTCTCGGCCTGCAGCTCCAGGCGCCGCACGTGGCGCGCACCGCCGTTGTCGTACGCCACGGCGACCAACTCGACGAAGCGACCATACTGTCCGGTCGAGTTGCCGCCGACGCCGGCGTACAGGTCGACCTTGACCTTCGGCACCGCCTGCCCGCTCGCGTCGGTGACGGTCTGCCCGTTCAGCACCTGGACGTAGAGCGAGTCGGGGAGGTGGAACGACGTGTCGGTCATCAGGCGGCTCTTGCCTAACGCCAACGCCCACTCCGCCGCATAGCGATAGTCGCGCTCGCGGTCGTAGAGCTTGGAGAGGATGCTCGAGCTCCCCGCCATGTAGATGGCCGACATCGCCAGCCCGCCCATGGCGAACGTGAACACCATGGTCAGCATCAGCGCCGAACCTTCGCGGTTCTTCAGCCGGAGCGCGAGTTTCCTGAGTCGTGTGCGCATGTGCGTGCTCCTAGTGCGTGATCGCTGGGCTGACTCGCATCGCCGAGTTTGCCGGTGAGCAGTCCTGTGCGGAGACGCCATACTCGAACGTCACGCCCGGGACGAGGTTGAAGTCTTCCCACGTGTAGGTGGCGGAGTTGGACTTCCCCACCTGGCTGATCGGCTCGCCCCACGTCCCCGCGGCGACGCGCCGGAAGATCGCGTAGCGTTCCACGTCCTTTTCTCCCGAGGTCTCGTCAGGCGAGGCGTTGAACGTCATCAGCACGTGATCCGGAACGCCCGAGACGTAGACCATCGATACCGTCGGCGTCCCGGGGTTGAGCGGGATGTCGCCGCAAGAGCTGCGCTGCGACAGGCCGATGTTGGCGAGCGCCGTCTGCGAGTTCACCGTGCGCGTGAACGTCTGAGAGCGATTCTGCAGGTTGTAGCCCTGAAAGACGCCGTTGACCGCCAGGTTCACCGTGCGAATCGAGTCCGCGATGCTCCCGCTTGCGTCCCAGTAGATCGGGAGCGACGACGTGGGGATCGAGTCGATCGCACCGCTCGGCAGCACGCGGTTGTACTTGAAGAAGGGCTGTCCCGTCGTGATGCGGAGCCCGGTCGCCACGATCGAGATCGCCCCGTCGTTCACCCGGCGATAGAGCACGTACATGTTGTTCGCCGACGGGTAGCTGGAGTCGGGAGAGACCCAGTAGCTCACCGTCTCGGCGAGCGACATGGAGCCGTCACTCTTGCGGTAGGTGTAGTCGGGGTACGACTTGCTGGAGTACGGCAGCGTGACCGTGCCGCCGGTGTTCATCGCGACCGTGAGGTTGAGCGGCACGTTCGGATCGAAGTACACCGCTTCCACGTCGGACGTGTCGTTGGAGATCAGGTCGGTGTTGAACGTGACCGAGAACTTGTGCGCCTGGACGATCTTCGGCTGGTTGCGCGGAATCCCCTGCGCCGCATCCATCGGCTGCACGCCGATCCCGATGTTGCGCAGCTCGCGGTCCACGGTGTTCTGTGCGTAGCGCGCGGTCTGCTGCGCGTCGGTGCGCCCGACGTCCTGCGCGAGCGCGCGCATCTGCATCGTGAAGAACGGAACAGCGGCGGCAAAGACGCCGATGGTCAACGTGAGCGTGAGGAGCAACTCGCCGAGTGAATAGCCGCGGCGGTTCCCGCGCTCCGTGATGCGGCGCATCGCGTGCCTGGGGTGTCCGAGACGCATGCGAGCCTCCTAAAAGCGAGCGATCGCCGTCGTCTTCTTGACCGGCGTCGGCATCGCGGGGTGAGAGACGGTGACCGTCACGGTCTTGTAGTTGTATTGCGAGTTGAGCGTCTGCAGGATCGTGGTCACGCGCGTGTAGCCGGTGTAGCCGGCGATGTTCGTCTCGGTGCCGGCCAGCGTGTCCATCGAGCTGTAGTTGCGTTCAGCCTTGACGCGCTCGACGCGTGCCGAGGCGAGGTCGAGCGAGTTGTTGAGGAGCGCGCTGTTCGCGTTGCTGCGCGCATATCGACGTCCGTACTCGGCCATGCCGATCAACGCCGTCCCGAGGATGGTCAGCGCGACCATCACCTCGAGGAGCGAGATGCCGCGCCGCGCTGCCGTGCGGAGTGTCTTTCGCATCAGTTGAGCCTCGTCCACGTGGTGCCGTTGTAGCGGAACGACTCGGTGCGCCCGGTCGCCATCGTCACGCGAACGAGGCGATAGTCGACCGCCGATCCGCGGCTCGACGTGAGGTAGACGTCGAGACTGGTGCTGGCCGCGCCGTCGCGCAGGAACTGCACGGCGGGGAATCCGAGCATCGAGCAGAGGTTCGATCCCGAGACGGCCGACGACGGGGTGCTCCCGTAGCCGTTCGCCGGGATCGCGAAGTGTGCACCGTCCTCCAACGGACGCGTCGTCGAACGCTCGCCGGAATCGTAGATGCAGTTGTTGTTCGCATCCTCGACGATGCGCATCTGCTTGTTAGTGATGTCGAAGGCCACCACTACGTCCGTCTGGCGCATGATGGCATTGCGCTGCGCCCCCTGCAGCACCGTGCGAACGGTGCGCATCGCGGCGTCGGCGCGATACTTTTCGTAGTTGAGGCGCGGGACCGCCATCGCGGCGATGATCCCGATCATGATCAGGACCACGGTCAGCTCGAGCAGCGTGAAGCCGCGCCGGCTCCGCCGTCGCGACTTCTGCATCTCGTTAGGGTCCTGCCGGCTTCGTCGATCCATGCCTGCCTCCTGGCCTGCTGCGGTGGCGGTGTCCCGCCGGTTCCCGTGTGACCATCCGCACAAGTCGCGCGCTCACAACGGGTTGCGGACTCCCGCTCCGTCTGGGGACGAGGAACGTGGGGTCGAAGTTACGGATCACGTT
Organism: uncultured Gemmatimonadaceae bacterium; assembly: GCA_964637355.1. GTDB lineage: Bacteria > Gemmatimonadota > Gemmatimonadetes > Gemmatimonadales > Gemmatimonadaceae > SCN-70-22. The sequence continues at coordinate 7,031 of CAZWVG010000131.1, forward strand.
CGCCGCGGCTGTCACGCGGATGCCCCGAATCGTCACGTTCTGCGGCTCCGGTCCATCTGCGTGACGGCGGACCCCGCTTGCACGTCCTATGTGGTGGCCATCCTGAGCCACGCGTCCGGCAGCGAGGGGAGCAATGGGTATCGTCGCTGCGCTGGTCCCCAACCCGGCGCACCTGTTTCGATTGCGCGCCGCCCTTCGCGGGCGCCACACGGTCGAACCGTGCGGCGACTGGGGGGCGGTGACCTGGCTGTGCGCGCAACAGCCGGTGCACCTGGCGATCCTCGACCTCTTCGCCTTCGGCGACATGTCGTTGGAGCCGCTCCGTCAGCTCAAACGACGCTTTCCGCGATTGACGACGATTGCCTACGTGGCGTCGTCGCCCGAGCGTGCACATGACCTCTTCGACGCGGGGCGCGCCGGAGTCGACGCGCTTATCGTCGTCGATCGCGACGACGAACCCGCTCGCCTCGCGAGCATCGTTGAGCAAGCCGAGGCGCGCAGCGTCGCCACGCGCATACGCAACGCGCTCTCCGACGCGCGACCGACGGTGCGAGATGCGGTCCTCGTCGCCGTCACGCGCGCGCACGAGCGGCTCAGCACCGAGCAGTTGAGCGAGACAATCTCTCTCTCGCGTCGAGTCCTCGCCAAGCATCTCGACGAAGCCGCGCTCCCGTCACCGCAGCGTCTCCTGACATGGGGACGCCTCGTCGTCGCCGCGCACCTGCTCGAGGATCCGCATCGGAGCGCCGACGGCATCGCGCAGGCGCTCCACTTTCCGTCGGGGAGCGCTTTCCGCAACACCTGCCAGCGCTACCTCCACAGCACACCCTCGGAAATCCGGCAACGCGGTGGTGCGGAATTCGTCATCGAGGCGATGCTGCGCGATCACGAGACCGGCGCCGACGATTCCAGTGTCGACGACGCGCTCGGCGACGAAGGGAGCGTTGAGGTCGCGACTGCTCTCGTGAAGAACGCGGAGAGCGTCAGCGCCGTGCCGGGTGCGGCCAGGTGGCAGCGATCGCTCGAAGAGTCGACGATCGCCGCAGCGTCGAAGGGCGTCGGATCGAACGACGACGACTCCCCCGTCGACGACCTGTGAGCTGACTCGCCGATCCGCCGGGAGTTGCGCGAGGCGTCGCCGTGCGCAGATCTTCGCCCCATGCTCCTCGTCGCCCTCACCGGCAACATCGCCAGTGGAAAGTCCGCGGTGGCGTCGCGGCTCGCCGCACTCGGTGCGACGATCATCGACGCGGACCTCCTCGCGCGCGAAGCAGTGGCACCGGGCACGCCGGCGCTCGACGAGATCGTCGCGCGGTGGGGAGCATCGATGCGCACCGCCGACGGAGCGCTCGACCGCGCCGCGCTCCGCGCGATCGTCTTCGCCGATCCCGCCGAGCGCGAGGCGCTCAACGCCATCGTGCATCCACGCGTCGAGGCGCTCCGGCGCGCGCGCATCGAGTCGGCGCGCTCGGCAGGTGCAACGATCGTCGTCTGCGACATCCCGCTCCTCTTCGAGACCGGCCTCGATCGGGCCTTCGACTGTATCGTGCTCGTCGATGCGCCGGAGGAGATCCGGCGCGAGCGCCTCATGACGCATCGCGCCCTCTCGCGCGCCGAGGCCGACCGCATGATCGCCGCACAGCTCCCCGTCGAGCCGAAGCGAGCCCGCGCGACCTACGTGATCGACAATGCCGGATCGATCGCTGCACTGCACGCCGCCGTCGATGCGCTCTGGCGCACGCTGCAGGAGCGCGCGCGAGCAGGACAACCGTCAGCGTAGCGTCGCCGCGTAGCGCGCCGACTGCGTAGCGCGCCGACTGCGTAGCGCGCCGACTGCGTAGCGCGCCGACTGCGTAGC
>CAZWVG010000131.1:8988-15313 GCA_964637355.1 uncultured Gemmatimonadaceae bacterium
CGCCGACTGCGTAGCGCGCCGACTGCGTAGCGCGCCGACTGCGTAGCGCGCCGACCGCATGACGCGCGATTTCTTGACAACCCGTTTCGCGCGCCCGTAGACTTCGCCGCCACCATTCACCTCAAGAGCAGCGAACGTGTCGAATATTCCCAGCGATCTCCTGTACACTGCCGAGCACGAATACCTGAAGGCGACGGACGAAGCCGACGTCTTCGCGGTCGGCATCACGCAGTACGCACAGGACCAACTGGGCGACATCGTATTCGTCGAGCTCCCGAAAGTCGGCGCGACATTGGGCGCGCACGACACGTTCGGCACGATCGAAGCCGTAAAGGCAGTCTCCGAGCTCTTCGCGCCGGTATCGGGGACCGTCACCGCCATCAACGACGCCCTCGACGGCGACCCCGCCGCGATCAATCGCGACCCCTACGGCGACGGCTGGATGATCAAGGTCAAACTCTCCGACCGGTCGCAGAAGGATTCGCTGATGTCGCCTTCAGCCTACGCCGCACACATTGGGGAGTAGGCAGAAGACGAGAAGACGAGTTCGATCGTCGCGACGTTGGACTAGCGTGTGCGACCAGCAACGAATCAGGGCGACGAGGCCAACCCGGCTCGCCGCCCTTTCTCGTCTTCTCGTCTTCTGAAGACTCGTCTTCTACATATAGTCCTCGATGGGCGGGCACGCGCACACAATGTTCCTGTCCCCGTACGCATTGTCCACGCGGCTCACGGCCGGCCAGAACTTGCGATCGCGCGTCCACGGCGCCGGGAAGGCCGCCTTCTCGCGCGCGTACGCGTGACTCCACGCATCGCTCACCACCGACTCCATCGTGTGCGGCGCATGCTTGAGCGGGTTGTCCTGGCGATCCATCGCCCCTGACTCGACCTCGGCAATCTCTTCGCGAATGGAAATCATCGCGTCGCAGAAGCGGTCGAGCTCCGCCTTCGATTCCGACTCGGTCGGCTCGATCATCATCGTCCCCGCCACGGGGAACGACATCGTCGGCGCGTGATAGCCATAGTCCATCAGGCGCTTGGCGATGTCTTCCACCTCGATCCCGCTCGCCCCCTTCACCACGCGCGTGTCGATGATGCACTCGTGCGCGACGCGCCCGTTCTCTCCCTTGTAGAGGACCGGGTACGCCCCTTCGAGGCGATGCGCCATGTAGTTGGCACTCAGGATCGCCACCTTGGTCGCCAGCGCCAGCCCTTCTCCCCCCATCAGCTTGATGTAGACCCAGGAGATCGGGAGGATCGACGCCGAGCCCCACGGCGCCGCCGAGACCGCACCTAACGACGTACGCCCCGCCTGCGGGACGACCGGGTGCCCGGGAAGGTGCGGCGCCAGGTGCTTCGCGACGCCGATCGGCCCCATCCCCGGACCGCCGCCCCCGTGCGGGATGCAAAACGTCTTGTGCAGGTTGAGGTGACAGACGTCGGCGCCGATGTCGCCCGGGCGCGCGACGCCGACCATCGCGTTCATGTTGGCGCCGTCCATGTAGACCTGCCCGCCATGTTCGTGCACGATCTCGCACACGGTGCGGATCCCGGTCTCGAACACCCCGTGCGTCGACGGATACGTCACCATCAGCGCCGCCAGCTTCGCCGAATGCTGCTCGGCCTTGGCCCGCAGGTCGTCGAGGTCGATGTCGCCGTTGGCGGTGTTCTTCACCACCACCACGCGCATCCCGGCCATCGCCGCGCTCGCCGGGTTCGTCCCGTGCGCCGATTGCGGGATGAGGCAGACGTCACGCCCCCCCTCGCCGCGCGATTCGTGATAGTCGCGAATCGCCAGCAACCCGGCGTACTCGCCCTGCGAACCGGCGTTAGGCTGCAGCGAGATCGCGGCGAAGCCGGTGATCTCGGCGAGGTCGGCCTCGAGCGTCGCGAAGAGCGCGTCGTAGCCGCTCCGCTGCTCGGCAGGTGCAAAGGGATGGATCGCTCCGAACTCGCGCCACGTGACGGGGAACATCTCCGCCGTCGCGTTGAGCTTCATCGTGCACGAGCCCAGCGGAATCATCGAGTGGCACAGCGACAGGTCGCGCCCCTCGAGCTTGCGCATGTAGCGCAGCATCTCGTGCTCGGCGTGATAGCGCGAGAAGACCGGGTGCGTGAGGAACGAGGAGGTGCGCCGGAAGCGCGAGTCGAACTGCGTGTCGAGCGCCGCGTCGAGCTCGGCCACCTGCGGCGGCGCCGCACTCCCGGCGAGCACCGCGAGCAGCTCCTGCACGTCAGCGGCGCCGACCGTCTCGTCGAGGGCGATGACCACCGTCGCTTCCCCACCCTTTCGTACGTTGATCCCGCGCTCGGCGGCTGCGGCGACGATCTTGTCGGCGCTCGTCCCCGCCAGCTGCACCGTGACGGTGTCGAAGTACACATCGTGGGGAACGCGATGCCCCAACCGCTGCGCCCCCGCGGCCAGCATCGCCGCGTGCCGGTGCACGCGTTCGGCGATGCGCGTAAGCCCGTCGGGGCCGTGCCACACCGCGTACATCCCGGCGATCACCGCCAGGAGCACCTGCGCCGTGCAGATGTTGCTCGTCGCCTTCTCGCGCCGGATGTGCTGCTCGCGCGTGCCGAGCGCCATGCGCAGCGCCGGCTTCCCGCTCGCGTCGCGTGAGACGCCGATGATGCGTCCCGGCATCAGGCGCTTGTACTCGTCGCGCGTGCTGAAGAACGCCGCGTGCGGCCCGCCGAAGCCCATCGGGACGCCGAAGCGCTGCGAGTTCCCGATGCACACGTCGGCCCCCCACTCTCCCGGAGGCGCGAGCAGCGTGAGCGCGAGAAGGTCCGACGCCGCGATCACCAGCGCCCCCGCGGCGTGTGCGCGCTGCGCTGTCGCTCGGTAGTCCACGACGGCACCGTCGGTCGCCGGATACTGCAGGAGCACGGCGAAGACATCGTCGGCGAAGGTCGTCGCGATCGCGTCGCCCACCGTGACGCTCCAGCCACGCGCCTTGGCGCGCGTGCGCACGATGTCGATCGTTTGGGGATGGCACCCCGCATCGACGAAGACCGACTGCTTCCCTGCAGCCGCAGCCGCGTGCGCCATCCCGACCGCCTCCGCCGCGGCCGTCCCTTCGTCCAGCAACGACGCGTTGGCGATCGGGAGCCCGGTCAGGTCGATCACCATCGTCTGGTAATTCAGCAGTGCCTCGAGGCGCCCCTGCGCGATCTCCGCCTGATAGGGCGTGTAGGCGGTGTACCAGCCGGGATTCTCGAGGATGTTGCGCTGGATGACCGGCGGGACGAGTGTGTCGTGGTAGCCGAGCCCCAGGTAGGAGCGATACACGCGATTGCGCTCGGCCATCCCGCGCAGCTCGGCGAGGACGTCGTGCTCCGTGCGGCCGGGGCCGATGGCGAGTGGCTGGCGCAGACGAATCTGTTCGGGGACCGTCGCGTCGATGAGCGCATCGAGCGAGTCGTAGCCGAGCGCCTCGAGCATCGCGTCGATGTCGGGGCCCGACGGGCCGATGTGCCGGCGGACGAACGAGTCCGCGTCGAAGGTGAAGGCGGGCGTGCTGATCGTGGTCATGGACACCCCAAGGGGCGGGATCAGGAACGGCGCGGCGGACACGATGCGCCGGTGAAGGGACATGCATCGCCACGGAGGAGACCGGTGCGGTGCGGGCTGCCGGAAACCTAGTCTCCGGGGGAAGCGACCGCGAAGGGTGAAACACCCCCGCGAGCGCCCGGAGAACCCCCCGCGCGGCACGCCGGCGCGCAGGCGGTGGTCTACCTCCCTCCTGTGCGGCGCGCCGACGCGTCTGGCGACCATTCGTGAGTCGATCGGTAGATTCGTCGCCATGCGCTGGCACCTCCTTCTCTCGCCCCCGCTCGACGGCGCCGACAACATGGCCATCGACGCCGCGCTCATGGCGCGCGCCCGTGCGACGGGCGAGGGGGTGGTGCGCGTCTACTCGTGGTGCGAGCCGACGCTTTCGCTGGGGCGCAACCAGCACGCACGCGAGACGTACTCGGCGGATCGCCTGCGCGCCCACGCGCTCCCCGTCGTTCGGCGCATGACCGGCGGACGTGCGCTCCTGCACCATCGCGAGATCACCTACTCGGTCTCCGCGCCGGCGCCCGCGCACGAATCGCTCGCCAGCTCGTACAGCGCGATCAACGCGCTCCTGCTCGAGTCGCTGCACTCGCTAGGCGTCGATGCGCGCCTCGCGCCGCGCGGCGAGCGTTTCACTCCGCCGGGAAGCGCTCCCTGCTTCGAGCGCCCGGCACCGGGTGAGGTGATGCTCGACGGCCGCAAGCTCGTCGGGAGCGCGCAGTGCCGAGAGGACGGTGCGATGCTGCAGCACGGCTCGATCCTCGTGCACGACGACCAGGCAATCGTTACGCGACTCGCCGGGATCGGCGCGGTCGATCGCGCGGCGACGCTCTTCGACGCGCTTGGACGCGAGCCGGCGCCGGAGGAGTTTGCCGACGCGCTGTTCAGCGCGGTGCGGCGCTCCTGGGATGCTGGCGCCGCACGGCTCACGCTCGACCGCGCGTTCGACGCGTCGCGTTCGGCTGCGCGCGCGCGCTTCGCGGACGACGCCTGGACCTGGCGACGTTGAGCGCGTCGCTCGCTCGTCAGGCGCCGGCAGCGTACACTTGGGCGTGACCGCATATCTCCTCCGCCGCCTGCTGCAAGGGATCGTGATCCTCGCCACGGTCGCGACGATCACCTTCGTGCTCGTGCATCTCGCGCCGGGGGGGCCGTTCTCCGGACGGATGGACGACCCGCGCTTCACGCCGGCGATGCGCGAGGCGCTCATTCGCCGCTACGGACTCGACAAGCCGCTCCCGGTGCAGTACGTCCGCTACATCGGCGGCTTGGTGCGCGGTGATCTCGACGTCTCGCTCTCGCAGCAGCGCCCGGTCCGCACCATCCTCGCGGAGACGATACCGCGCTCCCTCCTGTTGATGACGGTTGCACTCGTCGCCGGCTTCGCGTTAGGCATCCTGACCGGGGCCCTGCAGGCGGCGCGGCGCGGCACCTGGCTCGACCGCATCACGGGACGCGTGAGCGTGGCGGTCGCGGCGCTCCCCGACTTCTGGCTCGCCCTCACCCTCCTCCTCGCCTTCGCCGTGCGCCTGCGCTGGTTTCCCGTGAGCGGCATGGTGGACGACACGATGTACGAGTACCTCTCGCCGGCCGGGAAGCTGCGCGACGTGCTCTGGCATCTCGCACTCCCGGCGGGGACGATGACGCTCCTCATCGCCGCCGTTGTCGCGCGCTACCAGCGTCAGGCGCTCCTCGACGTCCTCCCCGAAGAATTCGTGCGCGCCGCGCGCGCCAAGGGGGCGACCGAGCGTCGCATCATCCTGCATCACTCGCTGCGCAATGCGCTGCTTCCCACCGTCACGCTCTTCGGCATGGCCCTCCCGTCGCTCGTGGGGGGGGCGGTATTCATCGAGTTCATCTTCGCATGGCCCGGAATGGGGCGCGCGGCGGTCGAGGCGCTGTCGGCGCGCGACTACCCGGTCGTGCTCGGGACGACGCTCGTCAGCAGCGCGCTGGTAGTGGTGGGGAGCATCGTGTCCGACGTGCTCGCTGCTGTCGTCGACCCGCGGCAACGCCAGCGATGAATTGCCGCATGACGCACGCGTATCGTGGCTGATACTCCCGTCGTCGCGTCGATCGCGATCCCCGCCGCGCCGTCTGCGCTCCCGGCGCGCCCGCTCCTTCCGTTCCAGCGCGCGTTGCAGCTGATGTGGAGCGAGCGTGCCGCGCGCTGGGCGCTCGTCTTCGTCGCCCTGCTCATCTTCGCGGCGATCGCGGCGCCGTTGCTGTCGCCGTTCGATCCCACGCGACCGCTCGACCCGACCGCAGGTGCCGCAGCGCCCAGCATGTCTCACTGGTTCGGCACCGACCTGACGAGTCGCGATGTCCTCAGCCGCATGCTCTTCGGCGCGCGTGTCTCGCTCGCCGTCGCCACGCTCTCGGCGGTGCTCTCGGCGGCGCTCGGCCTCCTCTACGGCGGCATTGCCGGATTCCTCGGCGGGCGCATCGACGGCGTGATGATGCGATTCGTCGACTCGCTGATGGCGATCCCGCGGCTCCTCCTCCTCCTCACGGTACTTGCCCTCTGGGGAACGGTCGACGTTCGCGCGCTCGTGGTGATCCTCTCGCTCACCGGCTGGTTCGACGTGGCGCGCCTGGCCCGCATCCAGGCCGCATCGCTCCGCGAGCGCGACTTCGTGCGCGCGGCGCAGGCGCTCGGCGCGAAGCCGTGGGACGTCTTCGTTAGGCACGTCCTCCCGCATGCATCGGCGCCGGTCCTCGTCGCCACCACGATCGCCATCGGGCAGGTCATCGTGCTCG
>CAZWVG010000132.1:0-15273 GCA_964637355.1 uncultured Gemmatimonadaceae bacterium
GGGAGGGAGTCTGGCAGAGAAAGCGACGCTGTATCGCTCGCGGGCTGTTCCGCCGCGACTCCCGCCCTCCCCTGACGCTCCATCTCGTTGAGCCGCGATCGGGCGATCTGGCTGATAGTCCGCCCCAACTCGTTCATCTGGGTGGTGAGCGCGACGTACACCGGGTCGACGGTCGCTCCGCCGCCGAGTTCATCGCGCTCCCGCTCGATCATGGTCATCGAGTCGGCGAGCGCGGCGACGCGTCGGTCGCCCTGCAGAAAGCGCGATCGGGAAATGGCGCGGTACGACTGCGGGAGCGGGGCACTCTCGGCGCGTGAGATGAGAGCGCGAAGGGCGCCAGCATCGTCGCGCGCCGAGTCACGGAGCGCTTCCACCGGCGGGATCACTTCAGAGTTGAGTAGCGCCACCAACGCAGCACTCGAGGCGCGCACATAGGCCAGTGCGCTATCTGCGGAGGCAAGACGCTTTCGCGCGTTGAGTTCTCGCGACGCGAGCACCGTCGTGTCGCGCCACTCGATCTGGTCGCGACTGACGAGCTTCACCACCCCTCGCGCTCCGGCCGGGAGGAAGAGGTAGGAGAGCATCACCAGGACGAAGATCGCCCCGCCCACGCTGAGGAGCTTCCTGGGACGCTTGACCGCGTTGCGCGCACGCGCGCCGAACCACGCCGCGCGAGGAGCGGAGCGGAGGCGGCGCGTGGCGAGCGCCGCGCGCGAGTGCGTCCCGGTCGGCGGCATTGACCCGCGCTACCGGATCTCGATCTCGCCCTTCATCCCCTGCGGCAGGCGGGGCATGGAGACGAACGGATAGACCCCCGGCGAGAGCGCGCCGAGCGAGACGGTCCAGGCTTCACGCGTGCCGGAAAGGAGCGGGGATTTCCCGTCGGCCGAATTGGGCATGTTGATCAATAGCTGGTCGCGCGATGCTGGCGGCACCTTGTCGAGATCGAAGGCGACCTCGTGCGGGCCCCCCGATATCACCACGAATTTCACCGCGTCGCCGGGGCGCGCGGTGATGTGGCTCGGCTCGAAGCGAAATCCCTTGGCATCGCCGATCATCTGGACTTCGTGCACAGCGCCGGTGATGGGCGCTGCACTTCCGGGGAGCACGTCGATCCTGGGCGGCGGAGCATCTTCGGGAGCGACCGCCGTCGTCTCGGACGCCGCGCTCGCCGCCGGCGCGGCTGAGGCGGTGGCCGAATCGGCCGGGGCGCGGTCACCGCCGCCGCAGGCGGCGAGCATGAGGATCGCGAAGGTCGCGCTGACGGAACGATGGGACGACATGCGAGTCGGGCGTGGGGTGGTGATGGGTGCGTGATCAAGGACGCGCTGGGTCGCTCGTTCATCACCATGATAGCAAGGCGAATTCGCTCGGTCTCGCAAGGCGTGCTCTCGCTGCCTCCTCGGCGCGTCGGTTGGCGCGTGTCATATGCGCCGGCGCCGGCGAGCACCAAGGACCACAGATGTCGCGCTGGAACCAGCTCCCCCTGAGTGACGCCACCGGAGGAACGATCATGATACATCCGCCAACGACCCGAAGCCGGCGCGCCATCGCCGCGTTCGGAGCACTCGTACTGATAGGCGCGGCAGCATGCGAGCGGTCGACCGCACCATCCGCGCGCGGCGAGCTCGACCCCGCGCAGGTGCTCGCCGACTACGGCGCGCTCGACGGCGTGCTTGCCAGCGAGACGTGGTCGGGGCTGCAAGCGCTCGCCGGACGTTCGCCGCTCGGCGCGAGCGCGGCCATCTCGGCGCTCCGCGTGGTCCCGTCGGCTGCAAGCTCCGGTGCTGGCCGTGCGTACGTCGCCGGCTTCGTGCACCAGCTCGCGGCAGCGGCGCGCGCGGGGGCACTCGGCAACGCGAGTACGTTCGCGAGAACGCTCATTTCTCCCGCGCACCTCGGTCGCACCTTCGTCTACGACGCTGCGCTCGACAACTACGTGGTCGACCCCGCGCGCACAGGGGCGCCAGCCAACGGCGTGCGCTTCATCCTCTACGCCACAGGCTCCGACGGGCGCCCGAATCCCGCCAAGGAAGTCGGGAGCGCCGACCTGCTGGACGAAGGCTCGAGCGGCAGCGCCACGATCGTCCTGCACCTGATCGTGACCAGGCAAGGCGTCACTCGCATCGACTATCGCACGTCGGTGCTCCCGGGCGACGCGACGGGACATGTCGACGTGAGCGGCTACGCGACGGGTGACGACGGCGTTCGCCTCGACTTCAACGTCGGCGTGACGGGAACGGCGACAGGGGCAACGTCGCAGATCGATGCCGACTTCGATCTCGCGGTGCGCTCGCGCAACTTCCGGATCACGGGAACGGTGCGTGGCGCCGAGGACGGGCGCGATGGCGATGGCGCGATCAACGTCACGGCGCGACATGGCGACACCTCGTTTCGCGTAACGGTAGAGGGGGACGGCGAGACCATCGACGGGACGATCTTCCTCAACGACGCGCCGTTCGTCACTGTGTCGGGCGACGTGCGCAGTCCCACGCTGCGCGGTGTCACCGGCGCACCGGTCACGGAGCAGGAACTGCGGGTTGTGCGCGAGGTGCTGCACGCGGTGGACGACGTCTTCGCCCTTGTGGAAGACCTCGTGCGGCCGGTGGAGCAGCTCCTCCTGCTGGGATGGATCCTGTGAACACCGGCGCTCGTCTCCGAGGTAATTGCCAGGTGCGCTATCGCGCAGCACCTGCCCTACGCTGTCGATCGTTGGATCGATGACTTGAACATGAAGGCAGCAGTTCGAACGTACCGAGACTCTTCGTGTCCCCCGGCGCCTCGCGCGCCGGGGGGCTTCGCCATTTCGACCGTCTAAGGGAGTTCATGTCCAACTCCATTCGCCGCCTTTCGATCGCCGTGCTCCTTCCCGGCGCCCTCCTGCTGTTGCCGTCGCGAAGCGATGCCCAGCGCTCGACGACGCGCGGTTGGTCGCTGGGGGCGCACCTCCTGGGGACGAGCCTAACGCCTGAGGGGGGCTCGACCTCAAACGGCGGTGGGCTCGGCCTGCGCGCCGGCTACGGCTTCAACCGAATCTTCACGGGCTTCGTGGAGATCGACGGCTCGAAGATCGACATCACCGAGTCGGGGACGATCATCGGTTCGTGGGAGCTGGCGCACGCAGAAGTTGGGGCGCGCTTCCACTTCGCGAATTCGCTGCGTCGCTGGGTGCCGTACGTGGAGACGTCGGTCGGGGCGCGCGCGGTGACGGTGCGCGACGCCGAGTTCGCCGGTCAGGACCGGGGAAACGTGACGTTCAACGGTGGCGCCTTCACTGTCGGGACTGGGCTCTCCGCCTATCTCAAGCCGTCGCTCGCGCTCGACGTGTCGCTCAAGTGGACCGGCGGCACCTTCACCGAGATCGACCTCGGCGACACCGCGATCCAGAACCTCGACATCAAGGCCAACTCGTTCCGGTTCGGCGTCGGGATGATCTGGTGGCCGTAAGGGGTGTGAGCCCGTCACGGCATCGGCGGCGACTCGGGCACACCGTCGTTAGGGCGAGCTCGTAGCTTCCGGAGCATCTCCTGCTGCTCAGGCGTGAGGACGTTCTTGATACGGACCAGCAGCGTCAGGCGCGCCTGCTTGATCTTCCCCTCGGTCTGCAGCACGCGCGACATGCGGTCGAGTGCGCGATCGAGGTCGACGCGCGGCTTGTTCAACTCGGTCGCGAGGGCATCGGCCTGATCGCGCAGGTCCCACTGCAGGCTCACCACCTGCCCTTGCAGCTCGCGGATCGCTCGGCTGATGTCGTCGCGCTGCCGGTCGCTCAGGTCGATCGCGCGCCGGTGCTGCATGATCAGCTCGGGCTCGAAGAGCGTGCGCGCGATCGGGTCGTCGACGGTGGGAGGAGCCTGCGTCTGCGCAGCTGCGGGCAGTGCGGTAACGGCGAGCGTCGCGAGAGCGGCGAGTGCGGCGCAGAGAAGTGTGCGCCTCATGAGCGCCCCCGAGGCGCGCCTACGCCGCTTCCGATCGCTGGGAGGTTCTGCATCAACCCGATCGCGGGGGTGGCGAGGAGTCCATCGGTCGGCGCGTTGCGCGTCGCGTCGGACGTGCGCGACCACTGGGAGACGAGGCGATCGAATTCCTGATCGGCCGCACGGTCGTGCTGGCGCGGGATGTAGGCGATCCCCGCAAGACCGGCCGCTGCCGCCAGGGGAATCGCCCATCGTAAAGCGCGCCGCGGCGTGATAGCGCGCGACGCGCGCTCGGTTGACGGTAGCGAGCGATGAGTTGCCCGCGGCTGGAGATCGGTGACGGACCCTACGACGGCGTCGGCCGTCTGCCGGCGCGCGTCAAGAGCGCGCGCCTCGACCACGCCGCGCGCCTGCGCGATCATCGCCGAGAAATCCGGCGCGCGCTCCGCATCTTCGGCCCTGAGGCGGGCGAAGCGCTGCTCGAGGAGCGCGTCGCCTTCGTTGTCGCCCTTCATGATCGATCTCCCATATCGTCCAGCTCCTCGCGCGATTCGCGCGGCGAGAGCAACTGTCGCATTCGCTTCTTTCCCCGCTCGTAGTGCGTGCGGGCACTTCCCACCGACACCTCCATCACCTGCGCCGCCTCGGCGATGCTGAGTTCGTGATAGAACACGAGTTGCAGCACTTCCTGCTGGCGCTGCGGGAGGAGCGCGAGCGCTCGCCTGAGCGAGCGGCGTTCCTCTTCCTCGAGGAGTGAGGCGTCGGGGGGTCGGGGGTCGGTCGCCGGTTCATGTCGCGCGGCGAGCGAGAAGTCCCGTGCCCCGCGCCGCCTCGCTTCGAGGGCGGTGAGGCGAATGACGCCGAAGAGCCAGGTCTTGAAGGTGGAGCGTCCGCCGAATCGTGCATCGCCCGAGAGAACCTTCACGTACGCCGACTGCAGCACGTCGGCCGCGTCGTCGGGATCGCCGTCGCAGCAGCTCCGCGCCCATCCGAAGCTCGCCTCGTGCAGTGCGTGGAGCGATGCCTCGAGTTGGATGGAAGGGAGTGCGGGGAGGGACATCCGGATAGGCGGAGCTCGACATGCCGCAGATGAGTGTGCGCCGAACCGCACTCATATGACACCGGGGGGCGCCAGCCGGAAGCGGCGCCCGAATGCCGCTCAGCTCGCGCCCGTTTTCAGCGCTTCGAGCTCGCGGCGAACGCGTGCCGCGTTGGCGGAATCGCCGTTGGCGAGATACGACTCGGCGAGGTGCTCGCGATTCTGGCGCGTTGCGGGCTGCGGGCCGCCCATGATCGAGTCGAGCGTGTGGAGCCCTCGTTCGAGGTTCTCGACGGCGGCCGGATAGCGCTTGGCGTGGTAGTACGCGTCGCCGAGTTGCAGCTGGAGCTTGGCCGTGGTGGCGTGGTTCGGGCCCCAGGCGGCCGAGCTGCGCGCGACCAGCGCCGCCTGAAGCGTCGCGGTGGAGTCCGGGCGCCCGTCCAATGCGAATTCGACCGCTCGCGACGAGGCGACCGCGAGAGCGTTCGGGTCGTCCGGCCCAAGTGTCTTCTGCAAGATGGCGAGCGAGCGGTCGTATTCGCGGCGAGCGGCGGCGTGATCGCCGAGCTTGGAGAGCGCGACGCCTAACGTGCTGATGGCCTTGGCCGTCTCGGGGTTGTCGGGGCCGAACTCCTTCGTTCGCTGCATGATGTCGACGACATCCTCGAGCAGTGGCTTCGCTGCAACGGCGTTCGAACTTCGGATGAGTGCCTGCGCGAAGTTCATCTCGATCGCTGCGGTCAGGTAGTTCACGGGACCGAAGTACGACCGCGCGATCTCGACGGCCTCTGCTCCGTCGCGTGCTGCCGCGACGCTGTCGCCACGTTGGGAGGCGATGCTGCTCAGGTTGGAGAGGAGATAGGCCACCTCAGGATGACGTGGGCCGTACGCGCGGCGGGCAATCGGAAGCGCTCGACGGAAAAGCGCCTCGGCACGTCGCGGATCCGCGGTCCCCACGGAATTTCCCAACTCGCGGAGCGCCTGCACGTACTCACGAGACGTCGTGTCCGTACGCTCGCGCTCCGCCACTCCGCGCTCGAGATACGGCACCGCTTCGTCGGAATGACCAGCGGCGCGCAGCATGGTTCCGAGCGCGATGTCGGCCTCTGCCGCCACCGGATTCTCATCGCGCGCGTAGGCCTGCGCCGCCTGCACCACCGTGCGCATGATGCGCTGCGCCGAGTCCCCGTGACCCAGCAACTCGACGATTCGCGCGTGCCGCACGCGCGCACGCAGCGTGCGCGGTGCATTGGCCCCATACAGCACGGTGCTGTGGTCGATCGCCTCATGCAGCAGGGTGTCGGCGCGCGGATACTGTCCCATTCGCTCACTCACGATCCCGAGAGACTCCAGCAGGTCGACTTGCGTCGCCGAGTCGCTGGTGAGCGCGCGCGCCTCCCGCACCCCATTCTCCACGATCGTCGCCACACGAATGCTGTCGATCGTCTCGGGCGCCTGGCCGCCTCCCTCGAACAGGTTCTCCAGGAACTGCTTGAGTCGCGTCGTACGCTCCGCCTCGGCGATCGCCGCATCGCGCGACGCGGTGAGCGCGCGATTGTGGAGGTAGAGCGCCGTTCCCGCGGCAACGACGAGCAACGCGCCCGCGACGAGTTCGCGCGACCGGCGCCGCACGAACTTTCGCATTCGATACTCGGGCGTCGCGGCGACTGCTCGCAGCGGAACGTTGGCCAGGTAGCGGTCGACATCGTCGACCAGCGCCTCGACCGAGCGATAGCGCTTCGCCGGATCGGGGGCGAGCGCGGTCGTGCACAAGACGTCGAGATCGTCCCAGTCTTCCCCACGCCCTGCTGCTGTTCGTTTGAGCGGCGAGGCCATCGAGGGGCGCTCGAACACCTCCGGCACCCGCATCGGCGTGCGATCGGCCAGCAACTCGAACAGGACGATGCCGAGCGCGTAGATGTCGGTCTGGACGGTCGGAGGGTCGCCGGATCGGCGTTCGGGCGACGCATACGCGGGCGTGAGGAGGCGATGCCGATGCGCCTCGCCCGCGCGCTGCACGTCGAGCTTGGTCGCCACGCCGAAGTCGAGGAGGCGCACGCGCCCGTCGGATGCAACGAGGATGTTCGAGGGCTTGAGGTCCCCATGCACCACGAAGCGCTCATGCGCGGCGCGTACGGCGATGCACACGTCGCGAAAGAGGCGAAGGCGCTCTGCCACCGCTGGGTGCTCGCGCCGGCAGTAATCGGTGAGCGTCGTCCCCTCGACGTGCTCCATGGCAAACCACGGCGTGCCGTCGGGAGTCTGCCCGGCATCGTAGAGCGGGACGATTCCCGGGTGCCGCAACTGCGCGAGGATGCGCTGCTCTTCCTCGAAGCGCACGCGCCGCTCCGGGGAGAGAGGAGCATCCCACAGCACCTTCAGCGCGGCGCGCGCACCGACATCCGGTCGCTCGGCGAGGTAGACGATCCCCATCCCGCCCTCGCCGAGCACCTCGACCGCCCGATACGGACCGAACATCCCGCTCGGCACCCCGCGCGGTCCAGCAGGGGAGAGCAGCTCGGCGACCGTCGACCCGATCCCGTCGTCGAGCGGAGTCTTTCCGCGTGCATCCTGTGCGAGGAGCCGGAGCACGGTATCGCGAACGACCGGCGCATCGTGCGTGCGCGCCTCGACGAACGACGCACGCCCGGCCGAGTCGAGCGATCCCGCCGAGTGAAAGAGCTCGTCGACCAGCGACCACTGTTCGGGGGTCAATCGCATGCGCGAAACGGAGCGGAGCCCGCGCGGGGGCGTGTGAACGGGGGGCGCGCCGAACGCGTCGCCAGGATTCCACTCTTCAATTGCGCATCCCGCCTCCGATCGCCGTCACATTGAGAAGCCAGTCGACGGCTCGGCGCCAACCGTTGCCGCTCCATCGACGCGCTACGGCGCGAGTTCGTCGGCGAGCCAGGCGCGGGCGAGGCGCCAATCGCGATGCACGGTTGCTTCGGAGATGCCGAGAAGCGCCGCCGTCTCGGTGACATCCAATCCGCCGAAGAATCGCGCCTCGACCATCTGCGCCTGACGCGCATTGAGCGCGGCGAGCCGGGTGAGCGCATCATCGATGGCGAGGATGCGCTCCTCGGGCTCGGCGGCCAGCGCGGCTGTTTCATCGTCGACGGTGATGACGATACCGCCGCGCTTGACCGCGCGCCGGCGCCGAGCCGAATCGACCAGGACCTGACGCATCGCGCGCACGACGATGTGCTTGAGGTGCGTCTCGCTCTCGGCGGCGATCGCGGCCGAGCCGGCGAGCTTGATCCACGCCTCGTGCACAAGGGCGGTAGTCGTCACGGTGGCGAAGGCGTCGCCGTAGCGAACGGCCGATGCGAGTCGCTTGAGCTCTTCGTACGCGTGGCTGTAGAGCTCATCGACGGCACGCGCCCGACGCTCGGGCGATGGCGAGTCGGCAGGGAGTGTGCGCCCCTCTCCCCGTGCTTCGCCTGCATCCCGTGCCTTCCCCCGCTCCCTCGCCCCACCTCCCGGCTCCGGGGCCGGCGTCCTCATCTCGTCCACCGCTGCATCTCCATGGCCAGGCCTGAGCCGTCGCGATCGCCGCGGGAGACGATACCGCCGCACGGCGGCGGGCGCAACGAATCGCGCGCATTCGCACCGTTCAGGAATTCTGTCGAGGCACCGTAAGAACCTGCGCCCACGCCCCGTTCCCCAAGCGAAGAGAGCTGGCAGGGGCGACGGCGTTTCGTGGTTAGGCAGATGACCTCTCCCGACGTCGGCCAGCGATCGCGAGGCGCGCACATCGGCGCGAATCGCGGAACCCTCGCTCGGGGAGCGTGCCATGTTGGAGATCCTGCGCTACATCCCGGTTCTTCTGGCCGCGATGGGGTTTGCGGACTGAGTGAATCCGGATGTCAGGCGGAACGAGGCGCCGCGTCGACGGATGCGTGATCCCAGTGACCGGCTGCGGCGGCGCCCACCCGAGCCGCACACTGTTCGTCGCAGCGCGACGGCACGGTGTGCGGCACTCGGCGATTAGGTATGGACGAGCGTGGCGGGCACTCCGCTTCGCGTGACGCTACTGGGCGACGTCCATTGCATCGCATCAGCGCGGAACGCTCGCGCCGTTGTGAGTCAGGCGCCCGCTTCCCGCCGGCGATCGAAGAAGGTGCCCGTCGCCCGGCGGAAGAGCAGTACCGTCAGCGGCACGAAGATGGCGAGGTGCATCAACACTTCGGCAGCAGAGTGCGCGACACTGATCAGGACGTGCACCAGCATCCAGGCCGCGAGGAGCCAGCGCGCCCAGTTGCGGCCGCGAAGGAGCGCGATACCTCCAACGATCGCCAGCGCTCGCAGCGACCACGCCGGTGCCAGGTCCTGCCACCCGTCGGCGCGCAGCTTCGCCAGGTGCTCGGCGGCGTGTGACGTCGCCAACGGCCACAGATCGCGGAGGAGCCCGGCGGCGCCAACGACGATGAAAAGCCAGGCGACAGCGGTGATGATGCGGGGACGAGGCACGGTGCAGGGGCGAAGGGTTCGAGAGCCTCGCCCTTCGGGAGTCGATCGTCAAGCTGAAATCGCGCAAAGCGCCGCTCGCCCCGTGGCAATCGCGCGTGTTGCGTGGAGTGGGGGCGTACGCAGTTGCAGGGTCGAGTTCGCCGAGTTTGTGCTCGACACTCAGCGCGCACCCATTCACAGCGCGCACCCACACGCCACGCTGCTCCGCGTATCGCGCTCCACCTCGTGCCACGCTTCTTCTCGCGCCGCACTCGTCCTCTCGCCCCGTCCTTGCTCGCCGGCGCCGAGCGCGCGACTCTCGGTTACCGGAACAGGAACTGGGCGATTTCGCCGAGGGTGAGGACGACGGACGGGAAGAGCGTCAGGCCGACCGAGAAGACGAAGCCGTAGCGGAAGATCGCGGCACCGGCAGTAGGCGCGTTGTCGCCAATGAGGCGTTGCAGCGCGAGCTCGGCGCCCCAGCCGAGCGTGTAGAAGACGTTGGCCAGGACCCCGTAGACGATCGGGAGCTGCCATGGGATGGGCATCAGTCGCCCGTGCATGATGAGGGTGACGAGGTTCGCCCATCCGAGGGTGACCAGCCCCGCGCTCCCGACGGCGGCGGTGTACATGAGGCGGCGCGATTCCCACCAGCGGACGGTGTCCCAGCTCGAGCGCCGCGCGACGCCAGATGGAAAGAAGTAGCGGGTAAGGGCAGACACGGGTGCGGACTCCGACGACGTGACGGTGTCAGTGTACCGCCGAAACTTTGCGTTGTAAAGTGCTTTGATCTTGATGCGCGAATTGGGTCAATTGACCTCTGTTCGGTGGCCACCGGAGGCGGCATCATCACTCGCGACACCCCTCAGCCCGCCGCGCGCCCCAGTCTCACGCGACATCGTCGCGTGGCAGGCGCCACCCTCCCCTCACGTTCGGCTCACCTCGCGCTCGGAGCGCATCCCCCCATGACTCCCTTCACGGAAGTCCTGCTCGTCCTCCACTTCCTCGGCCTGGCGATGGGGCTGTCGGTCTCCTTCGCGAACATGGTGATGGCCGGCGTGATCGGCCGCGCGGAGCCGCCCGATCGTGCGATCCTCGGGCGCTTTCCTCCGGCGATGTCGCGCGTGGGAAAGATCGGGCTCACGCTGCTGTGGATCACTGGACTGCTGATGTTCATGCAGCGGGGCACGCCGTTCGGCGCGATGCCGTGGCAGTTTCACGCGAAGATCGGCGCGGTGCTTCTCCTGACGCTGCTCGTACTCTACCTCACCATGCTCGAAGGGCGCGCGCGCAAGGGCGACATGGCGGCGGCCGCTCGCATCGCCCAGGTGGGAAAGGCAACGTTGCTCATGGCGGTGACCGCCGTGGTGTTCGCCGTGTTGACGTTCAAGTAGCAGGTCGTGTGCGCATGGGCGCGCGTTATGGCGCGCGCCCGGGCGCGCGGATCGCCGGCACGTCGACAAAGCGTACGGTGCCGGCGGCCGGCGGATGCTCGATGGCGTGCGCCAGGGCCCGTACCATCTGCGCGACGGTGACCAACCCGAGCCGGCTGGCACCATCGCGCATCGACGGAATCCACGACGCGGCGGCGTAGAGCGGCGTGAGGAGAAGCGGCCAGCGGTGTCCCGGCCCGAGGACGTACCACGGGCGCAGCACCGTGGCGGTGAGCCCCGAGGCGATCAGGTGTCGCTCGGCCTCCAGTCGCGCGGCGATGTAGGCCTGCATGACCGGCGCCGGGTGCGCCACGCTCACGTAGACAAAGTGCGCGATGCCGGCCCGCACCGCCGCGTCGATCGACGCGCGCGCCGACGCGAGGTCCACGCGCACGAAGTCGGCAGCCTTCGACGGACTCGGGTGCGGCGTCCCGACCAGCTGGACGAGCGTGTCGCCCGGCGTGAGCGCGCCGCCGATCGAGCCCGGGTCGAACACGTCCCCGATGACGGCAGTTGCGCCTGACGGAACCCGCCCGCGCGACGATTCGCGCGCGAAGGCACGCACCCGGTGCCCGCGCCGTATCGCCTCGGCCGAGAGGCGCGAGCCGATGTAACCGGTCGCTCCGGTGATGAGGACGTCGTGTCCTGCGGACATGGTGCCCATCCTTGGTGTATCCGACGTGAGGCTAACGATAGGGTGCATGGCAGGGGACGGCGAGACGTGCAGAATGGGGCCGCGGCGCCTCGCGGCGCCCGACGCTCGAGTACGACGGCGTGACGCTCGACGGATTGCTCCTCCCCTGCTCTTCCCCGCTCGTCCCCTGCTTTTCCGCCCGTTGACGCCTCTTTCTCGCCCGCATAGCTTTGCCGCCATGCTCGACGCCGCCCGCCACCACCATCACGCCCATCACGGTCATGCCCTCGCGGGCCTGGGCGTCTTTCGCGTGAGGTAGCCGGCAGCTTCCTGCCTGCAATCGCACCAGCCGCCAAGGCCCGTCCCGATGGACGGGCCTTTTTGTTTCCCCCCTCCCTGCCCTCACCCCAACGCTTCACGATGCTCAGGATTGCCTTGCCGAACAAAGGTCGGCTCGCCGAAGAGGCGCGTGAACTCTTCAACGACGCCGGGCTCGAAGTCCGCGCGCAGGGAGAGCGCTCGCTCACGGCGTCGCTTGGCGGCGAGTTCGAAGCGCTGTTCGTCCGCGCGCAGGACATCCCCGAGTTCGTCGCCGATGGCGCCGCCGACGCCGGCGTGACGGGGTGGGACCTGGTCTGCGAATGCGATCGCCCGCTCGATTCCCGACTCGACCTCGGCTTCGGGAAGTGCCGCCTCGTGGTGGCGGTGCGCGACGAGTCGCCCGTGCAGCAGGTGAGCGATCTCCCAGCCGGCTCGCGCGTGGCGACCGTCTTTCCCGGGATCAGCCGCGGCTTCTTCGCCGAACACAAGCTGGGGATCGAGATCGTCCCGATGAGCGGCGCCGCGGAGATCGCGCCGCACCTCGGGATCGCCGATGTCGTCGTCGACCTCACATCGACCGGCTCCACGCTCAAGGTCAACGGATTGCGCGAGATCCACACCGTGCTGGTCTCCACCGCGCGCCTGATCGCCGCACCGGGAGCCGCCGAACGCGATCCCGCCAAGGGGCGAGCGCTTTCGGAATTGAGCTCGGCGCTCGAGTCGGTGCTCAGGGCGCGCGGACAGCGCTATCTCATGGCGAACGTCCCGCGCGAGGCGCTGGATGACGTGAAGAGCGTGATCCCCGGACTCAACGGTCCCACGGTGATCGACATCATGAATGGCGGGACGTACGTCGCGGTGCACGCGGTCGTCCCCGCCGCCACCATCTATCGCACCGTGGCGTCGCTCAAGACGCTCGGTGCCGAAGGAATTCTCGTGACACGAATCGAGAGGTTGATGCCGTGAGCACGCTCAAGTTGCGCTTTCGCGGCGCGGTATCCTCGTTAGGGAGCGAAGGGCGCGTCGCGCTCCTGGACCGATCGACGGCAGACGACGACGTGCTGCGCGACACGGTCGCGGCGACGATCGATGCGGTGCGCCGCGAGGGAGACTCGGTCCTCAAGTCGCTCGCCCGCGAGTACGACAAGGTCTCGCTCAAGCGCCTCGACGTCCCGAAGAGCGAGTGGACCAAGGCACTGGACGCGCTCGATCCCGCGGTACGGCAGGCGATGGAGCGCTCGGCGCGCAACATCGAGAAGGCGCACCGCGCCTTCGTCCCGGTGGCGAGCGAAGTCGAGACCGAACCGGGGATCACGGTTGGCCGCCGCCCGGACCCGTTAGGCAGGGTCGGCGTGTATGCGCCCGGCGGGCGCGCTGCCTATCCGAGCTCGGTGCTCATGGGAACGATTCCGGCGCGCGTGGCCGGCGTCGGCGAAGTGATCCTGTGCTCCCCGCCAGGCGCAAACGGCCTCCCGAGCCGCGAGGTGCTGGCCGCGTGCGCGATCGCCGGCGTCGACAAGGTCTTCGCGCTCGGTGGCGCCGGCGCGATCGCGGCGATGGCGTACGGCACCGAGACGGTGCCCCGCGCCGATCGCATCGTCGGTCCCGGGAACGCCTGGGTGACGGAAGCGAAGGTGCAGGTGGCCAAGGCGTGCGCCATCGATTCGCCGGCCGGGCCGAGCGAGTTGCTGGTCATCGCCGACGAGAGCGCCGACGTGGCGCAGGTGGCGCGCGAGATCCTGGCGCAGGCGGAGCACGATCCCATGGCGTGCGTGGTGGCGGTGACGATCGGCGACGAGGTGGCGCGCCAGATCGAGCTGGCGCTGGAGACGATGGTCGGCGGCTACGCGCGTCACGCGATCATCCGGCAGGCGCTGGAGGCGAATGGCGGTGTGGTCTCGGTCGATACGATGGATGCGGCGGTCGCGCTGTCGAACTTCTACGCGCCGGAGCACCTCCTTCTCGCGGTCGAGAACCCCGACGAGATTCTCCCCCAACTGCGGAACGCAGGGACGATCTTCGTCGGGACGTCGGCATCGGTCGCATTCGGGGACTACATGACGGGGGCGAATCACACGCTCCCGACGAACGGGCTCGCGCGTTCGTACTCCGGCCTCTCGACGCTCGACTTCATCCGCTGGACGACGTACCAGCGGGTGACGCCCGAGGCAGCGGCGCGCATGGCGGGTGACGTCGGCGCCTTTGCCGACGCCGAAGGGCTGGACGGTCACGCGCGCGCCGCGCGGGCGTGGAACGCAAAGGGAGGTGCCGCATGAGCGAAGCTTCCACATCGGCGGCGCCCGCGGAGGGGGGGAGTTCGCCCGCTGCGAGTTGGACGCCGCGCGCAGCATATCGCGACATCCGCGCCTACGACGTCGAGCCGTCGGCGTGCGAGATCGAGCTGGCCGACAACACGTCGCCGTTCGGCGCGCCTCCGGCAGCACTCCGCGTGTTGTCCGGCGCGGTCGGCGACCGGTTGGCCCGCTATCCGAGCACCTACTCGCGTGACCTGCGCTCGGCGATCGCCGAGTATGTCGGCGTTGCGGCTGACGAGGTGATGGTCGGGTGCGGATCGGACGATGTGATGAGTTGTGCCTTCCGGGCGCTGGGGAATCCCGGCGACCGGGTCGCCTACATGGATCCGACGTTCGTGATGGCGCGCGTCTTCGCGACGGTGAATTCGCTCACGCCGGTGCCGGTGCCTCTCACGGCGGGCTTCGACGCCGACGCCGGTGCGCTCGTTGCCGTGCGCGCGCCGATCACCTACGTCTGCACGCCGAACAATCCCACCGGGCTTCCGATCGCGCGTTCGGCGCTGGAGCAGGTGCTGAACGAGGCCGCCGGGCTCGTCTTCATCGACGAAGCCTACGCGGAGTTTGCCGGAACGAACCTGGCCGGGTCAGCACCGGCGCATGGCCGGACGCTCGTGCTGCGCACCTTTTCGAAGGCGTTCGGTCTCGCCGGGCTGCGGGTGGGCTTCGCGGTCGGCGCTCGCCAATTGATTGCCGAGCTGGAGAAGGCGCGCGGCCCCTTCGGCGTGACGGCGCTGAGCGAACAGGCAGCGCTCGCCGCGATCACCGAGGACCTGGCGTGGGTGCGAAGCGGCGTCGCGCGCATCGTCGAGTCGCGCGAGCGCTTCATCGGAGCGTTACGTGGCGCGGGGTTGGCGCCGCTCGACAGCGCCGCCAACTTCGTCCTCATCCCCGTACGCGACGCGCGCGCCGCGATGGTTGCGCTGCGCGAACGCGGGATCCTCGTCAGGCACTTCGCGGCGCTCCCCGGAATCGGCGATGCGCTGCGGGTAAGCCTCGCCGACTGGCCGGTGATGGCGCGCGTGCTCGAGGCCTTGTTGCAAGTCGTCCCCGATGACGCGCGCCCGCTGCGCGCGGGAGAGCGCGTCGATGCCTGACCCGCGCATCACGATCTTCGACTACGGTGCCGGGAACCTGCACTCGCTGGCCAAGGCGGTGGCGTCGT
>CAZWVG010000133.1:0-1381 GCA_964637355.1 uncultured Gemmatimonadaceae bacterium
GAGCGCAGGGTGGGAGGACTGGGGCCAGCGCCTGATCGTGACGGTGGGGATCGTCGCGTCGGTGGCGATCTACTTCGCGCCGCTCCCCGCGGGGCTGAGCATCGAGGGGAAGAAGGCGTTCAGCGTCTTCGTGCTCTGCACCGCGATCTGGATCTCGAATGCGCTCCCCTACGGCATCACGGCGCTCCTCGCCGTCGCCGGGCTCGGGCTCACCGGGGTGGCCAAGCCGTCCGACGTCTATTCGTCGTTTGGCTCGTCGGCGATCTTCTTCCTCATCGGGATCTTCCTGATCGGTGGAGCGCTTACCGACACCGGGTTGAGCAAGCGCTGCGCGCTCCTGATGCTGCGGCGCTTTGAGCGCTCCCCCTTCGCCTTCGCGATGGGGATGATGGTGACCGGTGCGGTGGCGACTGTCTTCATGCCTAACCAGGCCACCACTGCGATGCTCTTCCCCATCGCGATGGAGGTCGCCGCCGCGCTGCACCTCAAGCCCAAGGAGAGCGAGTACGGCAAGCTCCTCTTCTTCTCCATGGCGTGGGGGGCGATGGTCGGTGGCAACATGTCGTTCCTCGGGAGCAGTCGCGCGGCGCTCGCCCTCGGCATGCTGCAGAAGAGCTACAACGAGGGGATCGCCTTCTCGCACTGGATGCTGGCGGCGGCGCCGGTGGTGATCCTCGGTCTCCTTTCGACGCCGCTGATCCTGCGCCTCGTCATCAAGCCCGAGCCGGTGGACTTCGGCGCGGCGCGACGCGTGATCGAACGGGCCGTCGAGAATCTCGGCCCGATGCAACGCCCGCAGTACATGGCGATGACGATCATCTCGCTCACGATCGCCGCCTGGGTGAGCGTCGGCGGGCGACGCGTCGACCTCGCCGTCATCGCGCTCCTCGGCGCGGTGACGCTCTTCGTCTTCAAGGTGCTCACCTGGGAGAAGGCCGAGCGTTACGTGTACTGGAACATCGTCCTGATGTACGGCGGGGCGATCGCGTTAGGCTCGGCCCTCGACAAGACCGGGGCCGCCAAATGGCTCCTGCAGGGCGTGCTGGCCGGCTACCAGCCGTCGGCGTACCTCACGATCGTCGGGGCCGCGGTCCTCGCCCTCCTGCTGTCCGAGGTCATGAGCAACGCCGCGGCGCTCGCGGTCGTCCTCCCGCTCGCCTTCACCCTGGCGCAGACGTCGGGGGCGTCGCCGGTCGCGCTGGTGCTTGCGGTCTCGTTCGGGGCGGGGCTCGACTTCATGTTCCCGATGAGCACCGCGCCGAACACGATTATCTTCGCCTCGGGGTACCTCAAGACTTCCGACTTCCTCAAGGCGGGACTCCTCATGACGGTGTCGTCGATCGTGATCCTGATCGCCGTCGTCCGCTGGTGGTGGCCGCTC
>CAZWVG010000133.1:1481-15165 GCA_964637355.1 uncultured Gemmatimonadaceae bacterium
GACGGTGTCGTCGATCGTGATCCTGATCGCCGTCGTCCGCTGGTGGTGGCCGCTCATCGGTCTCCTATGACGCAGAACCAAGGTGCGGTCGTCTGGTTCACCGGGCTCCCGTCCTCAGGCAAATCGACCATCGCGCACGAGGTCTACCGCCGCCTGTACGATCGCGGCTACGCCGTCGAACTCCTCGACGGCTCGGAGGTGCGCGAGTCGCTCTCGCGCGGGCTCGGCTTCTCGCGCGAGGATCGCGAGGAGAACGTGCGGCGCATCGGCTACGTGGCCAAGCTCCTCTCGCGGAACGGTGTCATCGCCATATGCGCTGCCGTCTCGCCATTTCGTGCAACGCGCGACGAGGTGCGGCGGAACACGAAGAACTTCCTCGAGATCTACGTCGACTGCCCGGTGGAGGTCGCCGAGTCGCGCGACACCGACGGGATGTACGCCAAGGCGCGGCGCGGCGAGATCATCGAGTTCACCGGCGTCAACGCGCCGTACGAGGCACCGACCGCGCCGGAGGTGCACATCCACGCCGACCGCGAGTCGGTGAACGACGCCGCGTGGAAGGTCATGCGCACGCTGGAGATGATCGGGATCATTCCCGGCGAACCCGAGGAAGTGCGCTCGTCGCAGGAAGACGACATCCGACGCCGGCTGGCATCGTTAGGGTACCTCTGATGCCCCCGCGCGGCATCGGCGCGCGCTTCATGGCGTTAGGCGGTGGCGAGGCGATGGCTCGGCTCATCGCCTTCGGCGCCACCGTGTATCTCGCCCGCACCCTGTCGCCGGCCATCTACGGCATCGTCGGCGTGGCGATGGGGGTCATGCTCTATCTCACGCAGGTGGCCGACGGCGGGATCGAACTCGTCGGCGTCCCGCTCGTGGCGCGAGCCGGCGACCGCGTGGCGGACCTCGCCGAGCCGGTCCTCGCGCTCCGATTCGTTGCCTCGCTCGTACTGACCGCGGTGGTCGTGGCGGTTGGGCTCACCATCATGCCGCAACCCGACGGCGCCGTGCTCGCCTCGTCGGCACTGGCGCTCGCCTTCACCGGGCTCAGCACGCGGTGGGTTCACCTGGGGCTCGAGCGCGCGCGCGGCGTGGCGGTCGCACGCACGGTCGGCGAAGTGGTGGCGATCGCGCTGATCCTCCTCCTCGTGCATGAAGCCGGGGACGTGGGACTCGTACCGCTCGCGCAGTTCGTCGGTGCCGGCGCAACGGCGCTCATCCTCCTCGTGACGCTGCGCCAGAGCGCGGTGCACCTCCGCTGGCGCTGGGATCCGCGCGCCGTCGCGCCAGTCTTCGAGCGCTCGCGCCACCTGATCGGCTTCACGCTCCTCGGCCTCCTCCTCTTCAACTTCGACCTCATCTACCTGCGAATTCGCACAGGGGCGGAGGCGGCCGGATACTACGCGGCAGCGTACACGATGATCTCGTTCGCGGCGAACCTGATCGTCGCCTTCGCGCACACCGTACTCCCCACGCTCACGCGACTCGAGGGAGAGCACGGGGAGCGGAACGCCCTCTTCGTGACCGTCTGTGCGCAGGCATTCGCGCTTGCGCTCCCGGTTGGAGTCGGGACGTGGTACGTGGCGGGGCAGGTGGTGCAGGAGGTCTTTGGCCCTGCGTACGGCCCCGGGGTGGTCGCACTCCAGTGGCTCGCCTGGAGCATTCCGCTCGCGGCGCTGCGCGAGCTTCCGGTCGTCGCTCTCATCGCTGCCGGACGCGAGACCGCGCTCCTGCGCGTGAACGCGATCACCGCCGCGTGCAACGTGGCGCTGGTGCTGGCCGCGGTCCCGCGATTCGGGCTCGAGGGGGCGGCCGGGGCCACGGTCGCCACGGAGTTCATTCGCCTCGGATTGGCGACGCACTTCGCGCGGAAGGCGGGGTACCCCCTCGTGCCCGCGCTACGACTCGTGCGCGGCGTGGTGGCCAGCGCGGCGATGGGCGGGGTGCTGGTGTTCGTGCGCCCCCAGTACCTGTGGACGTCGGTTCCGCTGGGCGCGGTGGCGTACGCGGCCGTGCTCGTGGTCACGGGCGCCGTGACATTTCGCGGGCGTCGCCCCGTCCTGAGCGTGTAACTTGCATCGTCGCGAGGGGCGGATCGGGGGAGACGGGTTGCCGAAGTTGAGCGCGCCCGTCCTTGGACGGATCCGGCGATGGGGCAGGTCATGACGCCCCCCATGGCAGCTGGCGAACCAGTGATTGTGAACGAAGGAGACGGAGCGCGATGAGGGCTGGTGCAGAGGGATGGCGGTCGGCGCGTTGGCGCGGCGGGGCGATGGCCCCCGCCGCGGCAGCTGGCGCAGGCGTAGCTGCTCCTCCCCCGCCCTTCTCCGGGCGCCGGGCGCCGCAGGCGGGGGCTCAGCAGGCCGCCCCCGTCGCACCGGGATGGTTCCCCCGCATCGAGGGGCAGTTCCCGTGGCCGTGGCAGGGAGTGGATTGGACGCCGGGGTATCTGGCGTTCCTCACCTACGTCTTCGTCATCTCGTCGTACATCGTCAACATCGGGCAGCCGACGATGATCCTGGCGATGCTGGCGATCACGATGAGCGCGCGCGACAAGTGGCGGATCACCCCGGCGGTGGTCCTGCTCGGGATCTTCATGGTCCTCATCTCGCTCACCTTCCAGTCGACCGAATACCGCTCCTACGTCTACCAGCCGCTCGAAGACATGTACAAGGTGTGCATGATCTTCATCGTCGGGCAGTCGGTGCTCGACAACCGGGCGCGGGTGCGCTTCTTCATGTTCTTCTATCTCGGCGTCTTCGCGCTCTTCCCGGTGCGCGGCGGGCTGTTCAACTGGTTCGTGTATAACGCCACCACGCAGGGGCGCGTGGGGTGGAACAACCTGTTCGAGAATCCGAACGACTTCGCGGCGCTGATGATCCTCCCGCTCGCGCTGACGATCGCGGTCTTCATCGGCGAGCGTTCGAAGCTGGTGAAGCACACCGCCTTCCTCGGCGTGAGCGCTCTTCCGCTGGTCATCTTCCTCACGCAGTCGCGCGGCGCCATCCTCGCGCTGGCGGTCGGTGTCTTCGCCTTCTTCGTGCTGCAGGGGAAGGGACGCATGAAGAGCGTCCTCACGATCGGCGCGGTGGCCGGGATGCTCTTCATCCTCGCGCCGTCGAGCGTCTGGACCCGCATGAGCTCCCTCAAGAGCGCGACGGAGAGCGGCAACCTCTCGCAAGCCAACGACTCGCGTTCGGCCGAGCAGCGCTTCGAGATCTGGAAGGTCGCGTGGAAGGTGCACGAGGCGTTTCCGATCACCGGTGTGGGGTGGAACGCGTATCCCAACGCGCACGCCGACTTCGCCCGGCGCCCCGGCATCAACGGGATCGCCGCGGGGGCGCGCGACGCGCACAACACCTACCTCACGCTCCTCGGCGAGACCGGGTACATCGGCTTCTTCACGTGGATGACGATGATCGGGTTGATCGTCGCCGCTGCGGTGCGGGCGATGAAGCGCATTCGTCGTTATGCGCCGGACTATGCGATGCAGCTCAAGATGGTCCTCCTGGCGCTGCTCTCGTTTGGCGTGGCCGGGATGTTCGGGACCTTCGCCCACGTCTCGTTCCTGTACCTGCACCTCGCCCTCCTCATCGGACTGACGACGGTCGCCAACAAGGAAGTCGACGACGTCGAGCGGGGTCCGACGCGGCTGCGCGGGGCACGCTAGCCGGTGGCTCGGTACGACAGAGGGGGCGCGTGACGGCGGGGCGGGAATGGCTGGGGCGGCGCGCGGCGGCGGTGGTCGAGTCGGCGCGCCGCTTTCGTCCCGGGACACGCGACGCGGCGATGCAGTACGCCGAAGGGCGCCGCTTTCGCGCCGAGGCGCGCGCATGGAGCGAGGCGCAGCGCGAGTCGGCAGTGCGCCGCCAGCTGCAATCGGTGGTGCGCCGTGCGGCAGCACGAACGCCGTTCTACGCCGAGCGCCTGCGCGCCGCCGGATTCGACGCTGCGGCCGACTTCTCCTTCGACGACTTTGCGCGACTCCCCATCCTCGAACGCGAGGACGTCGCCGCGCACAGCGCCGAGATGATCTGCCACGACATCCCCCCGGATCAGCGCAAGCGCGACGGCACGGGGGGATCGACGGGCGTACCGCTGCAGTACTGGAGCGGACCGGAAGAGCGCGCCTGGCGGCTGAGCGGGCAGGACGACTTCATGGAGGTCCTGGGCGTCGGGCGCGGGGCGAGCGTCGCCTTCCTGTGGGGACATCACATCGATAGCCGGGAGCGCACGCAGTGGCGCGAACGGCTGCGCGACGTACTCACCAACCGACGCTGGTTCGACTGCTTTCGCCTCTCTCCCGCGGTCTTCCTCGAGTATCACCAGCAGATGCACGACTTCGCGCCCAGCGCGATCGTGGCCTATGCGAGCGCCCTCGATGCGATGGCCGGCACGCTCCTCGAGCACGGGATCCGCGCCGACTATCCCACGCGACGCGTGGTGACCGGCGCCGAGAAGCTGTGGGATGCGCAGCGCGCACGCATCGAGGCGGCATTCGCCGCACCGGTTCACGAACGTTACGGCAGTCGCGATGTAGGGTTCATCGCCGGGCAGCTCGAGGGGCGCGCCGGCGCGCCGCTCCTCGTCGACTGGGCGAACCTGTTCATCGAGCCCGAGACGAACGATCCGGAGTCGCCGATCCTCGTGACCAAGCTGCACGCCGACGCGATGCCGATGATCCGCTATCGCGTGGGCGACGTGGCGCGCTTCCCTGCCGAGAGCCGCCCCGGGCACCCGGCATGGGAGCTTCCGGAAGTGGTGGGGCGCCAGCTCGACGGATTGCACCTCCCAGACGGGCGCTGGGTCCACGGCGTCGGCATCCCACACCTCATGAAGGAACAGCCGCTGCACGAGTTCCAGATCCTGCAGCACGAGGACTACGCGATCGACGTCCTCGTCGTCCCCAACGACCGCTACACGGCGGCAGCGGGCGACGACATCCTGCGCGTCCTGGCCGAGAACCTCCCCGGCGTGCCGCTGCGCCTGCAACTCGTCGAGGCGATCGAGCGCACGCAGGCCAACAAGTGGCGCCCGGTCATTACCCATGTCAAACGGGCGGCCTCCACGGCCGCCGTGAAGGAGCCCGCGTGATCGATCCCCGCCTGGTGTCGTTGGCCCGCACCTCTCCCGCCGACGGGAGCGCGTACGAGCCGCGCGCCGTGCGCGAGGCGGTGCGCACGCTCGCCCGCGCGCTGGGGTGGAGCGATGGCGCGAACGGGGGGTCGGCCTTCGCCAAGCTGGTCCCGGCCGGCGCGCGCGTGCTGGTGAAGCCAAACCTCGTGCTGCATCGCAATCACGGGCCGTGGGGGATCGAGCCGCTCTTCACCCATCCGGTCCTGATCCGCGCCGTCGTCGAAGAGTTGCTCCTGACGGAGGCGTCGCAGGTGATCGTGGGCGATGCGCCGCTTCAGGAATGCGATTTCGCCGAACTGCTGCGGGCAAGCGGGATGGACCAGTGGGCCCCCGAGCTCGAAGCGCGCGACGCGCGATTCCAAGGCCCGCGCGATTACCGACGCACGAAGACGTCGTTCGAGGGAGGGCTGCGTGTCGAGCGCGAAGGGCTTCTCCCGGTCGATCGCTTCGTCCTCTACGATCTCGCGGGGGAGAGCCTCCTCGAGCCGATCACGCGGGCCGGGGAGTTCCGCGTCACGCAGTATCCCCCCGCCGAGTTGGCGCGCACGCACGCCCCCGGGCGGCACCAGTACCTCGTGGCGCGCGACATCATCGAGGCCGACGTGGTGATCAACCTCCCCAAGCTCAAGACGCACAAGAAGGCGGGGATCACCAACGCGCTCAAGAACCTGATCGGGATCAACGGGAACAAGGAGTTCCTCCCGCATCACCGGTTGGGCGGATCGGGGGACGGTGGCGATTGTTATCCCGGCGAGGACGCGGTGAAGCGGGCGCTCGAATTCGTCTACGACCAGACCAACTCGACGCGTTCGATCATGGCGCGTCGCGTGTACCGCCTCGGCACACGGGCGCTGCATCGGATGCTGCACGCCAAGGGGGACCAGCTCGGTGTCGAGGGATCGTGGTCCGGGAACGACACGATCTGGCGCACCTGCCTCGATCTGAACCGCATCCTGCTCTACGGCACGCCTGAGGGAACCGTTCGTGATGAGCGCCAGCGCACCGTGGTGCACGTGGTCGACGGGATCACCGCGGGACACGGTGACGGGCCGCTGCGCGCCGAGCCGCTCCCGCTCGGATTGCTGCTGGCGGGGTCGAACGCCGCGGCGGTGGACTACGTCGGCGCTCGCCTCCTGGGCTACGCCCCCGAGCGCATCCCCATCGTCTCGCATGCCTTCGACCGTTTCCGCTGGCCGCTGACCGATTTCGCCGGCGACGAGGTGCGCGTGACCGGTGCGTTAGGCAACGGCGCGGCCTCGGCGCAGGTGCATGCCGACTTCGGCCGCACCGAGATGCATTGGCCCGCGGGGTGGCGCGACGCCGTCGACCCCGCGGTGGCGACTCCCGCAGACGGCGCACTCGCGCCCGCCGACTCCGACCCCTCGCCGACCGACGCGTAACCACGGGCAGGCGCGCTCGCGTGTCGCGACTACGCCGATGACAAAGCGCCGCAGCGGATTCGCTGCGGCGCTTTGTCAATGCACCTGCTTTTCGTGCTACCGGATCAGGGGATGATGACCCCCGAGGTGGCGGCGTTCACGAGCGATTGGTTCGCGCCCTTTCCGGTCTGCATCGCCGAGGCGATGTCCGGGGCAAAGGTGCCGTGCGGATACCCGCCGCGCGACGCGCCGATCATCACGTAGTTCTGCCAGACCACGAGCCCGCCCAGGTTGCTGAGCGCCCCTTCCCCCGTCCCCGACGCACTGGCGAAGAGCCCGTACTGCCCGTGGGTGACGATGTTGTTCTGGAAGTCGACGTTTGTTGCAGCTGGCGATGACCCGACCGAGAAGAACTGGGTGAACTGTCCCGGCGCCGTCATCGTGTTGCTGCGGACCGTGAGCTCCTTCAGGTTCTGGAGCACCTGGATGAACTTGGCCTCGCCGTCGTAGATGCCGGTGTTGATGTTCTCCACGATGTTCGACTCGATGAGCACGCGGGTGAGCTGCTCGCCCACGGGGTACGGGTTGCTCCCCTCGTGGCCGGCCAGGTTGAAGCCGGCCCCGGCATTGCGCACGATGTTGTTGCGGAAGGTGATGTCGCGCGAGGCGCACCAGGTGCAACCGCCGCCCTGGTTGGACGACTTCCAGATGAAGGCCCACCCGACCTGCGCATCGACCCACGACCCGTCGAACACGTTCCCCTCGATGAGGAGGCGCTGGACGTTCTTCGTCTCGAGCAGGTTCTTCTTCGTCCAGACGTTCTTCCAGCTCGCCGGCGTGTAGACGTAGTTGCGGCGGAACTCGATGTCGCTGGGGATGAGGTTCTTGATGGACGGGTCGGAGCCGCCGAACATGACGTTCTCGCCCGCGCCGGCCAGCGTGTTGTTCACGATCTTGAACGGCCCGGGACCGTTCCAACCGGCAATTGCCTGCGTATCGAAGCCCTTGCCGTGGCAATCGAAGAGGTACGAGTCGCTGATCTGCGAGCGTGCCGAGTTGAGCGCGACGCAGCGCGAGGTGGGCGTGGTGGCCGTTGCGTGCACGTACACGCGGTCGAGCACGAGGTCCTGCGGCACCATCGACAGCGAGTTCTGCTTCGATCCCGAGTTGCCGAGGAGCACCAGCCCGTAGTTTGTCGTGAGCGACGGGTCGAGCGTGATCTCGATCCCGCTGATCCACCAGCCGCTCGCGCTGGTGGCCGTCTGCAGCGCCGGACCGGCGTTCGTCGACACCAGCTTCGGCATCAGCGAGGCGTTGGACGGCGTGACGCGCGTCCCGAGCGCCGGGAGCTGCGCCGACTTGTCGGAGCGGACGAGGATCCACCCGTTGGCCGACGTACCGCTCTTCGCCGGGAGGGTGAACGTTCCGGAGAAGGAGGCGCCCGCCTGGATCACGACCTCATCGCCGCGCTGTGCGTTGTTGAGCGCCGTCTGCAGGTTGTCGCCCGCCTTGACCGTCCACGTCTTTCCGGTCACGGTCGGATACGAGAAGTTGAGAAGCGCCGGGAGCGCCGGCTGCGCAACACTAGTCGGCGGCGGCGGCGCGGCCTGCACCGTGAGCGACGCCGTGCCGTTCACACTCCCCGCAGTCGCCTTGAACGAGGCCGTCCCCGCCGAGATCCCGGTGGCCGTCGTGGTCAACGAGGTGCCACCCGAGAGCGTGGCCACCGTGCTCCCCGACGTGACGGCCCAGGTGATCGTCTGCCCCGTCATTGCGTTGCCCGCCGAGTCACGCACGACCGCGGTGACCTGCGCGGTGCCGCCGACCATGATGCTCGACGACGACAGCGTCACCTGAACCGTCTTCGGGTTCGGTGTCGGCGCCGGCGGCGGCGACTTCACGGTGAGTGAAGCGCTCCCGCTCTTTCCTTCGCTCTGCACGGTGATGCTCGCCGTGCCGGCAGCGACTGCGGTGACGAGGCCGTTCTGCCCGACCGTCGCGACCGCGGTGTTCGATGAGCTCCAGGCGAGCGTACGCCCGGTGAGGACGTTGTTCACGGAGTCCTTGAGGGTCACGGTGCCCTGCGTCGTCTGACCGACGTTGAGCGTCGCGGCGGCGAGCGAGACACTCACCGTGGACACCGGTGCGGGAGTCGGCGGCGGCGGCGGCGGCGGCGGCGCCTGCGCGCTCACCGTCACGCTGACCGTGGCACTCTTTCCTTCGCTGGTGGCAGTGATCGTCGCCGTCCCAGCGCCCTTGGCGCGCACCAGGCCGGTCGCACTCACCGTCACGATCGTGTTGCTCGACGAGGTGAAGGAGAGCGTGCGCCCCGTGAGCACGCTGCCGTTGGCGTCTCGCAGCTCGACCGACAGCTGCGCCGAGTCACCGACCGTCAGCGTGCTGGAAGGAATCGTGAGCGAGACCGTCTGCACGGGGAGCGGCGCCGACGGCTGCACCGTCACGTTGGCGATTCCCGTCTCACCATCGACGTCGGCGACGATCGTCGCCGAGCCGGCACCCACTGCGCGCACGCGTCCATCTTCGGTCACGGTGGCGGTGGCCGTATCCTGGCTCGAGAAGCGCGCCGTGACGTTAGGCATCGCCAGCCCGGCGGCGTCATACGCGACGGCGATGGCGCGCGTGGCATCGCCCACCGTCAGGACGGGCGAGTTGAGCGTTACCTTGACCTGCGTGACCCGCGGCGGGGGCGGCGGCGTGACCGTAACGGTCACCTGTTCCGACTTCCCTTCAATGGTCGCGGTGACCGTCGCGGTCCCGACGCTCACACCGACGACGGTACCGGTCCCGGAGACCGTGGCGACCGCGCTGGCCGAGCTGCTCCAGGCAACCGGTCGGTTGGGAAGGACGTTACCGGCGGCATCGCGCGCGGTCGCGAAGAAATCGACCGATTCCCCGACTTCGACCGATGCATCTGGCGGGCTGACGGTGACGCTCGCGACCGGAACGTTCTGAACCGTCACAAGCGACGAGCCGGAGAGCGAACCGCTGGTCGCGCGCACCGTGGCGCTGCCGAGCGCGACGCCGACCACCTGTCCGACCGAGTTGACGCTCACGACGGCGGGGTTGGTGCTGCTCCACGAAAGCGTCTTGCCGGCGAGGACGACGCCGAACTGGTCGCGCACCTCGGCGGCGAGTTGCGAGGTCGAACCGGCGAAGAGAAGCGCCGTGGCGGGAGTGACCGTGACCGACGCGGCGACGGGAACCGCCACCGTCAGCTTCTGCGACGACACGCGACCGTCGCAGATAACGGAAAGCGTCGTTTGGCCGGCGGCGATCGCGGTGATCAAGCCGCTGCTGTTGACGGTTGCGACCGACGGGTTGGAGGACTGCCAGGCGAGCGGGCGCCCCGTGATCGGGTTGCCGTTCGCGTCCATCGGCGTCGCGGTCGCTTGCATCGTGCGAGCGGTGCCGAGCGAATCGTTGGGGAGAGTGATCGAGACCGACGCGGCGGCGGCCGACGCGACGTTTACCGCCGCGGAGGCGGCACGCCCGCCGCCGACCGCGGTGATGACCGCGCCACCGGGTGAACGCGCGATCACGAGACCGTCGTTGTTCACCGTGGCGACGTCGGAGTCAGACGACGCCCAGGTGAAGTTCACGCCCTTCACAAAGCGCCCGCGGCTGTCGCGCGGGTCGGGCACGAGTTGCGCGCGCCCGCCGACTTCGAGCGAGAGATTGCTGGGCGAGATCGAGAGTGAGGCAACGGGGGCGCGGACGATGTTGATGGCCGCGGTCGCCGTCGTCCCGCCGACCTGCGCCATGACGAGGAGCTCGCCGACGCCGGTGGTGGTGACGGCGCCGTCGCCGATGATTCGCGCGGTGCTGGAATCCGAGAGCGACCAGGCGATGGAGGTCGCCTGCGTCGCGGCCCCGGTAGGTCCAACGATCGAAGCCTTGAAGACGAGCGTGTCGCCGAGCGTGGCAGCGACCGCACCCGGCTCGAGCACGAGTTCCATGAGCGGAGGCGTCACGATCAGCCGCGCGGTGTCGGTCGCCGTTCCGGCGCGGGCAACGATGCGCGCCTCACCGATCGCGATCGCGGTGACCGATGCGCCGGAGATGGTCGCGACATCGGGCGAAAGCGAGGTGAAGGTGACCGGGACCGAGCGATCGAGCCCGGTGGTGGTCTTCACCGTGGCCGACAGCTGGCGCGTCGTGCCAAGCAGGATCGAGTCCACGCGAGGCGTGATCGAGACGACCAGCTGTTCAACGGGCGCCGGAGGGGGGCTGGTGGCGTTTCCTGCGTCGGAGCCGGAGCACGCGCTGGCGAGCAGTGCAGCACCTAACATGGAAAAGCGTCGAGCGATGAAGCGAGAGTACCGCATGGTTCCTCCAACATCATGAACGTTCGGCAGCCCGACTGGCGTGGCGCATCGCGTGCGCGGTAGCCTCGTAGCTCTGCGTCCCCGCGTTTCCACGGGTTTGCCTTTTCGCGCCTCCTGAGTGGAGCCGCCTTGAAAACCAGCGCGTGCTTCATGTGCTGGCCTGCCCAATGGACGAGAGCGCCAGATGAGCGTAACTCCTTTTCTTCATTTGACTTAGCCAATTTCACCATTGGGAATCTTCGTCACAGTCTTGGCGTGAAGTAGGGAGCGCACGCGCTGTCGCGTTGCACACGGAGTCGTGCATTCTGCGGCACCTGTGACGTGGCGCACTCCGTGTGTGGACCTGCGACACGATGGCGGGGCGCCGGAGAAGGCGCGGGTAGTCGTTAGGCACGGCGCGCGCCGGCCAAGAGCTGTCGGCGGCGTCGAGCCGCTCGCGTCGCAGGACGCACGCGCAGCGCGCACACACACGCGCGCGCACGCGCAGCATGCACCCACGCGCAGCACGCACCTACGCGCAGCACGCGCAGCACGCGCCGCTGCCGCCGCACGCGCGTGCGCATCGCGGGACGCGCGTGCGGAAATGCGACGAGGGGCGCGCCCAAGTGGACGCGCCCCTCGTGCGCCGCCGGAGCGGCGAGCGATCGATGTCGGTTACGGAATGATCACGCCGGCCGTCGCGGCATTCACCGACGCGGTGTTCGCGCCGATGCCACTCTTCACCGCGGAGATCGACGAGACGAAGGTCGACTTCGGATAGCCGGACTTCTGGCTCCCGACGAAGTACTGATTCCCGAAGACCATCGTCCCGACCATGTTGTTGAACGCCGCCTCACCCGGACCGCTGGCGCTCGCGAAGATGCCGTACGAACCGTAGCTCGCGCTGTTGTTCGTCATCTCCATGTCGGTCGCCGCAGGCTTGCTTCCGATGGCGAGCACGTTCGAGAAGTTCGCGGTCGAGTAGAAGCTGTTGTTGCGGAGCGTCAGCTCGCTCATGTTCTGGAGAATCTGGACCATCTTCTGGTCGCCGGTATAGATGCCGACGTTGATGTTCTCCACGATGTTCTGCTCGAGCCAGACGCGCGTGAGGAGCGCGCCCACCTTGTACGGGTTGCTCCCTTCGCGGCCCGAGAGATTGAAGCCGGCGCCCGCATTCCGGATGATGTTGTTGCGGAACTCCCAGTCGCTGGTCGCGCACCACGTGCAGCCACCGGACTGGTTGGCGCTCTTGAGCACCACGGCATATCCGACCTGCGCATCGAACCACGAGCCGTCGAGGACATTCCCCTCGACCAGGACGCGCGCCGAGTTCTTCGACTCGATGATGTTCTTCTTCGTCCAGCGCCCCTTCCAGGCCGCCGGCGTATAGATGTAGTTGCGCCGGATCTCGATGTCGCTCGGGATCAGCCCGTTGATCTTGGGATCCGAGCCGCCGAACATGATGTTCTCGCCGGCGCCGGCGAGCGTGTTGTTCACGATCTTGAACGGCCCAGGACCGTTCCAACCAGCGATTGCCTGCGAGTCGTACCCCTTGAGGTGGCAGTCCTGGATGTAGGAGTCCATCACCGCGGTGCTGGCCGAGTTGAGCGCGATGCAGCGGCTCACGTTCGACGTCGGCGTTCCGTGGACGTAGGAGCGCTCGATCACGAGGTCGCTCGCCACGGCGTTGAGGCTCGTCGCCTTCGGGTCACCCAGGGACACGAGACCGTAGTTGATGGCGGTCAGCGTCGGCACGATGGTGATCTCAACACCACTGATCCACCACCCACTTGCCGCCCCCGCAGTCGCGATGGCCGGCGCCACGGCAGGCGTGACGATCTTCGGCATCAGCCCCGCGTTGGCCGGCGTCACGCGCGTCCCCTGCGCCGGCAATGTCCTGTTGGAGCGAATGAGGATCCAGCCGTTGGCCGCGCTCCCGGACTTGTTGGGGAGGGTGAAGTTGCCGGTGAAGGTGGCGCCCGCGGGGAGGACGATTTCGTCGCCGCGATTCGCCTTGTTCAGGAATGTCTGGAGGTTGTCGCCAGGATTGAGCACCCACGACGTCCCGGTGACCTTCGGATAGACCGGGTTGAGGATCGTCGGGCGCTTGGGAGGCTGCACGGTGGCGCCGGACGGCGGAGGGGTAGGTGCGGGTGGCGGTGACGAGCTACCGGTGACGGTGATGGAGACGTTCGCCGAGACACCGCCTACCGATGCAGAGATGGTCGCGTTGCCGCTCGCGACGGCGGACACGATGCCCGCCTGCGACACGCTGGCGATGGCCACGGCGCTCGAGGAGTACGCGACGGTCGGCTGCGGAATGACGGAGCCACTCGCGTCACGCGCGACGACGGTCAGCGTTGCGGTCTGTCCAACGGTGAGTGAGGTCGAAGACGACGTGAGCGTCACCGAGGTGACCGCCTGCGACGTGACCGTGACCGTGATGGTATCGGAGCGCTTCTTGTATGAGGCGACGATCTTCGCCGTCCCCGGGCGCAGCCCGGTGGCCGTTCCTTCGGTGTCGACGCTGACGATCGTCGGCGCGGTCGACGTCCAGGTGACGGGGCGCCCTTCGACAATGCAGTTCTGCACGAACTGCGAGTTGTTCAGGAGGCTCGCACTCTCCCCGATGTTCAGGGTCGCGGGAGTGGAGGCGATTCGCGCCGCGAATACGTCGCCGGCGGAAAGGGCCGCGTTGTTGATGGTGGGAGTTTCCGCATTGTCGCAGGCCGACAGCGTCGCGATCGTCGCGAGCATCGTCGTGAGCACGACACGGCGATTGTGAAACTTCATGAGTCCTCCGAAAGGGTGTGGTCGTTCGGCGGCTCGACTGGCGTGGCGAGG
>CAZWVG010000134.1:0-15117 GCA_964637355.1 uncultured Gemmatimonadaceae bacterium
GCCCTCGCGTGCGCCACGCTCGCGTGCGGCGCCCTCGCGTGCGCCACGCTCGCGTGCGGCGCCCTCGCGTGCGGTGCGCTCGCGTGTGCGTCGCGCCCCCTCCTCTCGTCGCCACGTGGCGATCTCGCCGTGATTCCCGGAGAGCAGCACATCGGGAACGGTGTGGCCGCGAAACTCCGGCGGGCGCGTGTAGCTCGGCGCGCTGATCCCGCGGTCGTCGTAGAACGAGTCGGTGCGCGCGCTCTCGAGGTCCGACATTGCCCCCGGAAGAAGGCGCACGACCGCATCGACGATGGCGAGCGCCGCTGGCTCACCGCCGCTCAGGACGAAGTCCCCGATCGACAATTCTTCGGTGGCGAGGTGATCGGCCACACGCTGGTCCACGTCCTTGTAGTGACCGCAGAGCAGCGTGAGCTCGCTCCCCTCGGCGAAACGATTCGCGTCGGCCTGCGCGAACGTCTTGCCGCGCGGCGAGAGGAGGACAATCGGTGCGTTGCAGCCGAGCGCCTCCACCGCCTCGAAGAAGGGCCCGGGCTTCATGACCATCCCGGCCCCGCCGCCGTACGGATAGTCATCGACCGTGCGATGCCGGTCGTGCGTGTAGTCGCGGAGGTCGACGACGCGATACTCCACGCTCCCCGCCGCGGCGGCGCGCGCCGGGATCGAGAGCGAGAGCGGATCGCGAAAGAAGTCCGGGAAGATCGTGACGATCGTGATGCGCAGCATCGTCAGTCGAACAGACCTTCGGGAGGATCGATGACGAGGCGTCGCTCGCCGACATCGACTTCGGCGATGAACTCGTCGCGGTACGGGAGGAGCACCGTATCGCCCGTGCGCTGGATCTCGAGCAGGAGTCCGTGCGCCAATTCGTAGTAGCCGATGACCGTCCCGATCGCCGTCCCGTCGATGCGCTGTACCTCGAGTCCAACCAGCTCGTGCAGCCAGACTTCGTCCTCGCCGGGGGGCTCGAGCTCGTCGGTCGGGACGAGGAGGTAGCGGTCGCGCCAGAGGTCGGCCGCGGTCCGGTCCTCGATTTCCTCGAAGGTCACGAGCAAGCCGTCGTTGAACGGACGCGTGCTTTCGACGTGCAGCTGCGGTGGGTTAGGGCCGATCTCACCGCGCGCGTTCCCCGCAAAGACACGCGCGCCGTCCGCGAAGATCGCGTCCGGCGCGTCGGTGAGGAGCTGGACCACCACCTCGCCGCGCACCCCGTGCGCGCGGCGCACACGACCTACGATCGCGTGCGACGCGTCGCGCGGCGCGGCGGGCGACACGGGAAGCTCAGGCTTCGTCGCTCTTCTCGGTCGTCTCGGCGAGCGGAACCGCCGCCGCCTGCAGCTTGCTGGCGAGGCGCGCCTCGTGGCGAGCCTTCATGATGCCGGCGCGGCGCAGGATCGAGCGCACCGTGTCGCTCGGCTGCGCACCGACGTCGAGCCAGTAGTTGGCGCGGTCCTGCTTGAGGTCGACCGCCCCCTCGGACTTGCGGGGCTGATAGGTGCCGATGATCTCGATGAACTTCCCCTCGCGCGGCGAGCGGGAATCGGCGACGACGATACGGTACATCGGAGACTTCTTGCGTCCTTCACGACGGAGACGAATGCGAACCATCTGACACCTCAGGTCGAACGTGAGTGCTACTGCTCCGTGCTCCTCGCGTCACGCGGCATTTCCGCGGCGCACACGGACTACTAGAAGACGAGAAGACGAGTTTTCAGAAGACGAGAGATCTCGTCTTCTCGTCTTCTCGTCTTCTGCTATCTCATGAACGGCATCTGCATGCGGCCGCCGCCGGCGGCTTTTTTCATCATCTTCTGCATGTCGCGGAACTGCTCCAGCAGGCGATTCACTTCGCTGGTGGGGCGGCCGGCTCCCTTCGCGATTCGCGCGCGGCGTGAGCCGTTGATCATGTTCGGGGTCTTGCGCTCTTCCTTCGTCATGGACAGCACAATCGCCTCGACATGCTTGAGGCGCTTGGGGTCCATGTTGGCGTTCTTGAGCATCTTGCTGTTGACCCCGGGGAGCATCTTCAGGATGCTCTCCATCGGCCCCAGCTTCTGCATCTGCTTCATCGCCGAGAGGAAGTCCTCGAGGTCGAGCCCTTCCTTGCGGACCTTCTTCTCCATCCGCTTCGCCTCGTCGGCGTCGAACGCTTCCTGCGCCTTCTCGACGAGCGACACCACGTCGCCCATCTGCAGGATGCGGCCGGCAAGGCGATCGGGGTGGAACTCCTCCAGCGCATCGGACTTTTCGCCGACGCCGATGTACTTGATCGGCTTCTTGAGGACGCCGTAGATCGAGAGCGCAGCACCGCCACGCGCGTCGCCATCCATTTTTGTGAGGATGACACCGGTGACGCCCAGCGCCTTGTGGAAGCCTTCGGCGATGCGGACCGCGTCCTGACCGGTCATGCCGTCGGCGACGAAGAGGATCTCATCGGGGCGAACGGCATCACGCAGGCGGACGAGCTCCTGCATCATGTCCTCGTCGATCTGCAGTCGACCGGCGGTGTCGAGGATGACGACACGGTCGCGGGCGCGCTTGGCTTCGTCGATGCCGGCCCGGGCGATCTTCACCACGTCCTTGGTCCCGCGGTCGGCGTAGACCGGGACCTCGAGCGAGGCGCCGAGCGTCTCGAGCTGGTCGATGGCCGCCGGGCGATAGACGTCGGCCGCGACGAGGCGCGTGGGGCGCCCTTCGCTCTTGAGCTTGCGGGCGAGCTTGCCGGCCGTGGTCGTCTTCCCCGACCCCTGGAGCCCGACCATCATCACGATCGTGGGCGGGACGGAGCTGAGCTTGAGCGGCGCGCGTTGCTCGCCGAGCATCGCGGTGAGCTCGTCGTGGACGATCTTGACGAGCTGCTGGGCGGGCTGGACGGACTTGAGCTGGGATACTCCGACGGCCTTCTTCTCGACCCGCTCCAGGAACTCGCGGGTGAGCTGGAAGTTGACGTCGGCCTCGAGGAGGACGCGCCGAACCTCCCGCAGCCCTTCCTTGATGTCCGAATCGGTCAGGACACCGCGGCCGCGGAGCTTGGCGAAGACGCCAGAGATTTTGTCGGAAAGCTCGTCAAACATAGAGCCAAGAACGTTAGCCGCCCGGTGATGGATAGACAACGGGCTGCGCGACTTGGGACTCGTGCTCTCGCGGCAGCCGAACGGCTGTGGCCCGCTTGCACTCGCGGGCCGGACCGCCCCGCCGGACCGCGCTCGCCCGCGCCTCCGCAGGAGGCTTCCGTGTCGCTGACGTTCCGCTCGGTCGCGCCCCTCCAGCACACACCCTACCTTTCGCGCGCGACAAGCAACCAATGTGAGGCATGCCGCGTCTGGAATGTGTGCCGCGGCGCGACGGGGAAACGAATCCCCCGTCTCCCGTCCCCCGTCCCCCGTCCGATCTCCATGTCCCGTCCCCAGCGTCGCGACGAAATCCTCGGCCAGGAGCTGCCGCCCACGCTGCCGCTCATGGCGCTGCGCTCCACGATCGTCTATCCGCTCGGCACGATTGCGGTGCAGATGGGGGCGCCCGAGAACCTTGCGCTGCTCCGCTCCAATGAGGACCAGGGGCTGATCGTGGCTCTCGTCGTTGCGTCTGGCGATGTCGACGACCCGATCGACAACCAGAAGTTCATCGGGCGAGTGGGGGTCGCGGCGCGGGTGCATGAGCGCATCAACCTCCCGGGCGACACGGTCCAGATCACGCTGCAGGGGCTCCGCCGCATCACGGTCGAATCGATCGAGCAGGACGAGCCGTTCGTGATCGCCGGCGTGCGCGGGGCGAAGGAGCTCCCGGCCGACCCGGACGAACTCGATGACCTGGTGGCGCGCATCGCCAGCGCCGCCGAGACGCTCGCCGACCTCGTGGAGCGCATCCCCGACGAGGTGCCACAGATCCTCAAGATGAACGTCTCCGACCCGGGGCGCTTTGCCGACCTCGCGGCGACGAACATGAACTTCCGGATCAGCGACAAGGACGAGGTGCTGCAGCGCCTCGATGTGGGACAGCGGCTGCGCTTCATCCTCACACGCCTCGAGCGCGAGGTGGCGCGGGCGCGGGTGATGGAGGACGTGAAGAAGCAGACCGAGGTCAAGATCGAGCAGCACCAACGCGAGTTCTACCTGCGGCAGCAGCTGCGCGCGATCCAGGCCGAGCTGGGGGAGACGGACCCCGGAGAGAAGGACGCGATCGAACTCCTCAAGCGGGTCGACGAGGCGAACCTCCCGGAGCGCGTAGGCCAGGAAGCGCGACGCGAGACCGAGCGGCTCCGCATGCTCTCGCCCGCGTCGAGCGAGTACCAGGTCATCCGCACCTATCTCGACTGGATCCTCGCGCTCCCGTGGCACAAACGATCGGGAGACGAGGAGATCACGCTCGCCA
This sequence comes from uncultured Gemmatimonadaceae bacterium, assembly GCA_964637355.1. GTDB lineage: Bacteria > Gemmatimonadota > Gemmatimonadetes > Gemmatimonadales > Gemmatimonadaceae > SCN-70-22. The sequence continues at coordinate 4,372 of CAZWVG010000134.1, forward strand.
AGGTCGAGGAGGCGCTCGACGGACGGCACTACGGATTGCAGGAGGCCAAGGAGCGGATCGTCGAGTACCTCGCCGTGCGCAAGCTGCGCGGCGGCGACCCGCAGGGTCCGATCCTCTGCTTCGTCGGCCCCCCGGGGACCGGCAAGACGTCGTTGGGGGAGGCGATTGCCACCGCCATCGGGCGGGCGTTCTATCGCATCTCGGTCGGCGGCGTGCGAGACGAAGCCGAGATTCGCGGTCACCGGCGCACGTACGTCGGCTCGATGCCGGGGCTCCTGCTGCAGGCGCTGCGGCGCGTTGGGGTGAACGATCCCGTCCTGATGATCGACGAGATCGACAAGATGTCCGGAGGCGGCGCCTCGGGTGACCCGACGGCGGCGATGCTCGAGGTACTCGACCCGTCGCAGAACCACGACTTCGTCGATCACTATCTCAACCTTCCGTTCGACCTGTCGAAGTGCTTGTTCATCTGCACCGCGAACAATCTCTTCGACATCCCTGCCCCGCTCCGCGACCGCATGGAGGTCATTCGCATCGCGGGGTACACCGTCGAGGAAAAGGTGGAGATCGCCTGGCGCTACCTCCTGCCGCGGTTGTGGGAGGAGCACGGGATCACCGACAAGGACATCCAGTTCACCGACGAGGTGCTGGGCTTCATTTCGTCGCGCTACTCGCGCGAGGCCGGGCTCCGCAACTTCGAGCGCAACATCGCCTCGCTCATGCGCAAGCGTGCGCGCCGCAAGGCCGAGGGGGAGGAAGGCGCCTGGGTCGTGGATGCCGCGTTGGTCGAGAAGCACCTGGGCGCCCCCAAGTACTCCGCCGAGGAGGCGGAGAAGGAGCCCGAGATCGGGACCGTCACCGGGCTCGCCTGGACCAACATGGGGGGCGACATCATGACGATCGAGGCGCTCCGCATGCAGGGCTCGGGAAAACTCACCGTCACTGGGCAGTTGGGCGACGTGATGCGCGAGTCGGTGGATGCGGCACTGTCGTTCGTGCGATCGCGCGCCGACGCGTTAGGCGTGACGACGCAGGACTTCAAGGAGAGCGACCTGCACATCCACTTCCCTGCGGGCGCAGTGCCGAAGGACGGGCCGAGTGCGGGCGTCGCGGTGACGCTGGCCATCGGGTCGGTGCTCAGCCGGCGCGCCGTTCGCCGCGACGTGGCGATGACCGGCGAGGTGACGCTGCGCGGAAAGGTGCTGGAGATCGGCGGGGTGAAGGAGAAGACGCTCGCCGCCTATCGCGCGGGACTTCGCGAGGTGATTCTCCCGGCCGGCAACGAGAAGGACCTGCGCGAGGTGCCCGACGAGGTGCGCTCGAACATGCACTTCACCTTTGTGAGCGCGATGGACGAGGTGTTCAGGCTGGCGCTCTTGCCGATACCGGCGACGGAGCTGGTGGATGTGGTGGCGACGGAGGGGCGGGAGCGGGGGGAGGCGGTGCGGCCGGCGTCGGTGGAGGCGGAGCCGAGGGCGGGGACGGGGGATTGAGTCAGCTCACGCGAGCGGTCCGGATTCGCTGAAGTAGTCTCGGAGCTACTCTCCGTCGAGAGACGCTAACCGGTCGTGCGTCTCCGCGAACCTCACGACGTCACGGTTACCGCTTGAGGGCAGCCAGGCCACCGTTCGGGCTCGAGACATAGACTCTGGCGCCGTCATCGATGGGCCCTGAGAATGCGAGCGGCGGCTGGTCGTGAACCCAGATGCGGTCTCCAGCAACTGCGTCCCTCACCTCGAACTGCCCTCCGCTGTACGACCAGTACAGTCGACCGGCACGGGTCAGTAGTTCGTTGGTGCTTCCGTACGAAGGTGGGGCGCTCCACAGACGTTCTCCCGTGCGAGGATCGAGCGCCTGCACGACGCCGGCACTCGACCCGACGAATACGCGATCGCCGTCCGTCGCGAGCGGCCGTAGCCCGCGCACCTGATCGCCGAATCCGACCGCGGGTGACGACCATCGCAGGGCACCGGAATCGAGTTCGTACGCGTACACAGGACCATCCCACGCACCGATCACTACGGCACCGTCAACGATTACTGGACTGATCGTGCCGTTGGCGATCGAACTGCCGATCGCAATCGGCAGGTAGCGCAGCCATCGCAGGTGCCCGCTCGCGAGGTCCAGGATGGCGACACCACCGCGCGCGATGTTTCCGCCAGCAGTGACGAAGTCCGTGAAGCCTACAGCGACGATGTCGTCGCCGACTTGCGGCCGGTACATCGTCACGGCGTCGGGCTGGACAACCTTGCTGCGCCAAATCTCTTCTCCGGAGCGTTGGCTGATCGCGAACACAAACCCGTTCGTGCTTCCCGTGATGACGCGATCGCCGTCGAGCGCCGGAAGGAACACCCCGGTGTTGCGCGATCCTGCAGGACGAAATCGCCACAAGATTTCGCCGTTTCGGGCGTCGAGCGCGAATACGTCTTCGTCCGCGACGAACACTCGCCCGTCCCGTGCCAGCGTTCCTTCTCCAAAGAAGCCGGATCGATTGACGGGGAGGTCACGCGTCCACGCGACGTGCCCAGTGGCTTTGTTCACGGCCGTGACGACATGCGGCTCGGAGGTGAAATACACCTGCGTCGCATCGACAGACGGAAAGCCATTGCCATCGCGCCCCTGCACCCGCCACAACACGCGATCGTTCTCCGCTTGTCCGAACGGGAGGCCAAGCTCGCTGCAGGCGCTCAGTGGTGCGGTCAGCGCGAACGCGATGCACACCACGAGTAGTCGGGCGCATGCATCCGCGCCCCGTGCGCATGGATCATTCGACGCCATCACGTGCCGCCATCCCGACAAAGCTGCCCAGAGTTTGTTCAAGCGCGCACAACCGTGCAAGCGAGCACGACGATCGTCGTCTCGAATCACCCGCGCGGGCCTGAGTATCGCGCGCGTGCCTGGCGTTCTCGAGGTACTCGCGACGACCTCTCTGCTCCCTACATCGCCCTCTGTATCAAATACAGAATCATCCCCGCCAATCCCCCCACCAACGTCCCGTTGATCCGGATGAACTGCAGATCCCGCCCGATCGCCAGCTCGATCCGCTGCGACGTCGCAACAGGATCCCAACGCCTGACGGTCGACGCGATCAATTCCCCAACTTCGTCCTGATAGCGCTCGGTCACCGCGACGACTCCTTCGACGAGCCACGCGTCGACCTTCTGCATCAACAGCGGATCGGCGAGGATCGCATTTCCGAAGGCGGTCAGCCCGCGCTCGATGCTCTCGGGATTGAAGCCGTCGGGGTTCTCGGCGTGGCGGGCGATCGACGCCTTGGCATCGCTCCACAGCGACGCGCTGAACTGGCGCACGGTGTCGGCCTGCAGCAGGTCTTCCTTGATCTGCTCGGCCTTGAGGATGACCTCGGGTGACGCCTGCAGCTTTACGATGAACTCGTCGATGGCGTTGTCGAAGCGCGCCCGCAACGGATGGTTGGGGTCCTCGTGCACCGCCTTCATCGTCCGCTCGAGCGCACCGACGATCCGCGCGGCGATCTTGTCGTCGACGGCGCCAGGGACCCACCACGGACTCTCCTTCTCGACGCGGTCGCGAATGAAGTCCTGGTTCTCGGTGATCCCCTTGGCGAGGAGGCGAATGGCGTCGTCGAGGAGCGCCTGATGGCGATTGCCGGCGGTGAGGAGCGAGAGCGCGCGCCCGAGCATCGGCGCGACCTGCGTCTTCTGCACGCGGCCGACGACGGCCTTGGTGATGACCTGCTCGACGTCCTCGTCGCGGAGCACGTTCGCAGCCGCGGCGAGCGACTTGGCCAGTTGCCTGGCGATACGCCTCGAGTTCTCCGGCTCCACCATCCAGCGCGCCATGCGCTCGGCGGCATTCAGCGTGTGGAGCTTGGCGACGATCACGTCCTTGTGCAGGAAGTTCTTCTGCACGAAAGCACCGAGCGTCACGCCGACGCGATCCTTGCGGGTGGGGATGATCGCGGTGTGCGGGATGGGGATCCCGAGAGGGTGCTTGAAGAGTGCGGTGACGGCAAACCAGTCGGCGATCCCGCCGACCATCGACGCCTCCGCGGTCGCCCGCACGATCCCCAACCAGGGATAGCGCCCCTCGAAGATCCGCGCCACGATGAAGATGACCGTGGCGATGATGAGGAGCGCCAGCGCCCACGCCTTCATGTTGCGCAGGCGCACCTGCCGCAGCGCCTCGTCTTCCGGGCGGAGCGGCTGGGGGACGGAGAGGGAGTCCCGGGTGACGGGCGACCTGCTCGTACTCCCGGCGGTCACGCTATTCCTCGAGGGTGACCTTCTTCAGGTCGATCACGTTGGTGCTTGCACCTGCCGGGACGTCGACGTAGAGCACGACGGGGCGCCCGTGCACGTCGCCGGCGGTGACGGCGATCGAACGCCCGCGCGCCGAGTAGACGCGCGTGTTCTCCGACGCCTGCGACGGCTTGACGTTGCCGAAGCGCTTGATGATCGCCGTGTCCATCAGGTCGAAGAATTCGGCGGCGTCGACGGAGGTGTCCCAGACGCTCAGCCAGGCGAGCCCCTCGCCGCCGCGCCCACCCGATTCGAAGAGGACGTAGCGGTCGCCATCCCACCCTGCTGCCCCTCGGTAGGCGGCGTCGCGATCCTTGAGGTGCTCGAAGAGGAAGAGTCGCGTCTCGAACTCGCCGAGGTCGTTCTCGTAGATGACCTTCCCCGGCGGCGCGGGGAGTGTGACGTCGGTCGGGTCGTCGCGGTTGAGGAAGTAGCGATCGTCGTGCATGACCTGCTCCGACGACACCGGCATCTGGTCGAAGGGAGACTTCCCCGGATACTTCTCCTTGAAGGCGCGCATGAATTCCGCACCGGAGAGGTAGGGAAAGAGGAGCGTCTCCTGGATCAGCATCGGCGCCGAGGAGAAGATCGGCATCGACGAGTTGTTCTCGCGAATGACGGTGCGCACGCGATCCCACCCGCCGGGGAGATTGGCGATCGCCGTCCCGCTCCCGAGCATCGAGGCGAGCTGCTCGAACGTGGCCTGCCCCTCGACGACCGCCTGCGCGGCGATCTGCCGATCGTTATGCCGACGGACTTTCTGGAGCGAGTCGAGATTGAAGTACTGATCCTGCAGCGCGTGCACCAGCTCGTGCGAGACCGTCACCGCGACCATCTCGTCGGACGCCCCCTGCACGATGTACAGCACCTTCGTGGTGGGGTCGTAGTAGCCGACGATCTGCTCGGTGAGGAGCGAGAGCATGAACTTGCGGAGGTCGAGCGTATCGGGGAGAAGCCCGAGGCGCTTGTACGAGCGTTCGCTCCCGGTGATCTCCTCATCGGGCATGTCGGTCTTGAAGCGCGCCTCGAGGAACTGCCGCACTTCGTCCTTGGTGCGGGCCTCGAATTTGGGAGGGGTCTTGAACTTGAGACCAGTCGCCTCCTCGAGTCGCGGGATGGCGTTGGCCACCTTCGACGCCACGGGGTCCTTCGCATCCTTCTTTCCGCACGCCACTACCGCCAGCAGCAACGCCGCCGCGCCGATCCGTGCCATCACTCGCTCCATCGTACGGTTTGTCCGGTGGCCAGGGCGACCACACGCGCGACATCCAACCCGCGCACCACGACGCCATCCTCAATGAGCAACGCGCGCAACTCCACGTCGAGCACTGGGAGCGACGGCGCCGCCGTCGATTCGGCGCGCGGTGGCGCGGGGGTCGCCACATCGGATTGCGTGGCGGGGGCAGGGACAGGTGCGGGCTGCGCACTCGCCGGCGCGGCGGTGAAGATCGCCTCGATCTCGGCGCCGAAGCGCTGCAGCGCATTCAATCCATCGCGCGCAATCGTCTCGAAGCCGTCATCCTCGCCACTCCCGTTTTCGTCGCGTGTGGCCGCATGGCCATTGCGCTTCACGTCGCCCTGCGCGCGCAGGAGCGCGCGACGGCGCGTAATGAGCGCCTCGGTGCGCGGTGCATAACGAGCGATGGCCTGCGCGTGTGCGCACGCCTCGTCGAGCACGTCGATCGCTCGGTCGGGGCGCTTGCGGTCGAGCATGTACTGGTCGGTGAGCTCGACGCTCGCCCGCAACGCCTCGTCGGTGATCGCCACGTTGTGATGCCGCTCGAGGCGATCGATGCGCGCTCGTAGCACGTCCATTGTCTCGGCCGAAGTCAGCTCACGCACGAGGACTCGCTGGAAGCGACGTTCGAGCGCGGGGTCGCCGCAGATCCAGCGGTCGTACTCCTCGTTGGTCGTCGCGCCGATCACGCGGAAGTCGCCACGCACGAGCGACGGCTTGAGCATGTTCGCCGCGTCCATCGCCGAGCCCATGGCGCTCCCCTGCCCGATGAGGTTGTGCAGCTCGTCGATGAAGAGCACGACGTCGGGATCGGCCGAGGTTTCCTTCACGAGGGCGCGAATGCGCTCCTCATACTGCCCGCGATAGACGCTTCCGGCGAGGAAGGCGACGTGATCGAGCGCGAGGAGTCGGGTCGAGCGGAGCGCGAGGGGGACGTCGCCTCCAACGAGGCGCTGCGCCAACCCTTCGACGATGGCCGTCTTGCCGACGCCGGCCGGCCCAACGAGCGCGGGATTGTTCTTCCCGTGACGGAGGAGGATGTCGATGACGCGGGCCACCTCCTCGTCGCGACAGCGGACAGGCTCCAGCCGCCCCGCACGCGCCTCACGTGTGAGGTCGCGCGTGAAGCGCCCGAGCGCTCCCGTCACCGGCCGGTCCAGCTCCGCGTCGTCCATCGTCACTCCTGCAGCGTACGGCTAAATCCCCAGGTATTGCCCGAGGTACCACGAGACCAGCGCATCGCCCCACACCAGGACCACCACGGCCGCCGGTGCAAGGAATACCCCGAATGGTACGTGCGGGAGCTCCACGGGTGGAGATCCCAGCTCGAGATCGATCTGCTCACCGCGCGGTGCGCCACGCAGCCTGACGACGGGATAGACGACGCCGACGAACGCGACCGCGCCTAACGCCGCGCCGATGAAGAGGACCAGGAGCGCCCGCGCCGGCCCGACCGCCGCCCCCACCACCGCCATCAGCGTGATGTCGCCGAACCCCATCGCCTCCTTCTTGAGCACGACCTCGCCCAGCCACCCGACGATCGCCACCGACCCCGCCCCCGCACACGCACCGATCAGTGCGTCATACGGAGTCGCGAAGGGAGAAGGTTCATTGCGGAAGACCGCCACCAGCGCGGTGACGAACAGGAAGATGAGCCCGCTCACCGTGAAGCCGTCGGGGATCAGGTAGTGCTTGAAGTCGGTGACGGCAATCCCCAGCATGATCGTGGCGAAGATCGCCACCCGGAGCGCGGCGAACGTGGGGCCGTAATACAACGCGGTGGCGAGCCAGAGCAGACCCACCACCAGCTCCACGATCGGATATTGCACCGAGATGGGGAGCGCACAGCCGCGGCAACGCCCCCGGAGCAGCAGCCAGCTCACCATCGGGAGGTTGTCGTACCACGCGATCGGCAACGCACACTTGGGGCAGCGCGAGCGCGGCGAGACGACCGACTCGTTATGCGGCCAGCGCCCGATGCAGACGTTGAGGAACGACCCGATGCAGGCGCCGATGGTGAAGGCGAAGGTGCCGAGGAAGGCGTCGATCACGGGCGCAGCTGGTGGAGCAGGATGCCGGCGGCGACCGCCACGTTGAGCGACTCGACCTCCGGGCGGATGGGGAGCGTGACGCGCTGGACGAGCGCGTCGCGCACCGATTCGGAGAGCCCTCCCCCCTCATTCCCGACGGCGAGGGCGAGTCGCGCCGGAGCGCGGAGCTCTGCCACGTCGGTCCCGCCGAGTTCGGCCCCCCACAACGCAATCCCGTGGGAGGCGCAGGCGTGCTGCAGCGTCTCCCACGTGGCATGAACCGCCGGAAAGGAAAAATGGGCTCCCATTGCGCTACGGACGACTTTGGCGTTCCACACGTCAACGGTTCCCGGTAGGGCGACCACGGCGTCGGCGCCGAGGGCGGCTGCCGTCCGGATCAGCGTTCCGACATTTCCAGGGTCCTGCACCGCGTCCAGCACGAGAAGCCGGGTGGTCGGGCGCGCCATGAGCTCGTCGCTGTCGAAGCGATAGCTGGGGATGCGCCCGACGGCGAGGACCCCCTGCGGCGATTCGGTCGCGGCCGCACTCTGGAACTCCTTGTCGGTGACGTCGGTCGGCGTCACGCCGCGGGCCGCGAACGCTGCCTTGAGCGCCTCCCCGCGCGGACTCTCGGCGAGTTGGGGGGCGGCGAGGACGCCAATCACCTCCACGGCCGATTTCGCCAGCTCCTCGCACGAGCGGATCCCCTCGACGACGAACATCGCGTCGCGCTCGCGTGCCTTCCGGCGCGTGAGGTCGCGCGCCAGTGTCAGGAGTCGCATCGAATCTCGCGCTCGCGGTGTATCATCGCGCGGAAAAGCTCCGAGCGCGTGGAGCCCGCACATCGCCAGGTCCGCTTCGACATGCCACTCCTTCGTTGGTCCCGCACATCGGTGCTTCGCACGTCAGATCGCATCTCCCGCGTCATGGACTCGGATGGCCGGCGCGCGCGCCGCGTGATGGTTGCACCTGCGTCCGGCGTAGTTCTCGTGTCGCTACTCGTCGCCGGGTGCGCGATCTCGACCCAGCGGGAGATCGAGATCGGGACGGACTACTCCCAGCAGGTGAACGCCCAGCTCCCAATCGTGAAGGATCCAGAGCTGGTGCGCTACATCAATGTGCTCGGCGATTCGATTGCGCGCGTGGCCGACGACAGAAATCTCGACTGGCGCTTTTACATCGTCGATAGCCCCGAAGTGAATGCGTTCGCGATTCCAGGCGGCTACGTGTATGTCAATCGCGGGTTGATCGAGCGCACGACGGCGATGAATCAACTCGCCGGAGTCCTCGGCCACGAGATCGGGCATGTGGTGCACCGGCACAGCGTGAAGCAGATGCAGACCGGGCAGCGGATGAGTCTCGGGATGATCCTCGGGTGTGTCCTGACGCCGATCTGCACGAATGGCGGGGACATGGCGGTGGGGATGGCCGGTCAGGGGATCATGGCGTCGTTCAGCCGCAGCGACGAGGCCGAGTCGGACCAAGCGGGGATCGAGTACACGCTGCGCGCGGGGATCGACCCGCGCGGGGTCCCGGAGATGTTCCAGATCCTCATCAAGGAGAGGAACGAGCGCCCGTCGGGAGGGCTCGACGCCTGGTTCCGCACGCACCCCATGGAGGAGGATCGCGTGGCGGCCACACAGGCGACAATCGCCAAGTACAACACCGCGCTGCTCGACCGCCTCACCCGCGACACGCCGCGCTTCCAGGAATTCCGCAAGCGACTGACGACGCTCCCCGTCGCCGCCGCGCGCGACCGGTAGGCCGGGCGCCAGGGCAAGAGCGGGGTGACGGCCCCGTCCGCAACGTGCGCGCGGTCACCGCGCCGCACCCCGATGGCCCTGCATGACTATCGGACTCGCCGAGCGAGCGCGCATGCGGAGCGCGCCGCGCGCCAGGCGAGCGCCATTCGCCGGGCATCCATGACGCGACGCGCACTCCCGCGTCCAACCAGCGGGTGCCAAACCGACGTCCAGCCTAGGAGTGCCTGCTACATGACGCTGTCCCGGATGACTCGTACCGCCGCCGCCGTCGCCGCGCTCCTGATGACCATCGCCGTTCCCGCGGCAGCCCAGTCGCCGGGGCGGCTCCCGCGAGTCCTGAGCGTGGGTATCGGCGGCGGCGGAACCGTCCCCGTTGGAGATTTCGCGAATGACGTGAAGACGGGGTGGAACGGGCTCGCCTTCTTCCAGTACGAGCCGATCTCGGAGAATCCCTGGGCGGTTCGCGCTGAGGCGCAACTCTCGAAGGCGAAGTACACCGACGACCTCCTTGCCGACGCCGGGGCGACTGACGGGGACAACCTGAACAACAAGGTGCTCTACGTCGGGTTGAGCGCCGTTTATCACCTCGCGAAGCGCGCCTCGGCGGTGCGCCCGTATCTCGTCGGCGGGTTGGGGCTATATCAGCAGACGGCCACACTCACCGATGGGAGCGGAGTGAGCGTGAGCGACTCGGAGGCGGGATTCGGGTTCAACGGCGGCGCTGGGCTCCGCTTCGGTGGAGCGATCGGCGTCTTTGTGGAGACGCGGTTTCATCAGTTCAGCATCACGCCGACGGGAGGGGAGAAGTCGACGGCGCAGTTTATTCCCGTCTCGGTTGGAATACACTTTTAGGGACGGGGGACGGGAGACGGGGGACGGGAGTGCACGAAGGGGCGCCAGTTGGCGCCCCTTCGTGCGGGATGCGTGCGCGAGTTCCGCTAGAGCGCGGCAACCAATCCTTCGATCAGGCGCTCGAAGTCCTTTGCGGCGACCTTCGTCACGGCGATGACGTCGGCGTGGTCGATGGGTTCGGGCGAGAGGCCGGCGCCGGGGTTGGTGATGCAGCTGACGGCGGCGCAGCGCATCCCCATGGCGCGGGCGACGATCACTTCGGGGACGGTCGACATGCCCGCGGCGTCGGCGCCCAGTCGCTCGAGCATGCGCACTTCGGCCGGCGTCTCGTAGCTGGGGCCCAGAAGCCCGGCGTACACGCCTTCCTCGACGCGGATGCCGAGTTCATTGGCGATGGTGTGCAGCTGGCGGCGCAGCGCGGGATCGTACGGGTCGGACATGTCGGGGAAGCGGATGTCACCCGGCACGACGGCGCCGATGAGCGGGTTGCTGGTTATCACCCTGTTCCTGGGGGGCGAGCCCACCGGCTAGATGCCGACGACCTGCTGGTCGCTGCCGACCCCGCGGATCACGAGGTTCTCGAT
>CAZWVG010000135.1:0-15116 GCA_964637355.1 uncultured Gemmatimonadaceae bacterium
GGACGACGAGCACGAAGATCACGCCGATGATCACTCCCACCAGCGTCGCCCCACCCCGCGACCGTGCCCCCTCCACGATGAGCCCGAAGCTCGCCCCCAGCAGCAGTCCCGCCGCCAACGCGGTCGAGGAACCGACCACCCGCGGCGACACCGTCCGGATGAAGGCGAACGGGAGCGCTCCCAGTGCCGTCGCGACGGCAGTCAACAGGGCATACCAGAAGACCCACACCACCGGATGTGCCGCAAGCCAGGTCATCCGGTCGCCTCGGCGAAGGCCACAATGCTCGTCGCCACGATCACCACCACGCTGATCGCGGTCCGCCCCGTCGCGCGATAGCCGTCCGGGAGCAGGTCGGCGAGCGAGAGGTACACGAGCGCCCCCGCCGACGCCCCGAGAAGCGCCGGCCGAAGTGGGGGATAGGCCGACGCCAGCACGAAGCCTCCCATCGCCATCGCCACCTGCGGCACATTCGACAGCGCCGCTGCCGCCGCCGCCCGCGCGCGCTTCTCGTGACGCACCAGATGCGAGGAGAGCGCGACCCCCTCCCCGACATTGTGAAGCGCGAGCGTGAACGCCACGATCAGTCCGAACCGTTGGTCGACGGCCAGCGCCACGCCGAGCGCCAGTCCTTCGGGGGCGGCATGCACTGCCCCCCCGAGCACGGCCCGCACTGGCGACACCGCCCCACCTCCGTCGATGCCAAACCACAGGTTAATCAGGAAAACCATCACGACCGCGGCCGCCGCAGATGCCGTCGCCACGACCGCCCCCCCGTCCAACCCGTCGCGCATCATCGGATACGCCACCCCGAGCATCATCCCCGCGGCGATCGCGCTCGCGAGCCCCACCAGGCGGTCGTCGGGTGCACGCTCCTTCGCGAGCACCGGTCCCAGCCCGGCGGCGGCGGCGGCCAACGCTGCGTACAGCGCGACGTCTGCAAATGACATGTGAATCGGCGGAGTGTGGTACGAATCGGCGAAGAATAGCATGGCTTTCGGCGCGCGTCCTCTCCGATTGGCGGTCCCCCGCTCCACAAGCTGGACACCGATGCCATACTTCGTCGCGTCATGACCACGCCCCTTACCGCGCGCGATCGCTTCGTCGCATTCCGACGATCGCTACCGCGCCCGCCACATCTCACGCGTCAACGCGTGCAGGCGCGCGGACTCGACTTCGCAGTCTTTGCCACGCTTCCGGTCGACGGCGTTCCTCCGCTCGTTTGCGTGAACGGCGGGATGATCTTTGACCACAAGCTCCTGTGGCCCGCCCTCTCGCCGCTTGCCGCGCGTCGCCAGATCATCCTGTACGATCAGCGAGGGCGAGGACAGAGCAGTGCGCCGCCGGGGCTGCAGGCCGCCCGCGTGGAGCACGACGCGGGAGATCTCCCTGCGCTCCGGGTCGCGCTGGGATTTCGCCAATGGGATGTCCTCGGGCATTCGTGGGGAGGGGGCATCGCCCTGCTCGGCGCCGAGCGCGATCGAGAGGGGGTGCGGAAGCTCGTCCTCGTGGATGCGGTGGGGCCGCGCAGCGAGAGCTGGCTCCCGTTCCTGCATTCGAATGCCGTGCAACGACTTACGGGAACGGAACGTGCCGTTCTCCAGCGCCTCGACCCGAGCGCGCTCCACGTCGGCGATCCGGGAGTGCACTCGGCGTATGCCCGCGCCATGTATCCCGCGTGGTTCTCCGATCCGGATCTCGCGCAACTCTTCTCGCCGCCACGGAGCGAGAGCCGGACCGGGGCGGCGATCGCCGCGCGACTCCGGCGCGATGGGTACGACTGGTCCGCGCTGGTACGTGCCGTGCAAGTGGAAACGCTCGTCATTCACGGGGAGGACGACCTTCTCCCGTCCACCGTGGCTCGGGAACTCGTCGCCCTCTTGCCGAATGCTCGGCTCGCGCTCATTCCCCATGCGGGGCACATGCCCTTCTGGGAAGCGCCAGAGTCGTTCTTCGCCCTGGTGGAGACGTTCCTGGACCACTCGTAGCCGCACCCGCCCGCAGCCATGAAGCGTCTGGACTTCGTCTTCGCCCTCATCCTGACTGTGCTCGCCGGATTCGTCGGCGTGCAGGCGTACACCGTGCGCGAGGGAGGCGGTGGGCGCGTTGTGGTACGGTCGGCCGGCTCGAACGCGTCGACTCTCTCCGCGGAAGAAGAAGTTGGCGCGGTCGCCGGCGCCGGACGGTCCGTGGGACGGCGCGCCGGCAGCGCGATCGGTCGCGCCGATGTACGCTCGCGCCTCGAACTGTCCGCTGCCGGGACCTACATCGACGAAGTGCTCGCCGCGCACGACTCGGCGCTCGCCCGTTGGCCCGAGCGTGGTGGTCAACCCCTGCATGTGTGGATTCAGCCGGTGGCGCGGCTGCACGACTGGTCTCCCGTGGCCGTGTCGATCGTGCGCGATGCCTTCATCGAGTGGAGCGAGAGCGGGATCCCGCTCACCTTCTCCTTCGTTCTCGACTCGGCGTCGGCCGACGTGCACGTCTCGTGGATCGATCGCTTCAACGAGCCCATTTCGGGGAAGACGCTCTGGTCGCACGACAACCGCTGGTCGATCCTGGAGGCGAGCATCGTCCTCGCCGTGCACCATCGCACCGGTGAGCTCCTCGACACGGCGGCAACGCGCGCGATCGCGCTGCACGAGGTCGGGCACCTGATCGGACTCGATCATACGACCGACACCACCTCGATCATGACACCGCGCGTGCGGGTGAAGACGCTCTCGCCGATCGATCGGGCGACCGCGCGTCTCCTGTACCTGCTTCCGCCCGGACCGGTCGGGACCGACCCGCGCACGTCGCGTTAGGCAGGCCGGTCCGCCGGCGGCGATCGCTCGCCGACCGCGACACATAGCGGGCGAAAACGAGGGGCACATCGCGCGAATGCGATGTGCCCCTCGTTCGTACTGAGCGTTACGCCGTTACCAGCGCAGCGTCGCCGAGGCGTTCTTGCGCTTGCGCACCAGCTGCAACTTGAGCTCACGCCGCGTCGACTGCTCGACCGCCTGCAGGAGGATGAGCGGAGAGACGAGTGCCTTGCCGTCGACCGAGACCAGCACGTCGCCGACGCGGAGCCCCGACTGCTCGGCGGGCGACCCGCGCCCGGTTCCCACGACCAGCAGTCCGCGCTCGACGCCGAGCGCCTCGGCGAGTTCGGGGCCGACGGCGACAAACTGCGCACCGCCGAACACCACGGACGCCCCACTCCCCGCGACACCGACCGGAGCCAGCGGCGGCACCGGGGCGACCGGAGGAACGGCAGCCGCGACGGCACTCGGTGGCGGAGGAGGAAGCGGTACGCGACGGCGGAGGACGCGCGCCTGGCTCCCGCCAGCCGCAACGACGGCTGGATCGTCGTCGGTCGAGAAGGTCACCATGAACTGGCTGGGGGCGAAGGCGGCCGCGATGCGCTCGTCGACCCACGGGCACGGCGTCGAGAAGTCGTTCGGGCGCGGCTCCACCGTCACGTCGATCTGCTTCGTCTCCACACCGCGCTGCACCTTGAACGGAATTCGCGTTCCCGGCTTGAGCATCGGCGTGAAGTCGATCTCGGCGTCCTTGAGGTCGCGCCCCGACATCGACAGGATGCGATCACCGCCATGGATCCCCGCCTTGTCGGCGGGTGAACCCGGCTCGACCGACTCGATGCTCGGATAGTCGACGAAGCGCATGATCACCCGCCCATCGTCCTCGCGCGTGGCGCTCGCGTTGACCGAATAGGCGATCCCCACCCAACCATCGGGCTGCCTGTCCGCGTCGCAGATCTGGTTGAGCCGGCCCCGGATGCGCACCGCGTCGGTCTCGAGCGAGGCGAGGCGTGCCCGGAGGAGGCGGAGCGATCCCTCGACCGACGCGCGCTGTTCGTCCGTCAGCGACGGGGTCTGCAAGGCGCCTTGCAGCTGCTGCAGGTTGGACACGAACGCCACCGACATGCGCCGCTTCTGCAGCAGCTCCTGCACGAGGCGGTCGACCTCGGCCTCGAACGGTGACTCCTGCTTGCGGAGCACGATCGTCCCCTGCTGCGCCGCAACCACCGTCGGCGTCGCTGCCATGAGCAGCAGGGCGAGCATTCCCAACCCGCGGGGGGTCGCACTGCTTCGGATAATTTGCCTGTGCGCGGCGTGGTGCGGAGTCGCCGCGCGTGTTCGGGTTGGTGCGTGCATCAGAAACGTCCCAGCTTGCTGCCGACGGGCAGCGTCGTCCCCAGGCGGCGCAGCGTCTGTTCGCGCGCGCTCAGGGTGGCGAGGTAGTACTGGTTGATGTAGGGGTCCGACGGCGCCTCGCGCATCGCCTGCTGCATCGTCTCGGCGGTGCGGTCGAGCGCCGCGAGGCGCGTGCGATACTGGTCGGCCGCCATCACCGACGACGACGTGTCGTGCGACGAGAGCCAGGTGGCCGCCGCCTCGTACTGCCGCTGCGCATCCTCGAGCGCACGCAGCGCTTCCTGCGAGGTCCCGAATCCGATCACGTTCGACGCCGCCACGACAGGCGCACCTGCTCCCGCGCTCGGACGCGCCGGCACGGCCGCGGAGTCGTTGCGGAACGCCACGGCGTCGGTGATCGGGATGCCGGCGCTCATCCGGCCGAGTACCGCGCCACCGCCGACGAAGACCACCACCACCGCCGCGCGCCTGAACAGCTCGAGCGCACCGAGGCGTGCACGGCGATCGCGCCGACGCTCCTCGCCGGGCGCGACCATCAACTGCTCCGCGCGCAGGCGCGCCGAGAGCGTCTCCCAATCGGTGAGCGGCGGCGCGATGCGCCGGCGCTCGTCGCTGGCAAGGATCACCAGTCGCCGGTACGCCTCCAACTCGTGCGTGCAGGCGACGCAGGTGGCGAGGTGCTCGCGTTCCGCGGCACTGGCGCCACCCTCCACCAGTTCCGCCATTCGCTCAATAGGCAGGTGCAGCATGTTCCCGGTCCGTGTCCGTCCTGAATCCATCGATCACTGGCGCCAGCAGCTTGCGCAACCTGGCGCGCGCCTTGAACAGTTGCGACTTGGATCCCCCGGCGGTGATGCCCAGCTCCGAGGCGATCTCCTCGTGCGTGTATCCCTCCACGTCGTGCATGAGGAACACGGTGCGTGCACCGGGCGACAACCGCGCGGTTGCATCCTCGATGGACGCGGCGAGCAACGCCCGCTCGCTCCCGTGCTCCACCTGCGCCGTGGTCTCGTCGATATCGGTCTCGATGCGGGCTAACCGCCGCGTGCGCCGAAGCGCGTTCAGCGTCCGGTTCACCGCGATCCGGTGGGCCCACGTGCCGAACTGCGAGTCGCCGCGATACGTGGGAAGGGCGCGGAAGATCTGGATCCAGACCTCCTGGGCAATGTCCGCTGCCTCGTCGTCATGCCCCACCAGGCGACGCACGACCGCGTCGATGTGCGGAGCGTGCTGCGACCACAACTGTCGCATCGCCCGCTCATCGCCGTCGATTGCCCGCTGGATGAGACTCGTGTCCATTGCCATTGCGTCCTGCTCACTTCGTCACGCGCACCGTGCGATCGGTTTACGCCCCTCCCCGTTCGGGCGTTTCCTTTCCGCTCGGGATTGCCACGTTTGACCTCGCTTTCCTCCGCACATGTCCCGCGTGCGGAGCATCACGTAGCCCCGCAGGGAGAGTTGTTAGGAGAACGTACATTAGGTCAAGTTTCGGATCTTAAGGCCTTGCAACAACCTAGGCCGAAATGTATCCTCGTCTCGAACGCAAGGGGCACTCTGGTGTAGCCTTTGCGGACGATACTCCCGTACAGCTCAGTCGTCGCGTACGTAGCTACTCTCCAGGAGTCGTTAGTGGTCCTACACCTGGCACTCGCTCTCGCAACGCTGTCCGCCCCTGCGGATAAGCTCCCTCTCAAGGCGCCAAGCGCCGTGGGAATGTCGGCCGAACGCCTCGCGACGATCGATCGCGTGGTCCGTCGCGGCATGACAGCCGGGGGCTATCCAGGGGCGTCAGTCGTCATCGGGCGGCGCGGTGCCGCGGTCCTGCAGAGAGGATACGGACATCTCGGGTGGACCAAGGAATCCCCCGACGTCAACGCCGACCGCACCATCTACGATCTCGCCTCGCTCAGCAAGGTCATCGGGACCACGACCGGCGCGATGATCCTGTACGACGAAGGGCGCCTCGACCTCGACGCCCCGGTCTCGCGTTACATCCCGGAATTCAGCGGTGGCGACAAGGACCTCGTCACCGTGCGCATGCTGCTTACGCATCGCTCCGGCCTCCCCGCCGGACGCGAGCTCTGGCGCATGTCGTCCAACGCGATCGACGCGCGCCGCATCGTCCTCTCCACGCCGCTCGTCAACAAGCCCGGCGCCGTCTTCGTCTACAGCGACCTCGGCGCCGACGTTCTGGCGTGGGTCGTCGAAGCGATCTCGGGACTCTCGCTCGACACCTACCTCACCGAGCGCGTCTTCAAGCCGCTCGGGATGAACGACACCTTCTACAACCCGCCCGACTCGGTGCGCTATCGCGTGGCACCGACCGAAGTCGCACCGCCGCGCGGCTACCCGCTCAAGGGCGAGGTGCACGACGAGAACGCCTTCGCCCTCGGCGGCGTCGCCGGCCACGCCGGACTGTTCTCGACCGCGAGCGATCTCGCGATCTTCGCGCAGATGATGCTCAACGGCGGCGAGTACGACGACGTCCGCATCTTCTCCGATAGCACCGTCTCGCTGTTCACCAAGCGCAGCGCCGGTACGCGCGCCCTTGGCTGGGACACCGCCGACGGTGACGGCGGGTCGGGCGAGTACCTCACCTCGTCGGCCTTCGGGCACACCGGCTACACGGGCACCTCGATCTGGATCGACCCCGAACGCGAGATGTTCGTGGTCCTCCTGACGAACCGCGTGCACGCCGCCCGTGCGCGCCGCCCCGCCAAGGTGATCGCCGACGTCCGCGCCGACCTCGCTGATGCAGCCGCGCTCTCGGTCGAGGACACCGACCGCATCCTGGCGATGCCCGCGTCCTTCCGCGCCGACCGCGCCGAGAACTGGAACAAGGCGGTACGCACTCGGCGCGCCAAGCGCCCTGTGAAGTCGTCCAAGGCCAAGACCACGAAGAAGACCACGAGCAAGTCGACTTCGAAGAAGTCGACCGCGAAGAAATCGACCGCGACCAAGGCGAAGCCCACGGCGAGCAAGTCGAGCGCGAAGTCGCGAACGCCAACCAAGAGCGCACCAGCGAGGGCGAAAAGTCCGCCCAGAAAGTCGCGAGCCTCGGCCTCGGTCTGAGATATTCGGCCTTGTACGACGCGAAACGCCGCCCCTCAGGGCGGCGTTCTTTTTTCACATCCGGTTCCCGATCGACTTGATCGGAATAAGGAAGTCGTCGATCTTGTTTGCACGAATGCGAGGACTCCCGATGTACGACTCTCCCGATCCCGCGGGCGCTCCTTCCGAGCGTCCGCCTGAGCACGTCGCCTCAGCGGCGGCGGCCGACGCCGCGTCCCCCACGGGCGAGCGCGAGGTAACCGTTGCGCCGGCCCACGCAGGAGAGGCGGTGGAGACCGAGGCCGCTGAGATCACGACCGACCAGGTGAAGCTCGCCCTGCGCCGCGTGAAGGATCCCGAACTCAATCTCAACATCCTCGACCTCGGCCTGGTCTACGACATGGCCGTCGAGGGGAGCGATGTGAAGATCGACATGAGCCTCACCTCGCCGGGGTGTCCGTCAGGCCCGGAAATCATGGGCGACGCGGAGCGGCAGCTGAAGTCGATTCCAGGAGTTGGCGATGTGGCCGTGAACCTGGTCTGGTCGCCGCCGTGGACGCCGGAGCGCATCGAGCCGCGCGTCCGAGCATATCTGGGTTTCTAGAAGACGAGTTTTCTGAAGACGAGAAGACGAGAGAACTGCAGTCTCTCGTCTTCTCGTCTTCTCGTCTTCTCGTCTTCTCGTCTTCTCGTCTTCTCGTCTTCTCCAAACTCTATTTCAGAACGGCACTCGCCGATTCCTGTCCCGTCCGGTCGACGGCTGAGACGTACACCACCGTTGGCGGGGCGTCGGTCATGTCGAGGGGGAGCCTAACGCTTCCCTGCGTGGCGGGGACGAGTCTCGCGTACCAGCCATCGAGATAGCGCGCTCGCACCAGCCACCACTCGGGGTCGCGGGCGGTGGCCTGGACTTCCGGCACGCCGCTGCTTGTCTTCGCGAGGGCGGCGGCGCTGAGTGGAGTGGACGGGAGCGCGCTGCGCGGCGCGATGGTCAGCTCGTACGTGCGCGGTTGCGGCACGCGGACCACGACCGGCGCGTCGGGAACGCCATCGGCGAGCCACGGCGACGGCGGCACGAGCGCAGGGTCGGCGTAGAGCCCCGCCGCCAAGCGCTCGTCCATCGAGTCGGTGTTCACCATGAAGGCGTCCATGCTGAAATGGACGTTGCCACTGCTCGGGGAGAGCTGGGCGCGCGTTTCCTGGATCTGGTCGAAGAGCTCGCTCACCTTCCACGGCGGGCGGCGACGCGCGGAAACACGCCCGGTGTAGTTCCCCGGCCAGATGTTGCGCTGCTTGGTGTTCTGCACGCGCCACCACGCCAGCAGGTCGGCGTACGGTTGGCGCGGCGCGTCCAGCTTCCAATAGATCTGCGGGGTGAAGTAGTCGAGCCACCCCTCGGTGAGCCACTTGCGCGAGTCGGCGTACAACGTCGAGTAGGAGTCGAGGCCGCTCACCGACGGCGGCGAGCCCGGACGCCAGATGCCAAACGGTGAAATGCCGAACTTGACCCACGGCTTGGTGCGCTTGATCCCGGCGTACAACTCCTCGATCAGCAGGTCGACATTCTGGCGCCGCCAGTCGTCGCGCTCGAGCGTGCCGCCTTTCGCCTTGTAGGCATCCCACGAGCGCTGGTCGGGAAACGGGATCAGGCCGCGGCGATTGCGTTCCTGATACGGATAGAAGTAGTCGTCGATGTGAACGCCATCGATGTCGTAGCGCTTCACGACATCGAGCACCACGTCCATCGTCCGGCGGCGCACCTCGGGCTCACCGGGGTCCATCCACTGGTACGGCCCGTACTTGTGCACCAGCGCCGGGCGCGTGCGCGAGAGGTGCATCGGCGACGCCGTGCGCGACGTGTCGTCCGGGTGCTTGGCGCGGTAGGGATTGAACCAGGCGTGCAGCTCCATCCCCCGCTTGTGCGCCTCGGTGATCGCGAAGGCGAGGGGATCGTAGTATGGCTCCGGCGCTCTCCCCTGCCGCCCCGTGAGGAAGTACGACCACGGCTCGAGCTTCGAGGCGTACAGCGCGTCGCCCGCGGGGCGCACCTGGAAGATGATCGCGTTCAGGTGAACCGCCGCCGCCTTGTCGAGGATCGCGACCAGCTCCGCTTGCTGCGCTGCGGTCGTCAGCCCCGGGCGCGAGGGCCAGTCGAGGTTCGATACCGTTGCCACCCAGACGGCGCGGAACTCGCGCGGCACCGGCGGCGCCAGCGTATCGACGGTCGCATCGGTGCCCGCGGCCGCATAGCGCAATCCGCGATTAGGGACGTCGTCGCCCTGCGCGCGCACCAGCGTCGGAGCGCCGAGTGCGGTGGCCATGGCCACGAGCGTCACCGAGCGCTCCGTCGCTCGTCCCGCGCGCGTCAGCACTCGCCTCCACTGTCCGCGAGGCGCAACCGACGCCCCGTCCCGCGCGATCCGGTACCGCTCAGTCATCGCGATAGGGCGACCGCTCGTCGTCGTTGCGCCCGGCGCGCCCGCTCGCTCCCCCGCCTTTCGACGCGCGCGGCGCGTTCGCCGTGGCCGCGCGAGGGGCGGCGTCGGACGTCGAGCTTTCCATGTCGCGGAGCGCCTTCACGAAGTCATCGCCGAGCACTTCGACCTGCCATCCACGCAGTTCGGGGAGGGTGGCCAGCTCCTCGACGGAGCGTGGCTTCGCCCGCGCCACCGCCTCCAGCCGGTCGCGCGCGCAGAGCACCCCCGGGTCGAGCTCGAGGCGCGCCGCGTGCTCGTCGCGCACCGCCTTGAGGCGCGACACTCGCTCGTCGAAGTGCGGATCGCGCTCCCAGCGCGGCGCCTTGGGAAAGCGCGGGAGGTCGCCCTCGGCGACCGCGCGCCCGCGGGCCGCCGCCTCGAGGATCTCACCGCCGCGGTTCTCGAGGATCCCGCGGCCGATCCCCTTCACGCTGCGCAGCTCGTCGGCGGTGCGCGGCGAGCGGCGTGCGAGTTCCAGCAGTACGTCGTTTGTCACGACGCGGAAGGTACTCCGGTCGACCGCCTTGGCGACGCTGTCGCGCCAGATTACGAGTTCGCGGAGGAGCGCCAGCTCGCGACGCGTGAGATCGCGAGCGCCCTTGAGTCGGAGGAAGGCGGCCCCAGGATCTTCCGCCTCCCACTGCGTTCCCTCGAGCCGGGCGAACTCCTCCTCGGCCCAGTGCAGACGCCCCTTGCGATCGAGCGCATCGCGCAGGCGCGAACGCAGCCCGAGCAGGTGCATCGTGTCCTGCGCCGCGTAATCGAGCATGTCGGTCGTGAGCGGGCGCATCGACCAGTCGGCGCGCTGATGCTTCTTGTCGAGCTTCACGCCGAAGTAGGAGTCGAGGAGCGCGGCAAGCCCGAACGCCTTGATGCCGAGGAGCTGGGCTGCGATGCGCGTGTCGAAGATGTGATTGACCCGCCACCCGTAGTCCTGGTGCAGGAGGCGCAGGTCGTAGTCGGCGTCGTGGAAGACGACCTCGACGTCGCGCGACTCGAGCAGGCGCCCCAGCCCGCCGATCGACTCGACGCGCAGCGGGTCGAGGATCGCGTGGCGCTCCTCGGTCGACAGCTGCAACAGGTAGATACGGTCGACGTAGCGGTGAAAGCTCGCCCCCTCGGTGTCGATCGCCACCACCGGGGTCGACGCGATCGACGCCAGGAAGCGGTCGGCCGCGTCCGAGCTGTCGATGAAGAGCGTACGCGTCGTGTCGGAGGAGTTCGAAGGAGTCACGGGGATACTCGAGGGGGCCGCACGCACCGCCGGCGGATGGGGAAAGGGGGGATCCCGGCGGTGCTCGGCTTAATGTATCACGGTGCCCTCGCCCCGGGCCCCTCGACCGCGCGAACGAGACGCCGCATGTTATCGCGTCGTCGCCTCTGCCCCTTCCCTCGCGCGCCCACGCCCACCCGAACCAGCGGGCCCCGGGTCCCAACCGCATGCTTGCACTCTGTGGCGACATCGAGATCGGCTACGATGACGTCGGCGCCGGGGAGGTCGTGCTCTTCATACACGGATTTCCGCACAACCGCGCACTCTGGTCGGCGCAGCTCGGCGCGCTCCTGGGGCGCGCGCGCTGCATCGCCCCCGACCTTCGCGGTTTCGGCGAGAGCACCGTGGGTGGGCCGTACTCGATGGATCGCTACGCCGACGACCTCGTCCTCCTCCTCGACGTGCTGCGGATCGATCGCGCCGTCGTCTGCGGGCTGTCGATGGGGGGCTACGTTGCGCTGGCGCTCTGGCGACGGCACCGCGCGCGCGTGCGCGGGCTGATCCTCATGGACACGCGGGCGGGGAGCGACTCGGCGACCGGCAAGCAGAAGCGCGAGGAGATGATCGCCCTCGCGCGCGAGCGCGGGAGCGGGGGCATCGCCGACGCGATGATCGGCGGAATGGTGGGAAAGCGCACGCGGGAGAAGTGCCCGGAAGTCGTGGACGCCGTGCATCGGATGCTGGAGAGCGCGCCGGTAGACGGCGTGATCGGCGCGCTCGAGGCGATGCGCGACCGCGCGGACTCGAACGACTCGTTAGGTACGATCGACGTTCCGACGCTGATCGTGGTCGGTGAGGACGACGTGCTCACGCCGCCGGGCGAGGCCGCCCTCCTCCACGCCGCAATTCGCGGGAGTCGCCTCGAGGTGATCACCGGCGCCGGGCATGTCTCCAACGTGGAGCGACCGGCAGCGGTCAATCATGTGGTGTCGGAATACCTGGCGGCGCTCACTCTTTCCTAGTTCTCTGAAGACGAGAAGACGAGAAGACGAGTTCTACGGCGCGCGGAGCAGGTAGTCGGCGAGCGAGTGCAGGTGGGATCTACAAACTCCGCGGAGGAGTCTACCCCGAAGCGAGCAGGTACTCGGCGAGCGAGTGGAGGCTCGGGGCTACGAACTCGGCGGCGGTGGGGCCGCTGTCGCGTACGGCGTCGAGTCGCACGGCGCGCATGCCGACGCCCAGGGCGCCGGCTACATCCGTCCGCTCGATGTCGCCCACGTGCAGCGCTTCGTGCGGGGCGACGCCTAACGCGCCGAGGGCGGCGTGGAAGATCTCGGGGCGCGGCTTGGCGTGGCCGATGTCCATCGAGTAGATCGTCGCCTTGAAGTAGCGGCGGAGGTCGTCCTGTTCCAGCAGCCGATCCTGCGCCATGCCGCTGGCGAAGCCGGTGTCCGAAACGATCGCCAGCGTATAGCGCTCGGCGAGGCGGGTCAGCGCGGCGCGGGCGCCGTCGAGGAGCTGGGGCGGGTGGTCGGTGAGGGTGAGGTCGACCTCACGTGCAGCGCGCGCCACTTCCACGCAGTCGGCCGGGCGCTCGATGGCGAGGCGGCGGAGGAGCCAGTGGATGCGGTCCTCGGTGGTGTAGCCGCGCTGCTCGTCGCGCCACCATCGGTTCGCCTCCTGCGCCGAGGCGATGTAGTGGGCCTCGAAGTCGCTGGGTGCGGGGGCGCCGAGTCGTTCGAGCATGCGCAACAGCGCCTCGCGACGCCGCTGAACGCGCAGCGGCACGGAGGCGCCGAGGTAGATCGTGTCCCAGTAATCGAGGGTGACTGCGCGCAGCACGCCGCCCACGGGAGGGCGAGTCGCCCTGGTCAGCGCGCCGGTCAGCGCGTCGGGCGCGTCGGCGGGTTGGCTCCCTTGAACACGTCGCGGTTGATCTGCACGTACTGGCGCATGTTCGCCGGCACGTCCTCTTCCGGGAAGATCGCCGTCACCGGGCACTCGGGCTCGCAGGCGCCGCAGTCGATGCACTCGTCCGGGTGGATGTACAGCTGATTCTCCCCTTCGTAGATGCAATCCACGGGGCAAACGTCGACGCAGGCCTTGTCCTTGGTACCAACGCAGGCTTCGGTGATGACGTACGGCATGATCGGAGTAGGTTGAGCCAGACGATGAGGCGGGGTGACAAGATATGCATTCCACCCCGTCGGCAATAGGCGCTTTACAGCACCGGCTCACCGCCGATTTACAGCGCCGGCTCGCCCGCGGTTTACAGCGCTGGCTCGCCGGCGGTTTACAGTACCGGCTCGCCGGTAGTTTATGGCACCGGTCCGGCTGTGGTTTGCAGAACGGGCGTATGCCATTGGATGAAACATTCATGCGACTGACGATCAACGGAGCCACACGCGACGTCCATCCCGACGTGGATGAGTCGCTGCTCACCACGCTGCGCGAGCGCCTCTTCCTGACCGGTGCCAAGCAAGGGTGCGATCGAGGGGAGTGCGGCGCGTGCACGGTGCTCCTCTCGGGGGAACCGGTCTACGCCTGCCTCACGCTGACCGTCGCCAGCGAGGGAGCGAACGTGACGACGGTCGAGGGACTCGCGCGCGGCGAGGCGCTCAGCCCGCTGCAGGACGCCTTTGTGTCGCACGACGCCGTTCAGTGCGGCTTCTGTACGCCGGGGCAGCTGCTGGCGGCAACGGCACTCCTGTCACGCCAACCAGCGCCGAGCGATGCCGATATCGATGCGGCGATGAGCGGGAACCTCTGCCGCTGCGGGACGTACCCGCGCATTCGTCACGCAATTCACGCCGCTGCAGCCGCCATGCGCGAGGGAGCCGATGTCCAGCCCTAACGACGACGCGCCCCCCGCCGCGCCGCGCGCGCGCTTCGTCTCGACCGTCGTGGAGGTGGAGGGGCGCTCGGAGACCAAGGTGGTCGAGCTCCCCGACCGCGAGCCCGCGCCGTGGGGGGACGATAGCGCGCTCTCCATCGTTGGGCAGCCGGTCCCGCGCGTCGATGCCCGGCAGAAGGTGACGGGGCGGGCGCGCTTCCCTACCGACCTTCAGCGCCCCGGGATGCTGCACGCGGCATTTGTGCGCGCGCCGATCGCACACGGCACCGTGACGTCGATCGATGCATCGGCGGCGATGCAGCTGGCGGGCGTGGTCGACGTGCTCACTGGCGCCGACCTCCCGCGCGCGATTCGCGTGGGAGGGGTGCAGCTGCTCGGGACGTCGGTCCTCTATCCGCATCAACCTGTCGCGGCCGTGTGCGCTGAATCGCGCGCGGCGGCGCTCGCCGGCGCGGCGGCAGTGCGCGTGACGTACGAAGAAGAGCCGTTCGCCATAACCTTCGAAGCGGCGACGGCGCCGAACGCACCGCTCGTGCGAGGCACGAGCAACGTGATGCGCGGCTCGCCGAAAGTCGTGGAGCGCGGCGACGTGGACGCGGCGCTCGCGCGTGCCGACGTCGTCGTGACGCGCGAGTATCGCACGGGGAGCGCGCTGCATTCGCCGATGGAGCCGCACGCCACCGTCGCCGAGTGGGACGGCGATCGCCTCACCCTCTGGGAGTCGACGCAGGGGATCTACCGCGTGCGCGACGAGGTGGCGGGGGCGCTTGGCCTGGCGAAGTCGCACGTGCGCGTGATCAAGGAGTACATGGGAGGGGGGTTCGGCGGAAAGAACAACGCCGGCGCGCAGACGTACGTCGCCGCGCTCTTTGCCCAGCGCACCGGGCGTGCGGTGCGCTGCGTGCTCGAGCGGGAGGACGAGCAGTCCGACGGTGGACACCGTGCCCCGTCGCGTCAGGTAGTGACGCTCGGCGCAATGCGCGACGGGCGCCTCGTCGCCATCGACGTCCAGACCGAGATCCCGTTAGGCGCGAGCGGGTGGGAGGGGAGCGTGGCGGCGATCTATGGGGAGATGTACGCGTGCGAGAACGTGCGCACGCACGAGACGTTCGCGTGGGTGCATACGCAGCCGATGATGGCGTTTCGGGCGCCGGGGCACGTGGAGGGGGCGTTCGGGCTGGAGCGGACGATGGACGTGCTGGCGCAGGCTCTGGCGATGGACCCGATGGCGTTGCGGCTGGCGAACTTCGCCGAGCGGGACGAGGGGAAGGCGCGGCCGTACTCGGCGAATCGGTTGCGGGCGTGTTACGAGGAGGGGGCGCGGCGGTTTGGGTGGGGGGAGGCGGCGATGCAGCGGGAG
>CAZWVG010000136.1:0-15001 GCA_964637355.1 uncultured Gemmatimonadaceae bacterium
CGGATGTGCAGGCACCCCGCCGACGCGTGGCCGTAGAAGCCGGCGCGCAGCTGGTTCCGCTCGAGGACGGCGGCGAAGCGCGCGGTGTACTCCGCCAGGTGCACGGGGTCGACCGCGGTATCCTCGACAAATGCCAGGGAACGCTCACGCCCGATTCCCGACGCCTGGAGCATCCCGTTCCCTGCCTTGCGCAGGTCCTGGAAGCGCCGTCGCTCCTCCGCCGTCTCGGCGCGCAGCGTGGCGTAGCCGTGCCCGTGCCGGCGCCACGTCGCTTCGAGACGATCGGCGGCGGCGCGACACTCGCCAATGTCGTCGGCGTAGAACTCGACGAAGAGCACAGCGCCCGGGGTGCCATGCAGCGTCGACACCAGCGAGCCGTGTACCTTCGAGCGGCGCGCGAGGTCGAGGATGAAGCGATCGACCAGTTCGATTGCGGAGGCGCCGCACTCACGCGCGTCGTCGTTGGCGGCGATCGCCGCGGCGACCGACTCGAAGTGCCCGGCGACTGCGACGATCGCCTTGGGGATCGGGACGAGCGCGACGTTTGCCTCGGTCACGATCGCCAGCGTCCCCTCGGAGCCCACTACGGCATTCGCGAGGTTGAACGTCGAGTGCTCCGGTAGGAGGCGCTCGAGGCGGTACCCTCCCGAGCGCCGCCAGAACTGCGGAATGTCGCGACGAATCGCCTCAGCGTTGCGCGCGACGAGCGCCGGGAGTTCGCGATACAACCGCGCCTCCAGCGAGTTGCCCTTCGCGCGTTGCGCGACGCCTTCGCTCGATTGAGGGCTGCACCTCCCGCGCGACGCATCGGACCAGACGACGTCGAGCGATACCACATGGTCGATCGTCATCCCGTAGTGCGCCGAGCGCATCCCGCACGAGTTGTTCCCGATCATCCCGCCGATCGTGGCGCGATTCGACGTGGAGGTATCGGGGGCGAAGAGGAGCCCGTGCTTCGCCACCGCGCGATTGAGATCGTCCTGTACCACGCCGGGTTGCACGCGCGCCATCCTCGACTCGGCGTCGACGCCAACGATTCCGTGCATGTAGCGCGAGAAGTCGAGCACCACTGCGGCGCCGACCGTCTGGCCGGCGAGCGACGTTCCACCCCCACGCGCGAGCACCGGCACACCGAATCGCTCGGCTACCTCGACCGCCGCGACGACGTCATCGCCATCGCGAGGGTACGCGACGCCGATCGGCTCGATCGCGTACATGCTGGCGTCGGTCGAGTAGAGGTGGCGCGTGTACTCGTCGAACCTTACGTCGCCGTCGAGCGCCAGGCGCAGCTCGGCCTCGAGATCGCCCGTCACTTCCCCTCCCACTGGGGCGCGCGTTTGGCGATGAAGGCCGCCACACCCTCGTGGAAGTCGCGGCTTCCGTATGCCTGACGAATCAGGTCGTCGCCCTCGGTCGTCACGGTGCGGACGATGCGCCGGATCGCTTCGCGCGTCACCTGCAGCGTAATCGGCGCCATCGATGCCACGTGCAGGGCGAGCGCGGAGACGCGCGCCTCGAGCGACGACGGGTCGATCGCGTCGATGACGAAGCCGCGGGCCACCGCCTCGCTCGAGCGCATCGCCTCTGCGGTCGCGACGAGCTGCATCACGCGCGCCGGCCCGAGGAGCATCACCAGCCGCGCGTAGTTAGCCATGGAGAGGCAGTTCCCCACCGTGCGGGCGATCGGCATGCCGAAGCGCGCCTTGGTGGTGCAGAGTCGGAGGTCGCAGGCGGCGGCGAGCATCAATCCGCCTCCCATCGCGTCTCCTTCGACGACGGCGATGGTCGGGACGGGGAGCGCATCGAATCGCGCGACGACTTCATCGAGGCGCCGTTCGTAGGCGACGCCATCCTCGCCGGTGGCGAATTCGGCAAACTGCGCAATGTCGGTCCCGGCGATGAAGCGCCCTCCCCCGCCGCGCAATACGGCCACACGCACCCCCGGTGCGACGGCGATCTCATCGAGTGCGGCGGCGAGCTGGTCGTACATCGCCCACGACATCGCGTTGCGCGTGACCGGGCGATCGACGGTCACGATGGCTGCCGCCCCATCCTGCCGCCAGGTGACGGTTCCCTCCGGTGCCGTCACGTGCCCCCTCCGCTCCCCGAAAGCTCGGCGAGGATCTCCGCGGTGTGCTCACCCAGGAGCGGCGGTGGTCGGCGAATGGCGAGCGGGGTTCCCGTCAGGTGCAGCGGGAAACCTAACGACTTCACCTCCCCCTCCACCGGGTGCACTATCGTCTGCACCATCCCGCGCGCGGCGGTATGCGGGTCGGCGAAGACCTGGGCGTAGTCGTGGATCGGCCCGGCCGGCACGCCGCTCTCGAGGAGTCGCTCGACCCACGCATCGGTCGATGCACCGCGTAGCGTCGACGTCAGCTCGGCGGCCAGCGCGTCGCGATGCGCCATGCGATCGGCGTTCGTCGCGAAGCGCGGATCGTTCGCCAGCGCATCGCGCGACAGCGCGGCGCACAGCTGACGCCACTGCCCATCGGTGATCGCGGCGATCGCGATGTAGCCATCGCTCGTGGCGAAGACTTCGTACGGTGCGTTGAGCCGATGCGCCGACCCCATCGCCGACGGGGCGACACCGGTCGCCCAGTACTCGGTCGTTTCCCAGACGGAGAGGGCGAGCGCCGACTCGAAGAGCGACGTCTCCAGGAACTGCCCCTCGCCGGTGCGCTCGCGCACGAGGAGCGCGGCGAGAATCCCCTGCGTGGCGTACAACCCGGCGGCGAGATCGGCGACCGGGATCCCGCACTTGACCGGCGCTCCTCCCGGCGTCCCGGTCACGCTCATCACCCCCGAAAGCCCCTGCGCGATCAGGTCGAAGCCGGGGCGGTCGGCGAGCGGCCCGTCCTGCCCACAGCCGGAAATGCTGGCGTAGACGAGGCGTGGGTTGTGGACGGCCAGCGATTCGTAGTCGAGGCCAAGGCGCGCCATCACGCCCGGGCGGAAGTTCTCGACGAGGACGTCGGCGCCGGGAACGAGCGCCATGAACCGTTCGCGATCGTCCGGATCCTTGAGGTCGAGCGTGATGCTGCGCTTGTTGCGGTTGAGGGCGAGGAAGGGGGCGCGGTCGTCGCCCGTCAGGCGCAACGCGTCGCCCCCCATGCGTCGCGACAGGTCGCCGGTGCCGGGGGGCTCGACCTTGATCACGTCGGCCCCCATATCCCCCAACTGCATGGTGCAGAACGGGCCGGCCATCACCTGCGTGAGGTCGAGGACGCGAATCCCCTCCAGCGGCGCGGTGTTCACCTGATTCGCCGACCCATCACTGCTCTCACGAGCGCGATGCACCGGTGACTTCGGCCGCCGCCTTCATGTTCGCGAGGCCGGCCTCGAAATCCTTCCCGATCATCCCTTCCATGTTCATGAAGAGCTTCATCACCCGCATCATCAGCGGATTCGGGCCATACATCGCCCACGTCACGCGCGTCCCGCTGCCGTCAGGACGCAGCGTGAACTCGGCGGTGTTGTGCGCCTCAAAGGGCTTCAGGAAGTCGAGCTGGATCTTCACCAGTTCCGGGGCGTCGGCGCGAAGAATCTCCATGCGACCGCTTCCAACCTTTGGAGTCCCCTCCCACTCGTAGATCGCCCCCTTCCCGTTGGGCGCCCCCGAGAAGGTGCGCTTGAGGTTGGGATCGAGGCGCTCCCACGGCGACCATTCTCCCCAATGGTGAAAGTCGTCGATGAGCGGATACACCGCGGTTGGCGGCGCTGCGATCGATGCCGATCGCTCGAGGCGGAAAGTCTCCGGCTTCGATTGGGCGATCAGGAGAACGACGACGACGAGCGCGATGACGACGGCGAGGGCGATGTACATCGTGCGATGGGGCGAGTGGAGAAGTTGACGGCAAGCGCGATAACATCACCCCTGCAGCACGTTCTCGCCAGCCGACCGATCACCCGTCGCGGTCGAAGCGCTCACCCCGGCGGTGCAGTGAAGACGCCAGTGCTGAGGTAGCGCAGCCCCGAGTCGCACATGAGCGTGACGACCGTCGCGTCAGGTCCCAGTCGCTCGGCGACGCGAAGCGCGGCAATCACGTTGGCGCCGGACGAGCTTCCGGCGAAGATCCCTTCCTCGCGCGCGAGGCGTCGCGCCATTGCATTCGCCTCATCGGTCGAGACGGTGGTGATCTCGTCGACCGCATCACGACGCCACATCGGCGGGATGAAGCCTGGACCGATGCCTTCGATCTTGTGCGCTCCACTCGGTCCGCCGGAGAGCACTGCCGACTCCGTCGGTTCCACCGCGGTGATGTGCGCCGATGGGAGGTGTCGCCGGATCGCGCGCGCGGTCCCCATGATCGAATGCGCTGTCCCGACCGAATGCACGAAGGCATCGACGCGCCCATCGCTCTGCCGCACGATCTCCTCGCCGAGTGCGTCGTAACCATCGGCGGCGTCGGGATTGTTGAACTGGTCGCACCACCAGTGCCCCGGGCGTGCGCTGATGCCGCGCGCCGTCTCGATCATCCCCTTGATGAGCGCCGCGGTGATCTTGCCACCATCGCTCTGCACATCGGTGATGTTCGCTCCAAAGGCCAACAGCGTCTGTCGCTTCTCCACGCTGAAGGCATCGGAGTAGACGATCTCCAGCTTGTAGTTCTTCGCGGCGCAGACGAAGGCGAGCGAGATACCGGTCGTCCCGCCGGTGTACTCGACCACCGTTCCGCCAGGCAGGAGCGCTCCGCGCTTCTCCGCCCCCTCGATTGCCGCGCGTGCCATCCGGTCCTTCATGCTCCCCGTCGGGTTGGCCCACTCGAGCTTGACCAGGACGCGCGCACTACCGCGCGGAACGACGCGCCGCAGTGCGACGAGCGGGGTGTTGCCGATGCCATCGAGGACGCTCACGAGACGCTCCGGGTCGGGGATGGTGAAACGCGGTGATCGGTCGCATGCTCTATCGCCATGGACACTGCCGAGTTCCTCGAACGCCGGGCGGCGGGCGAGACACACTTCTCCGGCGTCGAGCTGACGGGCGCCGAGCTGCGTTGCCTCGACCTGCGCCATGTGCAGCTGGCGGGGGCGCGGCTCACTCGGCTCGACCTTCGCGGCGCCGACCTGACGCGGGCGAACCTGCAGGGGGCGACGCTGCGCGACGTGCTGCTGCGCGGGTCGCATCTCTTTGCGGTTCGCGCGGCGCGCGCCGTACTGGTGAACGTCGAGCTCTCGGCGGCCAACCTGCACGGGGCGGATCTCGAGGACGCGCAGCTGGCGGGGATACGCCTCGACGTCGCGCAGCTCGCGCACGCGAACCTGCGCCGCGCCAACCTGCGCGGGGCCAACCTCAAGGGAGCGAACCTCTCCCAGGCCGACGCGCGCCACGCCGTGTTTGCTGGCGCCGACCTCACCGACACGATCTTCGAGCGCACCCAGCTCGACGGGACCGGGCTCATCGTTCCTAACACCGGAATGCGAGCCTGGGAGTGACGACTCGCGACGTTCACCCCAGGCGCTCGCGGGCCCGCAGATAGTCGACAATCGGTTGGTAGTCGGGTTCGGCGTCGCGTCGCGGTGCGTCGTCCTGCAGCGCGTACAACGCCCATCCGAGCGGCGTCCCGTGATAGGCCGAATCGGGAGTATCGAGTTTGGCGCCGGCCTCAACGAGCGCCCGCACGGCATCGAGCGAGCCGGACGAGACGGCGTGGTGAAGCGGTGTGCCGTGGGAATACAGGTCGGGACACGGCGCGTTAGGGTCCGCGCCCGCTTCCAGGAGGCGGCGTACCGCTTCGCCGCGCCCGCGAAGC
Source organism: uncultured Gemmatimonadaceae bacterium (assembly GCA_964637355.1). Taxonomy (GTDB): domain Bacteria; phylum Gemmatimonadota; class Gemmatimonadetes; order Gemmatimonadales; family Gemmatimonadaceae; genus SCN-70-22. The sequence continues at coordinate 5,754 of CAZWVG010000136.1, forward strand.
GCCGAGAGGACGAGGGCGAACTGCTTGCGCGCGGGGGTCGCCGTGAGGAGCAACGCATCGGCTTCGTCCCAACGACCGAGGCACATCGCTGCCGCCAGGGTAGTGGGCGCACCGCGTGCGATGAGGTGCGCCGCCGCCTCGAGATTCCCGTTGACCAGCGCGTTGTTGGGATTCCCCTCGGGCGACGCGCCGGCGTCGACGAGAACATCGATCAGCGCGATCTGCACCCCACACTGGCGCGCGATCCACGACCAGCTCACGAGGCGCAGCGCGTAGTCGAGTTGCTCCTGCAACTTGCCACTCCCCGCGCGGCGCGCGGCATCGATGATTGCCTGCGCAATCTCGGCGATGTTGGCGGGGAGCCTCCCGTTGCGGACCGGATCCTCGGCCACGAACCAGAGGAGATACGGGCGTTCGAAGAAGCCGTCGAGGGCGCCGCCGACCACGTCGCGCAACCAGGCGCCCGGCGAGTCGAGGCGATCGTGCGCGAGCCCGGGATGCGTGGTGAGTAGCGCCTTGAGCGCAGGCAGGTCGCCGGCGTCGATCGCGGCAACGGCTTCGCGAAAGAGGGCGTCGCGCGAGTCGGACATGTCGCCTGCTTGCAGTGGAAAGTTAGGTGTGTCCGTGAAAGATCGGAGACCGGCGGACGCTCAGAGGTTGCGCCGCTTGAGTTCCTCGACCGCGAAGTGGCACGCACGGGCAGTGAGGGCCATGTAGGTGAGCGACGGGTTCTGGTTGCTGCTCGACGTCATGCAGGCGCCATCGGTCATGAACAGATTGGGAATGTCCCACGCCTGGTTGTGTGCGTTCAGGACTGACGTCTTCGGGTCGCGCCCCATGCGCGCCGTCCCCATTTCGTGATTGGTGTTCCCCGGCGTGCTGGGACCGTCGGTACGCGGCCGGATGTTGCGCGCCCCCGCGGCTTCGAGCAGTTCGGCGGCCGTGACGTTCATGTCGCGATGAATGGCCAGTTCGTTCTCGCTCCACTTGCACTCGATGTGGAGCGACGGAATTCCCCACTTGTCCTTGAGGGTGGGGTGCACGGTCGCGCGATTCGTCTCACGCGGGAGCATTTCGCCGAAGCCTGCGAATCCCATGCGCCACGGCCCGAGCCGGGTGAGTCGCGCCTTGAACTCGGCGCCGATCCCGGCCTCGTTATGCGACCCTTCCCACCCACCGCGCCCGGCGCCCCCCTGGAAGCCGTAGCCGCGCACGAAGTCCGGGTGCTTCGCGCTCACGTTGCGAAAGCGCGGGACGTAGATGCCATTCGGGCGTTCGCCGGTGGTGCGCTTGTCGCTCCAACTATCGAAATCTCCCGACGCGCCCCCCCACTTGATGTGGTCCATGATGTTGCGCCCGACCTGCTCGCTGGAGTTCGCGAGCCCGGTCGGAAAGTGCGCGTTCGCCGAGTTGAGGAGGATGCGCGCACTCTCGATCGCCGATGCGCAGAGGAAGACGACACGCGCGGTGAACGCGATCTCCTCCCCGGACTGCGCGTCGATCACATGCACGCCCGAAATGCGGCGGCGTGCGGCGTCGTACTCGAGCGAGCGTACGACGCTGTAGGGGCGGAGCGTGAGCTTCCCGGTCGCCTGCGCCACGGGGAGCGTGGCGTTGAGCGACGAGAAGTACGACTTCGTCATGCACCCGCGCTGGCACGGACCGCAGTAGTGGCACGCGCTCCGCCCTGGGCGCGCCTGCGTGAGGATCGCTACGCGCCCGACCGTCATCATCCGGTCGCCCTTGTAGCGGCGCGCGACCTGATCGCGCACATGCTGCTCGGCGATGTTGAGCGGCATCGGAGGGAGAAAGGGACCATCGGGGAGGTGCGCCAATCCCTCGCGCTGACCCGAGACGCCAATGAACTCCTCGACGCGATCGTACCAGGGGGCGATGTCTGCATAACGAATCGGCCAATCGACGGCGATTCCATCGCGCACATTCGCCCCGAAGTCCTGGTCGCTGAGGCGATAGACCTGGCGCCCCCAGATGATCGACTTCCCCCCGACCTGCCGGGCCCGGAACCAGTCGAACGACTTGTCGGCAGGAGTTGTGTAGGGGTTGTCGACGTCGTCGGTCCAGAAGACGTGACTCAGCTCGTCGAAGCTCACCGAGCGGCGTTGCACCCGCTGGCGCTCCTCGACGAGGCGGCGGTCGCCGAGCCCGCGGAAGCGCATCTGGTACGGATAGCGATGCTCGTGAAAGTCCTGCGCCGGTGTGATCGGACGCCCCGCCTCGAGGACGAGCGTGCGGAGCCCCAGTTCGGTGAGCTCCTTGGCGGCCCATCCGCCGGTCATCCCCGATCCGACGACGATCGCGTCGAAGTCGCGCGTTTGCGGCTGGCGGCTCATCGCGTCACCCGAGCGGAGCGGCGCCGTCGTACTTCGTAGGGCGCGGGACGGCGTGAAAGAGCTCCTTCATCGCGACCTCCGACGTGCAGTATCCCCACACGGTGAGGAACTTGAGCATCCCGAACCAGTGCGCATTGGCCGCGGCGGAATTCGAGCGACGGAGCGCGCTTACCTCGCGGTCGATCAATTCGACCATTTCGACCTGCCGCGCCACGGGCGCGTCGGCAAAAGCGCTCCCCAACTCCCGCGTGCTGCTCGCCTCGAACTTCGCGAGCCCTTCGCGAAAGCGCTCGGCATCGGCTGGGGGATACCAGTCCGCCAGCATCAGGGAGACGAACGCCGCGACGCCGGCGTCGGTCGCCCCGGGCGTGTCGGTGCGCGGGATGACCTGCTCGGAGATCGCCGCCACCGTGCGCGACTCGTCGGCCGAGAGCGCACCCAACGGGGCTTCGCCGGATTGCAGCTGACGATGAGCATCGGCGCCGAGCGATTCCAGGTCGCGCGGCGACATCCGGTCGGCGATCGCGAGGCTGCCAGTCGCGACGAGCCACTGCAGGAGCGTGCGGCGATCCACGGTCTCGTCTCCTCCCGCCTCAGATCGGGTAACCGATCGACGCGAGATACTCCTTGGAGATCTGCGCGCAATCGCGAGGGGTGAGCGACGGCGCCGTCACCGCATCGAGTTCCACCATCCCCCACCCATCGTAGCCGATACGCCCGAGCGCGTTCATCACGCCCGGGATGTCCACGATCCCCTTCCCCAACTCGACGAAGCGGTGACGATTCCCCTGCGTGTCGGGAGCGCCGAGCACGACGTCCTTGACGTGGAGAAAGGCGAGCCGGTCCGCGTACCTGGGGATCGCCGCGACCGGATCGCCGCCCGCCGCACGCCAGTGCGCGATGTCGAGCAGGAGGCGCACGTAGCGCGGGTCGCCCTGCGACAGCACCGCGTCGACCTCGTCCGGCGCCCCAACGCCCCCATGTGATTGTGGTAGGCCAGCGTGACGCCGATGTCGGCAACGCGCTGACCAAGCGTGGAAAGCAGGCGCGCCATGCGGGTGAAGTCGGCGGCGGTCGGCGCGCGATCGCCCGGGCGCCCGTCGATCACCTGCAGGAACGTCCCGCCGGCATCGCGAACAAAGCGAGCGTTGCGAAGGTGCGTCTCGAGTTCGTCGCGCTCGCGCGAGGGATCGAGACTGATGTTTCCGCTGGAGAGCGCCACGAACGCGAGCTTGCGCTCGGCGAGCAGCTCGCGCAGCTCGGCGGGACGCGCCCCCCACCGCTCCACCGCCGAGAGGCGGAGCTGCACACCGCGATAGCCGACCGCCGAGATGTCGTCGACCGCCGCCGGATCGTTCCCCCCCCACGTGATCGCCGCATAACCGAAGCGCAGCGTCGCGCGCGACGGTGCGCGGGGGACCGCACGCAGGAGCGCGGGAAGGGCGATTGTGCCGGCCAGGAAGTCACGACGACGCATCTTCCGAACGTACCCCTCGCTCCTCGCGGCGCAAGCCGCTCCTCGGCGGCGCAAGCGTGCACCCAGCAATCAACGAGCCGCCGCTTGTCCCTGCTCGAGATAGATGTTGAAGTCGTCCGAGTCGTCGCCGTGCAGGATCTCGGCGGCGTGCGCCGGGCTCGACGCCGCAAACAGGCGATCCTGCATCGAAAGGTCGGAGCCGATGGTGCGCGCCAGCGTCGCAAGGATCTGCAGGTGAAGCGCCGGATTGTCGCGCGGCGTACCAAGGAGGACGATGCAGTGCACCGGCGCCCGGTCAGGCGTCGGGAAGGGGAGCCCCGCTCTCGAAAGCGCCATCACGCCCACCGCCGGATGTCCGTCGGGGAGGATCACGTGAGGCACCGCGAGCCCTCCGCCCAGACAGGTCGACGCGCGCGCTTCACGCTCGAGCGCCGAGGCGAGCAGCACGCGGCGGTCGATGCCTAACGCCTGCGACCGCGCCATCTGGTCCACCAGCCTGCCGATCGCCTCCTCCATCGAGCCGGCCACGAAACCGGTCAGGATATTCTGCTCCTGCAGGAAGTCGAGGAGGCGCCGTCGGTCGCGCCCCGCATCGCCCGAACGCACCAGCGCGAGCTTCGTGAGGATCGGGCCGACGACTTCGTTCAACGTCACCACGCCGAGCACCACCGCGAGCAACAAGTGTTGCATGTCGGGGCGATCGGCGAGGTGCGGATCGTCCTGCGCGATCAGGACGAGTCCGATCGCCAGCCCCGCCTGCGGAAGGAGCGCGATGCCGAGGAAGTTGCGCACCTTGCGTGTCGCGCGCGCGAGCGTCATCGCAACGCGCACCGCCGTGAGCTTGCCCGCGAGGCGCGCGGCGAAGTACACCAACCCCGCGATCCCCGCGGCGCGCGCCATTCCGAGGTCGAGCTCCATCCCCGCAAGCGTGAAGAAGATCGCGAGGATCGCCGGCTCGAAGTTCGCGAAGAGCGCGTCGACCAGCTTGTCTCGCTCGGGAGTGAGGTTGGTCTGCACCATCCCGAGAAAGAGACACGACAGGAGCGACGACACCTCGAGGTAGTGCGACAATCCGGACACGAGAAGGATCACCAGTACGCCGGCGGTGCTGATCGTCTCTGGCTTCACCACGAAGCGCTGCAGCAGGTGCATGGCCACCGCCGCGGTCCCGCCGATGATCGCGGCGATGGCGACCTGGTTGGCCGGCGCGAGGAGTGCCTGCGTGAGGCTCATCGCCCCATCCTGCGCGTGCCACAGCTGGCCAACCGCGCGCGCCAGCTCAAACAGCAGGATGCAGGCGACATTGTTCAGGGCGACCGCGGCAACGAGCGTCTTGACGAAGACGCCGCGCGAGCGCGTCTCCTTCACCAGCGAGATGATCGTCGCCGGCGCCGTCGCGACGGCGATCGCGGCGAGCAACGCTGCCGGCTCGCGCTCCATTCCTGGCACCAGGAGGAGCGCGGCGAAGACGAGTAGCGGGGTGACGGTCGCCTCGAGCAGGAAGAGGAGGGCCAGACGCCGCCCCGCGTTCCGCAAACGCTTGAGATTGAGGTGCGCGCCGACCGTGACGGCGATGAGACTGAGCGCGAAGTGCGTGAGCGGCTGCAAGCCGTGCACGGCCTCGACCGAGAAGAGGCCAAGCACCGGCCCGATGAGGATCCCCACGAGGATCTGCCCGGTGATCCCCGGGAGTCGTGCCCGACGCGCCATCCACGCCGACGCCACGCCAGCAGCGATCACGATCGCCAGCGTGAAGAGGGGGTCGGCGCGTGAGAGGATGGGCGTGTCGACCAAGGAAGACCGTTCGGCTCGGGTCGCCTACAATACCGCGCGACACCCATCGCGTCACCCTTGACCTCGACGCCCCATCCCGCCAACTAGAGCACCTCTCCATCTCATCGATCCGGATGCCCACACGCGCGACTCGCGCTGTCTCTCCTACGCGCTCGACACGCGGTGCCGCGGCTGCAACGCGCGCCACTGCCACCCGAGACGCGCGCGCAGCCACTCGCGCGACCTCCCGCGCAGCAGGCGCCCAACCGGCGACCACGCCCCGCGCCCCCGCGCCCGCTCCGCGCTCCACGATCCCGTCGGCGCCCACAGCCTACAGCTCCGAGACAGGGCGCACGTACCGCCTCGACCGGATGATCGGGAAGGGCGGCTTTGGCGAGGTGTACCTCGCGACGCCGATCCCGGGCGATGGTCTCCCGTCACAGGTCTGCATCAAGATCAGCGACCGCCTCTCGAGCTGGGTGCGCGAGGTCTACTTCGCGCAGCTCCTCGAGCGTCAGCCGCGCGCGCTGCGCGTCTTCGATCGCTTCGCCGAGTTGGAGGGGCCGCGGATGCGCTACTGCCTGGCGATGGAGTACGCCGAGCACGGCGACCTCGGGGCGTGGCTGGCGAAGGCCGGCGCGCAGTCCGAACGCTTCGTGCGACGCGAGATCGCCGCGATCCTCGATGCGCTCGACGCGCTCCACCGCGGACAGGCGATGCATCGCGACCTCACGCCGTTCAACGTCTTCGTGTGCGATGGAGAGCAGCTCAAGGTCGGCGATTTCGGCATCGCCACGCACCAGGTAAGCCGGCGCGGAGTGACGGCCGATGCCTTCAACCTCCTCAACGCACCGACCGAGATCGCCTGGGGAAAGGTGCGCAAGTGGCAACAGCGCGACGACATCTATCAGGTCGGGCAGCTGGCGGCGATGCTCCTGCGCGGCGACGTGATGAGCCCGATGCGGAGCCGCGACGTGCGCGCGCTCCCGTGCAGCGATCATCTCAAGGAAGTGATCCATCGCTGCCTCGGCGCGCGCGACCGCCGCTACGAGGCGGCCGGCGAATTGATCAAGGCACTGCGCCATCCCCCCAAGGAGATGGCCAAGGGAACGATCAAGTCGCTCGCTGGCCTCAAGATCTCCTTCACCGGATTCCTGAACCGCCCGCGCAACGACGCGATCGCCGCCGCCAAGCGCGCCGGGGCGATCGTGCAATCGTCACCCGGGCAGTCGACAGACGTTCTCGTGCAGGGGGCGCCGAACAAGCAGCAGATTGCCGGCGCCGCCGGCGGGGTGAAGCTGATGTCGGTACGGCGCCTCGCGGCCAAGGGGCACCGCGTGACGATCATCGGCGAGCGACAGTTCTGGCGCCTCGCCGAGCGCGCGGCGCCCGCGCGCAAGCGGACGGTGAAGCGTTAGGCGTTCCCGCTGAAGGTCTGCGCCTGCCGCGCGCGCTGCACGTGCCCCGGCGTCACGTCGTGGATCAGCGTTCCCGACTCGTCCTCGGTGAAGCGGAAGAGGGCGTAATCGCCGACCATCTTCACGTCAGGGCGCGCCCCGAGGCGGATGTACGCCTCCTCGATGTGCGAATGCTTCTTGGTTTGCCCTGAGCGGTACTCGTGGACTTCCTGAGGTTGAAAGGGAAGGCGGGGTTGTTCCACCTCGCGTGCGCCAGCGCGGCTCAGGGATTCAGCCAGTAGTTCATCTTCACCACGACGATGTTGTCGGGGCGCGTACCGAAGAGTGCGCGCCGGTCGCGCGCCAGGTCGAAGTCTCCCACGTCGGCCACGTTCACCCGGCGCTGCTGCCAGGCGATGTACATCGTCGAGCCGCGCCGCCACTCCCACCGCAGCACCGCGTTGCCGCGCAGTGAACGCAGGTTGAAGTCGAGCGCCGGCACGCTCCCGCTGTACGGCACGAAATCGTACCTCTGTGGCGCGACAAACTGCTGAGCGCCGCCATAGTCCTGGCTCGAGAGGAGCGGCTGCACGTACGTCTCGAGCGAGAGCGTCGGCGAGAAGGTCGCATTGAAGCGCGTCTCCAGCGCCACGCTCGTCTGATGCAGTGGGGCAAAGACGTATCGCCGCCCATACGTCGCCGCGTACGTCGGATCGGCGACCGCCGTGACGAACTGCGCCGGCGTGTAGAGTCGGCTCACCGTGGGGGCGATGGAGAGATTCCAGCGCGTGGACGTCTTGATGCCTAACGTCGTACGTCCACTCCAGCTCCATCCGCCGTATTCGTAGTCGAGCGCGTTGGCTCCCACACCGAGCGTCAGCGGCTGCCTCACGTCGGACGACGCGCTTGCCTGGTACACCCACCACGCGGGACGCGTCGCCAGGGGGCCACCGCGCGTCAGGCGGTCGTCGATCGCCTGGAAATAGCGCGCAAGGGCGAAGTTCAGTCCCCAGTAGTTCGAGGTCGTGAGGTTCGCCGACAGCGTGGTGAAGGTGAGAATCGGCTGCCATGTGTAGTTGTGCTCCGAGCGTCCCACCGCGCTGACCGACCATCGCCGCAGTTGCGGCCCCGGGCGGTTCTCGACATACGTGAGTGATCCCTGCACGTCGCGACGGTCTGTGCGCACGGCGAATCCCAGGTCGTTGACCTCATAGCCGGGACTCGTGAGCGCCCCGCCGACCATGCCGCGCCAATGCGCGCCCGCCTGGCGAGTGATGGCGGCATTCATCGAGTAACCGGAGAGCGAGGTAGCCAGCGAGTCGACCTCGAGGTGCGTCGCGTCGGGGCGCTGGAAGAAGTGATTCGACCTCCGTTGCGTCGCGGTGATCGCGCTGCTCGATCCTGCCACACGACTCAGCTCCACGTCGCCGAAGGCGAGCCAGCTGCGGTGCCCCCACTCATGGCGGAAGTCAACGCCGCCGGCGAAGGCCGAACGATGCAGCGTTGCCTGCACGGCATCGGTGGAGAGGTCGCGTGTGACACCGGTGAGCACGCCTCCCACGAAGCTCTGCCCCTGGCGAAACTCGCGGCGCGCGCGCCCGACGAAATAGTTGGCGAGCGGCTCGACCACGAACTCGCCGTCCGCGCCTTGCGCCGTGCGATAGCGCGCCGTCTCTCGCCCGGTCACGGCGTCGAGCAAGCCGATCGACCAGCGACCGACCTTCCCCGACAGCTTCGCCGACCCGAGGATCGTCGTGGCGTCGGGGACGTCGCTCGCGGCGCTCGGCGGCGCCAGCGACGGTGCGCGCCCAATGCGCCTCGAATAGAAGAGCTGTCCGCCGCTGGTGCTGTTGGCGCCGAAGTCGAAGACGTCGCTCCCTTCGATGAAGAGCGGGCGCTTTTCCTCGAAGAAGGTCTCGTACACGCCGAGATTGACCACCGCGGGATCGACTTCCACCTGGCCGAAATCGGGATTGATCGCGGCGTTGAGCGTCAGGTTCGACGATGCGCGCAGCACGAGATCGAGCCCCGCCGACGTTCCGTAGTTTGGGTTGGACCTGAACGGATCGAGCCCCGGGTCCACGTAGTTCGCGCGCTCGACGACGTACGGCAGGAGCTCGAGCCGTTTTCCGGGGTGCAGGTCATGCAGCCCATCGAGCAAGCCGTACTTGGGGACGCCGCCCACCTCGGCCTTGGGCATCGGCGTCGACGTGGCGTACTCGTGACGCCGCCCGATCACGCGCTCGAACT
>CAZWVG010000137.1:0-14883 GCA_964637355.1 uncultured Gemmatimonadaceae bacterium
GCCGCCGTGATCACCGCGTCCACTGGATTCCCGCCAGACTTGTAACTCCCACCGGGTTGTCGACTCCCGCTAAGTCTAGCGCACGAATCGCACGTCGCACCCCGCGACGGCAACACACACCGGGAGCACACCACCATGACGACACATGCAACAGCAACCCGCGAGGAATGGCTCGAGGCGCGCCTCGAACTCCTCGAGGCAGAGAAGGACCTGACGCGTCGCAGCGACGAACTCGCGCAGCGTCGTCAGGCACTCCCCTGGGTTCGGCTCGACAAGGAGTACCGCTTCGAAACCGAGGAGGGAAGCGCGTCGCTCGTCGATCTGTTCCGTGGACGGTCGCAGCTCCTCGTCTATCATTTCATGTTCGGCCCGGACTACAAGGCCGGATGCCCGTCGTGCTCGTCGATCGCCGACGGCTTCGAAGGGATCGCCGTGCACCTGGCGAACCACGACGTCATGCTGAGCGCCGTGTCGAGCGCCCCGTACTCGAAGCTCAGCGCCTTCAAGCAGCGGATGGGGTGGAGCTTTCCCTGGGCGTCGTCGCACGGGTCTGACTTCAACGGCGACTTCAGCGTCGGCTTCACGAAGACGCAGCAGCAGGCGGGACTCTCCTACAACTACCGGGACGAGAAGCCATTCACTCCCCCGCCCTCGACACCGATCCCCACCGAGGACGCGCTCGACTGGCAGCTGCGCGGGAGCGTGCAGCCGGTCGCAATCATGGCGGCGATGACTGGCACCGACGTCCCGACATACATCCGTGAGCGTCCCGGGATGAGCGCCTTCGTGCTCGAAGACGGTGTGGTCTATCACACCTACTCGACCTACGCTCGCGGGCTCGACGGGCTCTGGGGGATGTACCAGTGGCTCGACCGCGCTCCAAAGGGGCGCAACGAGAACGGCGTCTGGTGGCGGCGTCATGACGAGTACCAGACGCGCTGACCGCGGCGTATCCGCGACCGCTCTCCTCGCACTCGTCTTCTCCTGCGCCCTGGTCGCCCATGCGGCCTTGGCGCGGGAGCGGACGACCGGATCGGCGACGATGGCCGGGATGACCATGTCGTTCGGGGCGCCTCATTCGACGATGTGGATCCCGGCGCACGGCGCATCGTGGAACAGCACCGCGCAAGCGTTCGTGGCGATGTGGAGCATGATGATGATTCCGATGATGCTCCCGTCGGCCGTCCCCGCGCTGTGGCGAGTGCGAGCCGGGTCGGTGCGTTGCGACGCCGAGGGAACCCGTGCACGCGCGCTCGCGTACCGCCCTGTCGTCCTCGCCGCGCTCGCCTACTGCATAGTGTGGATCGCGTTAGGCGCGGCGCTCTTTCCGTGTGGAGCGCTGGTCGTCGAGCTGCTCGCGCACGTGCCGACGCTGGCGCGCGCGGCGCCATCTCTCACGGTCGCGACTCTCGTTGCGGGAGGAGCGATCCAGTTCACGCCCTGGAAAGGGCGACGGCTCCATGCATGCCGACGCGCGCAACGGCGCGAAGCCTCGACCGCTTCGGCGAGCGATGCCGTTCGCTACGGGACTCGGCTCGGCGTCGACTGCGTCGCCAGCTGTGCAAACTGGACGGCGATGCTCCTAGTCGGCGGGATGATGGATCCGGCCACGATGCTCGCGGTGACCGGCGCCATCACCGCCGAGCGCCTCGTGACAGAGGCGCCGTACGTTCGCCACCTGACGGGGGGAATTGCGCTCGCCATCGCGATCGTCGTCCTCGTCCGTCAGACGCCCGGTGCGTGAACGACGGCTCCCGACAGCTGCAACGGCGTGACTTGGCGCGCGCCCTATTGGCCGACGTGCGCCCACCCGCCGACGAGCGTCGGCGCAACCAGCGTGGCGTCCGACTCCACGAAAACGTCGCGGAGCCGGTCAGCGAGGGTGTCGATCCCGACCTCGTTGGCGCTCGCCACTCCCGTCCCGATGATCGCCGGTAGAAGCGTCCGTACGATGCCCGCCAGCTGCACATACCCCTTCGCCCCCGGGCCGGATTCGATGCGTGCGCCAAGCAGCATCTGCGGATGTCCGAGCCCAGCGCCGCGGAACGCCGGCGAGAGCGCCAGCCCCATGGACGGGTTTGCCCCAACTCGGCGCAGCGCTTCGCTCACCCAGCCGATCGCCGTGTCGAAGAGCGGCGTTCGGGGAATCGACATCGCCCCGGGGACGTGGATCTCGTGAAATGCGACCACACCGCCCGGCTTCACGAGCGACGACAGGTGGGCGAGTGCACGCGCGGGGTCGGGGAAGTACATGAGGACGAGACGCCCGACCACGGCGTCTACCGGCCCATCGAGCCCGAGCGCCGGGAGGTCGATGGACGCGAGGTCGGCGGCCACGAAGTGCACGTTCTCGAGCGCCTCGGCGCGTTTGGTCGCCACTGCGACCGCCTCGGCCGACCGATCGACACCGATCACACGCCCAGTCGCCCCGACGAGCCGGGCGGCGAGGAGGGAGACATCGCCTGCACCGCATCCCGCGTCGAGGACGGTCATCCCGGGCGCGATGCCGGCGTGGCGAAAGACCTGTTCGGTGAGCAGTCCGAAGTATTCGCCCTGCTGCATGAGCCGCTCGAGCTCGTGCTCGGCGTGTCCGAGTGCGTACGCGTCGTGTGTCATGGCGCGATCTTACGCCCGATCGTGGCGCGCCGGAAGACGCGGGCGCGGTTCAGGCGCGAGCGCGAGGTGTCGCGTCCATCGGGACGCGCTTCGCAAGCGTGTACCAGGCCACGCCACCCAACACCGCCGCAGCAGACAGCGCAAGCCGGGCGGTGATCGGTTCGCGAAGGAGGAGCACGGCGCCGAGCGCCGCGATGGCGGGAACGCTCAATTGCACCGTGGCTGCCGTCGTCGCGCGAATCGACGGGAGCACGCTGTACCACATCGCGTAGCCGAGCCCCGACGTCACGGCTCCCGACGCGACGGCGAGCGCGATGCCCCGCGGGGCCGCGTGCGCCGAGCGCAGCATCGCCGCGCTGATCACCAGCGCGAGTGGCGCCGCACGCAGGAAATTCCCCGCGGTCGCACGCGACGGATCGCTGCGCCCGCGCCCGCGTAGCGAGTACACCCCCCACGAGATTCCGGCGCCGACCATCAGCAGCGCGCCACCGATCGGCGGTGCCTGCAACCCTGGCAGGAACAACACCACCAGCCCTCCCGAGGCGAGAACGATCCCTCCCATCTGCTGCGCGTTCGGGCGCTCACCGACAAACAGCCCGTAGCCGATCATCGTCGCCTGCACGGCCCCGAAGAGGAGGAGGGCACCGGTCGCCGTCGGGAGACTCACATAGGCGAAGGAAAATCCAGCGGCATAGCCGAGCAGAGCGGCCGCCGACGGCCAGTTCCCCGTTATGCGCCCGCTGCCGCCGCCGGCGAGCACCAGTGCGGCCAGGGTCAACGCGCCCGACACGAGGCGGAGTGTCGTGAAACTCGCGGCATCGATGCTCCCGCCACTGAGCGCGAAGCGGCAGAGCAGCGAATTGCCGGCGAACGCGATCATCGTGATCGTGGTCAGGAGCGTGAGGCGGGCGGGTGACATGCGCAGGTGAGCGAGGCGATGCAGTGGCGACGGTCCAGTTTCGCACAGTGAAGAATTGCGTGCCCAACCTGAAGTGCGCACATCATCGCGTCAAACTGGCGATCGTCGCAGTGGAGGCGATAGAGCGAGCGGCCGCTATCAGCCGACTCACGCTACTGCATCCTCCGTGATCGCTGCGTCCTCCGGGATCGCTGCGTCCTCCGGGATCGCTGCGTCCTCCGGGATCGCTGCGTCCTCCGAGGACTCCGCATCCTCAGAGGACTCCGCATCCTCCGCGAACTCCGCGGACTCTGCGGTTCAAAAGCTTTTACCGCGGAGTCCGCGGAGTTCGCGGAGGTGTGTGGAGGTGTGTGGAGGTGAACGCTCGCGCGACGAAGTCATTGGCGCATTCTGCTTCGTCCGCGACCGCTGTGACCTCCGTGTCCCCTGTGGCGAAAAGCACAATTACCGCAGCGGACACGGAGGTTTGACCAACGCTGATGGTGGTCGATCAGCGCTTCGACGTGCTCCCCAGCTGCTGCACGTAGAGTTCCACTCCGTCGAGGACGCGCTGCAGTCCGAAGTCGAACGACTCGGTCATCGATCTCGCATTGCCGTCGGAGGGCGACGTGAGGATCGCGGCGAAGGCAGGAAAGCGCGGGTCGCCGATTGCCCGCCCCAGGTCGGCTCCGACGGCCGCCGCCCACGCCTGTTCGGAGATGCCGCGCGCACGCCAGCGTGCCAGCGAGATGGAGGTATCGGATGCACCGCGTGTGTAGCCGTCGATCACGCTGATCATCTGCCCCAGGTCGGGGCCATTCAATCCCGTTCGCGCCAGGGGCGCGGCGAGCGCCTCGAGCCAGGCGAGCCAGTTGGGGCCGTGCGGTGCCGCGACGAACGGAAGCTCGGCGACCCACGGACGCGCGCACATCATGTCGCGCTTTGCGTGTGCCCAGCGCACGACCTCGTCACGCCAAGGCGTGGCTGGATCGCCCGGCGCGGGCGGGAGACCTAGTCCCGCGTCGACGATCGCGTCGTACAGCGAGTCCTTGTTGGGGAAGTAGCGATAGATGGCCATGGTGGTGTAGCCAAGCTCCGCTGACACCGCCTGCATGGTGACCGCGGCGAGGCCGTCGCGATCGGCGAGTGCGACCGCGGCTTGCACGACCTCCCCCGGCGTGAACGACGCCTTGGGTCCGCGCGAGGAAGGCGACCGGTCGTCCCAGAGGAGTTCGCTGCGTCGCCGCAGCTCCGGGTCGACGCGGTTGGCCGCGCTCATCACGTCGTCGTGCGTGACGCGCGCATCGCTCGGCGATCGATCGGTACTCGCCGCCGATGCGCCCGTTGCCGCCCTCGAAGCTTTCCCCGCCTGCCCCGCGCGTGCTGCTCGCGTGCGGGGCGTCTTTCCGGCATCGCTCGTTCGCGACTTCCGACCAGCCATCACGCCTCCAGAAAAGATCCCGTTGACAGAACTGAAACTGTGTATATCATATACTCGTACTGTGTACGACATATACTAATCACGGCGCGGTCGTCCCGGTACCCCGGCGCACCGCGATCACCTTCGGAGAGCCTTCCATGACCCCCTCGACTTCCATCGCGCGCACCGTGCGCCTCGCCAGCTCCGCTGCTGCCCTCATCGTCGCCACTGCTGTCGCCGCGCGTGCGCAGGACGCCGCGCCGCGCCGCAGCTCCTCCTGGGAAGTTCGCGTCGCCAGCGGCGCCTATGTCGGAATGGGGGCGCAGCGACAGTCGCTCAAGGACGGTTCGCTCACCTCGCTCCAGGTCTCGCGACTCATCCGCCCGCAGCTCGCCGTCACCGGGACGTTTGCCTGGGCGCGGAGCCGCGACCTCGCATCGTTCGACGCGCCCAAGCTCGACGTCTTCACGAGCGATCTGGGGCTCGAAGTTCGCTCCGCCGAACGAGGGCGCGACCGCGCGGTATCGCTCAGTACCTTCGCCGGCTTCGGCGGCGGCGCACGGAGCTACAACCACCGCGCGCTCGACCTCCCGGCGACGCACAATCTCGCGGCGTACGCCAGCGTTGGCGGCGAGATGGGACTGGGACGCGTCGCGCTGCGCCTCGAGGCGCGCGACTACACCAGCGGGTTTCGCCCGCTCGCCGGCAGCGGCACGTCGGTCTCGCGCAACGACGTCGTCGTGATGGGAGCGCTCCGCTTCAACCGGCACCGCGCCACCCGCGACGCCCGTTAGGCACCCTGGCGCTGCGCGCGTCCGACGCCGGACGACGCGCAGCGCTCCCTCCCCCGCGCGCCAAGGCACACTCGCCTCCCCCTCCGCACTCGTCCGTCCATGTCTTCCACGACCTCGCGTTGGCGCGCCCCTGCCGCGCTGATCGCCCTCTCGCTCATGCCCGCGATCGCCGGCGTCGCCCGCCTGGTCCAACTCGGCGCCGGCGCCGATGTGACGCCCGAGAACGCGCGCTTCTTCGCGTCGCCGATCCCGGTCGTGCTGCACATCCCCTTCGCCCTCCTGTTCGCACTCCTCGGCGCCTTCCAGTTCTCGGCGGACTTTCGTCGTCGCCACCGCGCGTGGCATCGGCGTGCCGGCAAGCTCCTCCTAGTGAGCGCGCTCGTGGTTGCCAGCAGCGGTTTGTGGATGACGTTGATCTATCCCTGGCCCGCCAACGACGGCGTCGCCGTATTCGCCGAGCGCCTGGCCATGGGGATCGCGATGCTCCTGTCGACGGTGCGTGGCATGGAGGCCATCCGCCGACGCGACTTCGCCCTACACGGCGAGTGGATGATCCGTTCCTACGCGATCGGGATGGGGGCCGGGACGCAGGTGCTGACACATCTCCCCTGGTTCATCCTCGTCGACACCTCGCCCCCCGAGACGCCACGCGCGATCATGATGGGGCTGGGATGGGCGATCAACATTCTCGTCGCCGAGTGGATCATCCGCCGTCCGCGCACGCGCCGTCGCCCAGGACGCTCCTCTGTGACCTCTGTGACCGCCCCGGCAAGAAGCATTTGAACCGCAGCGTACGCAGACTGCGCAGAGGAGAGCGCGCTCGGCGGTAGGTCGACGTCGGCTCTCCTCCGTGACCGCCCCGGCAAAAAGCAGTTGAACCGCAGAGTACGCAGAGTACGGAGAGGACAGCGCGCCTGAAGGTTGGTCGGCGTCGGAAGCCCTCCGCGTACTCCGCGGACTCTGCGGCTTAAGAGCTTTTGAACCGCGGAGTCCGCGGAGTTCGCGGAGGATCGCAGCGCCGAGTACTCGTGGAGACGGCGCTCGAGGGCGCAGCAGTTCCTCCGTGACCTCCGTGACCTTCGTGGTGAAAAGCACTTGAACCACAGAGGTCACGGAGGACACAGAGAATCACTTCCCCCGCAATCGCGCCACCGGCCCGTCGACACCGTTCGGCATCTGCTCGTTTGCCAGTTGGTCGTCGTCGCGCGCTTCGCGCTTGAGGCGCGCGAGGAGGGTCTTGAGCTGGGTCGTGAGCGCCTCGGTGCCGGGCTGGCCGTAGAGGTTGTGCAGCTCGTACGGATCGTTCACGAGGTCGAACAGCTCCCACTGATCCTTCTTCCAGAAGTAGATCAGCTTGTGCGTCGCGGTGCGCACGCCGTAGTGCGCGCGTGTGTTGTGGTCGCCGGGATCGTGGTAGTAGCGGTAGTACATCCCCGTGCGCCAGTCGGCCGGCGTATGCGATTCGAGGACGGGCAGGAGCGAGCGTCCCTGCATCTCGGCGGGGATCGGGAGGCCGGCAGCTGCAAGGAAGGTCGGTGCGAAGTCGACGTTGAGCCCCATGGCGTCGCTCCGCGTCCCGGCCGCGATACGCGCCGGCCAGCGGACGAGAAACGGCATCCGGATCGACTCCTCGTACATGAAGCGCTTGTCGAACATCCCGTGGTCGCCGAGGAAGAATCCCTGGTCGCTCGTGTAGATCACGATCGTGTTGCGGGCGAGTCCGGTGCGGTCGAGATAGTCGAGGATGCGCCCCACGCCGTCGTCGACCGACTGGATCGTCGCGAGATAGTCCTGCATGTAGCGCTGGTACTTCCAGCGCGTGAGCGCCTCTCCCGTGAGGAGCACCGAGCTGCCGTTGCGATCGACGCGCACCGAGTCGGGCTTGGTCCCCCACCAGGCGGACTGCTGCGCCGGCGTCAGGCCCGCGGGGGGCGCTCGCTTGAGGTCGCGGTTGGTGAGATCGTTCGCCACGCGCTGCTGGTTCTCATGCAGCGCGTCGGTTCTCGTCGTGTAGTCATCCCAGAACGTGACCGGTTCGGGGATGCGCATCGCGGCGAAGCGCGTCGCCTGCTCGGGGGATGGCTCCCACGAGCGGTGCGGCGCCTTGTGGTGCAGCATCAGGAAGAAGGGCTTGTCGCGCGGCCGCTTCTCCAGGAAGTCGAGACCGAGATCGGTGATCACGTCGGTCACGTAGCGCCCGGTGAATGTCGTCTCGCTTTGCGCCGTGTAGAAGACCGGATCGAAGTACACCCCCTGCCCCGGGAGGATCTCCCAGCGGTCGAATCCCATGGGGTCGCTCCCCAAGTGCCACTTGCCGATCATCCCCGTGTAGTAGCCGCCGCGTTGCAGCAGGCGGGCCACCGTCATGCGGTTGCTGTCGAAGCGATTGAAGACGGTGACGCCGTTCAGGTGCGAGTACTGCCCGGTGATGATGGTCGCGCGACTCGGTGTACAGATGGAGTTCGTCGCGAAGACGCTCGTGAGGAGCGCCCCCTCGTTGGCGAGGCGATCGATGTTCGGCGTCTTGTTCACCCGCGAGCCATAGGCGCTGATGGCGTGCGCGGCGTGGTCGTCCGACATGATGTAGAGGATGTTCGGACGCTCAGCGCCGCTTGCTTGCGCAGCCATCGGCAGCGACAACGCGGCGGCCGCGAGCGCGAAGGCCACCGTCAGGATGCGTTGCATCGAAACTCCTGGAGCGGGATGCGTCCAACCTTTCGACGGGCGCGCGCGCCGGCAAGTCGACGCGCCGTTCGACGGCAGCGCCCCGGGCTCCCGCCTGCTGCAACGCCGGCGCACGCCCCGCCTGACGAGTCAGCGCCCGCGCACGACCTCGCGAACGCAGGCGACGAACCCCTGCGCGGCCGGCACGCGCACCGCGCCTCGCCGCCAGACGGCGACGATCTCGCGTTCGAGGTCATGGTCCACCAGCGGGACGTAGGCGCATCGCGGTGTGTTGTGGCGCGCAGCGGCGATCGCGGGGACGATGGAGACTCCGACTTCTGCTCCCACCAGCTCGAGCACGGTCGCCAGCTGAGAACTCCGGCAGACGACCGACGCCTTCACGTCGTGGCTCGAACAGAAACCCTCGACCTGCTCGCCGAGGCAGTGCGCCGGATCCAGCGTCACCGTCGGCGCGTTTCGCAGTTGTTGCAGGGTGATCCGCCCGGCGCGCGCCGCCGGATAGCTCGACGGGACGGCAACCATCAGGCGATCCGTTCCCAGCGATTCGGTCTGCAAACCGTCGAACGGATACGGGAGCGCAGCGATGGCCACGTCGAGTTCGTCGTCGTGCATCAGCTTCGCGAGCACCGCACTGAAGTCCTCCCGCAGCTCGACGACGACGTCTGCGTCGCGCGCGCGCAGCCGGCGCAACGCGTCGGGGAGTACATATGGCGCGATCGTCGGAATCGCCCCGACGCGCAATCGGCTCGCTCGCTCGGCGCTCTCGCGCCGCACGGCGTCAGCGGTCGCCTCCATCTCCTCCAGCAGGCGCCGCGCCCGCGGGTGCAACGCCTTCCCCGATTCGGTCAGCGCGACTCCGCGCCCGTGTCGCTGAAAAAGGCGCGTCCCCAACGACTGCTCGAATCGCTGGATCTGGAGCGTCAGCGAGGGCTGCGAAATACCGAGTCGACGCGCTGCACCGGTGAGCGATCCGGCGTCGGCGGTTTCGAGGAAGGCGCGCAGGAGAGTGCTGTCCATTTTGTATAGGAAATGCCTATGGAAAGTATAGGCCAATTACCGGTTGTCGCCTATCGGTTCGCCCCGTAAGGTGAGTGCGTACGCGATTCACGCGCGCGAGCCCCGCCCCTCCAGAAGCGGCTGGCTTGCCAGTTCCATTCGAGCCAGGGGACAGAGAGATATGGAAGGAAAGGCGCATCCCGAGGGGGCGAAGTGCCCCGTGGTGCATGGCACCGTGCCCGCCCACGGGCGGACCAACCGCGACTGGTGGCCCAACCAGCTCAACCTCGCGGTGCTGCACCAGAACAACCCCGTGAGCAACCCGCTCGGCGCGGACTTCGACTATGCGCGTGAGTTCGAGACGCTCGATCTCGACGCGGTCATGCACGACCTGCGCGCACTCATGACGCGTTCCGAACCGTGGTGGCCCGCCGACTTCGGGCACTATGGACCGCTCTTCATCCGTATGGCGTGGCACAGCGCCGGCACGTATCGCACGGCGGATGGTCGCGGTGGTGCCTCGTCAGGCACCCAGCGCTTCGCGCCGCTCAACTCGTGGCCCGACAACGGGAATCTCGACAAGGCGCGCCGCCTCCTCTGGCCCATCAAGTCCAAATACGGAAAGAAGCTGTCGTGGGCCGACCTGATGATCCTCGCCGGCAACGCGGCGATCGAGTCCATGGGGCTCAAGACGTTCGGCTTCGGCGGCGGGCGTGCCGATGTCTTCGAGCCGGAACAGGACATCTACTGGGGAACCGAGGCCGAGTGGCTCGGCAACGCGCGCTATTCCGAGGAGGTGAAGCTCGAATCGCCGTTGGCCGCGGTGCAGATGGGGCTCATCTATGTGAACCCGGAAGGGCCGAGCGGGAATCCCGATCCGCTCGCGTCGGCGAAGGACATTCGCGAGACGTTCGCGCGCATGGCGATGAACGACGAGGAAACGGTGGCGCTCATCGCCGGCGGACACACGTTCGGCAAGGCGCACGGCGCCGGCGATCCCAAACTCGTCGGAGCGGAGCCTGAGGGAGCGAACATCGAGGAGATGGGGCTCGGGTGGAAGAACAGCTACGAAAGCGGGATTGCCGGCCACACCACCACGAGCGGGCTCGAAGGGGCGTGGACGCCGACACCGACGACGTGGGACAACGAGTTCTTCGACACGCTCTTCGGCTACGAGTGGGAGCTGACGAAGAGCCCCGCCGGCGCCCACCAGTGGCGGCCGACCGATCCGGCAGCTGCAACGCTGGTCCCCGACGCGCACGACGCCAGCAAGCGCCACTTCCCGATGATGCTCACGTCGGACCTCGCGCTGCGCTTCGATCCGATCTACGAGCCGATCTCGCGCCACTTTCACAAGCATCCCGAGGAGCTGGCCGACGCCTTTGCCCGCGCCTGGTTCAAGCTGACGCATCGCGACATGGGGCCGCTCCCGCGCTATCGCGGCAAGCTCGTCCCGCGTGAGGCGCTCATCTGGCAGGACCCGATCCCGGCGGTCGACCACCCGCTGATCGACGCGCACGATATCGCCACCCTCAAGAAGAAGATCCTCGACTCGGGGCTCCCGATCCCGCAGCTCGTCTCCACGGCGTGGGCCTCGGCGTCGACCTTCCGTGGGTCGGACAAGCGAGGCGGAGCGAATGGCGCGCGCATTCGGCTGGCGCCGCAGCGCACGTGGGAGGTGAACCAGCCCGCCAAGCTGAATCGCGCGCTCGAAGTCTTCGAGTCGATCCAGCGCGACTTCAACTCGGCGCAGCAGGGCGGGAAGCGCGTGTCGCTCGCCGACCTCATCGTCCTCGGTGGGTGCGCGGGCGTGGAAGCGGCAGCGGCCGCCGCGGGGATGCATATCGACGTGCCGTTCACGCCCGGACGGATGGATGCGAGCGACGAGCAGACCGACGCGGCGTCGTTCGAGGTCCTGGAGCCGCTGAGCGACGGCTTCCGCAACTACCAGAAGCACGCATTCACCAAGTCGCCCGAGGAACTCCTCGTCGATCGCGCGCAGCTGCTCACGCTGACCGCGCCGGAGATGACGGTCCTGGTCGGCGGGCTTCGGGCTATCGGCGCCAATTACGGGCAGTCGCGCCACGGTGTCTTCACGGACCGACCGGGTACGCTCACCAATGATTTCTTCGTGAACCTGCTCGGGTCCGACACCAAGTGGGCGCCGATGGACGGGAGCGAGTCGCTCTTCGAGGGACGCGACCGCGCGACCGACGACGTGAAGTGGACGGCGACGCGCGTGGACCTCGTCTTCGGCTCCAACTCGCAACTGCGGGCGATCAGCGAGGTGTATGCGGCCAGCGACGCGCGGGAGAAGTTCGTCGCCGATTTCGTGAAGGCGTGGGACAAGGTGATGAATTTGGATCGGTTCGACGTCGGCTGACGCCGGGGAGACGTTAGGCAGCAGGCGAAGGTGGGCGGCGTCTCCACATTCGGGGACGCCGCACATCGCGCGATGATCCAGCTACGCCCGACTGGCGCTCACGTCCGCGCATAGCACAGTCACGCAACGGCGCCGGCGTCGCGCTGCCCGGGGACTGCGCGCAGCATCTGCACGCCCATGTACCACGCAGGGATCAGCATCATCAGGTCGACTGCGTGCGCGACGAGCTCGATCCTTGGAATGCGGGCGACCGGGAATAGGAGGCCGCCGACGGCGAAGAGGAGTGCCAGCGCCGCGGGAATCTTCCCGGTGCGCAGCAGAACCGCGCCCAGAACGCAAACGCTGAGCGGAAACATCGGCCCGCCGATCCAGAAGATGACGTTCGCCACGATCGGATGCGCGCCGAGTGCCTCGAGCGCGGCGGCGTGAGGCACGCCGTACAACTCCATGAACAGCCCTTGAAAGGCAAATGCTGCGCCGCCGCAGACACACCCATACGCGGCGAACAGCAATCCCCACGCTGCGTACCGTGGTGTCCGCTGCCGCAGCACGCGAAACACTCCCGCAAAGGCCGGAATCCAGAAGATGCTCCCCAGGACCAGGAGCGTACTTCCAGTGACACCATACTGTCCCTCGCCCACCCAGAAAAAGCTCGACAGCGAAAAGAGCGCAGGGGCGAGGATGAGCGAGAGACCGAAAAGGGTTCGCTCCGACCAGTTGAGGTCAGGAGAGTTCATGACGGCCTTGAGGAGAGGGGGGGGAGCGAAACGCGTGACCGGTGGCCGTACGGCTCCCTCGGGTCACGGTTTCCTTCCTCGTCGCGGCACTCCGCTGGCTTCCACGGGCGCCCACGCTGTAACCTTCGGCAACAACGTGAATCCCGCCGAGGAGTCCCCCCCATGAACGTGGTTGTCCGTTCCGCCCTGCTGCTGGCCGTTACTGCCTCCGCCGCCCAGGCACAAATCAACGCCGGATCGAAGCCCGCCGAGTCGAGCCTCCCCTTCACGCTCACCCAGGTCGCGACCTTCGAACTCCCGTGGCGTATCGCCTTTCTCCCCGACGGGCGCATGCTCATCACCGAGAAGGTGGGACCGCTCTGGCTGGTGACGCAGCAAGGGGCGAAGACGCCGCTCGCCAACGTCCCTGCCGTGCAGTACGGCGGGCAGGGCGGTATGCTCGGCGTCTACACATCGCCCGACTACTCGACGACCCACTACGTCTACCTGACGTACTCCGAGCCCGGTGACGGCGGGTCGAGCCTCGCGCTCGCACGGGCGAAGCTGACGATCGGCGAATCTTCGGCGAGCCTTGATGGACTCGAGGTGATCTGGCGCGATGGTGCGCGCGGGCGCGGCGGACAGTTTGGCGCAGCGGTCGCGTTCTCTCCCGACAACAAGTACCTCTTCCTCACCGTCGGTGACCGGCAGCGCATGACGCCGGCGCAGGACCCGAACTCCCCGTTAGGCAAGATCCTCCGCCTCACGCTCGACGGAAAGCCGGCGCCCGGCAATCCGCACGCTGGCGACGTCGGCGCCGACACGCTCCCGATCATCAACCCGCCGCGCGATACCGAGCTCGCCAAGACCGCACCGGTCGTGTCGACGTACCGGTTCCCCGGGAAGAACCTGACGCCGTCGGAGACGTGGGCGATGGGGTTCCGTACCCCGTACGGGCTCGCCTTTGCGCCTGACGGACGCCTCTGGGAGCTGGAACACGGCCCGCGCGGTGGCGACGAGCTGAACCTGATCGAGCCGGGGAAGAACTACGGCTGGCCGCTCGTCTCGTACGCGGTGAACTACAACGGCGTCGAGATCCCGAGCCCCGACACCCGCCCCGACCTCGCCAAGCCGGTGATCTACTGGACGCCGGTCATCGCTCCCGGGAGCCTCACTTTCTACAACGCGACGATGTTCCCGCAGTGGAAGGGCTCCGCGCTCCTCGGTGGGATGGCGACCAAGACACTGAGCCGCATCACCTTCGACGGGAACGGCGGCGCGACGCCGGCCGAGCGTTGGGACGTGGGACACCAGATCCGCGACGTCGCCGTTGCGCCTGACGGAGCGATCTGGCTGATCGAGAATGCGCGCGAGGGAGGGCTGTTCCGCGTTACGCCGAAGTAGGACAGTCCAACGAGCGAGAACGACACGTGACGGCGCGCGATTGGGAGGTGCAGGTGGTGGAGGACGGGCGCGCCGGGAGCATTCTCTATCGCGAGCCCGGGCACGAGCTGCGCTTCTGGTGGGAATTCGGCGGCGGTGATGCGGTCGCGATGATCTCCGTGGGAACGAGCGACGAGTGGACCCGGAAGTATCCGTGGGCCGGGACGCGCCGCGCGGAGATCATCGAGCGCGTCACGCGTGAGGTGATTCGCCAGAAGGCACCGGGCTGCGTCGGCACCCTCGACGACCGCGGGTGGATCACGCTGATGCCGAGTGGAACGGCGGCGGGTGGGTCAGGATCGCGACGAACCCCACCGCCGCGCGGGGGCAGCGATCCGTCAGCAGCAACCGTTTCGCGCGAGAGGGGCGCTGCCGAATCCGCGGCAGCGCGGCACCTCGCGGTCTCCAGCCGAAAGGCCAGCATCGTGGGAATCGCCGCGATCGTCCTCGTCGCGTTGAGCGCGATCGCCTGGCTCGGACGCTCCACGCTCCAGATCCAGACCACCGGAAGTCCGGTCGGTCGATCGATGCGATCGGGGACGACGATCATCACGCTGATGACGCGCCTCGAACCATACGTTCCCTCGCTGCACCGCGATGCCGGAAAGGATCGCTACCGCGTGGGGATTCTCCTGCACGACGTGCGGAGTGACGGGCACCGCTTCATCGAGTTGGGGAGTGGACGCGACGCGTCGTCGTCGGTCAACGTGAAGCTCGAAGCGGTCGACGGGACGCGCGTCTGGGTGCAGACGCCGCCAATGATGCTCGTCGACCTCGCAACCGATCGCGTCACCAGCGCCGAGGAGCTCGAGCGTACCCCGTCGCTCGCACCCCCCAAGCGCCCCTTCCGCATGTCGGATCTGGCGAAGGGCGACGACATCGTCGAGCGGATGCAGTCGCCGGCGGAGGTGAGCGGCGACTCGATCTTCCAT